>JAFXFO010000032.1 GCA_017520425.1 Lachnospiraceae bacterium | reverse complement strand
GCGAAAAGGTAACAGATGCAGTTATTACTGTTCCTGCATACTTCAACGATGCTCAGCGTCAGGCAACCAAGGATGCAGGTAAGATTGCAGGTCTTGATGTAAAGCGTATTATCAACGAGCCTACCGCAGCTGCTTTGGCTTACGGTTTGGACAATGAAAAAGAGCAGAAGATCATGGTTTACGACTTGGGTGGCGGTACCTTCGACGTTTCCATTATCGAAATCGGTGACGGTGTCATCGAAGTATTAGCTACCAATGGTGATACCCATCTCGGTGGTGATGACTTTGATAACAAGATTACCCAGTGGATGCTTGCTGAGTTCAAGAAGGCAGAAGGTGTAGACCTTTCCAATGACAAGATGGCTATGCAGAGATTAAAGGAAGCAGCTGAAAAGGCTAAGAAGGAGCTTTCTTCTGCAATGACCACCAATATCAACCTGCCTTTCATCACTGCAACTGCAGAAGGTCCTAAGCACTTTGATATTGATTTAACCCGTGCAAAATTTGATGAATTAACTCATGATTTGGTAGAAAGAACTGCTACACCTGTACAGAACGCTATGAAGGATGCAGGCTTAACCAACGCTGATTTAGGTCAGGTACTTTTGGTTGGGGGTTCTACCCGTATTCCTGCAGTTCAGGATAAGGTAAGACAGTTGACCGGCAAGGAGCCCAGCAAGGCATTGAATCCTGATGAATGTGTAGCTATCGGTGCTTCCATCCAGGGTGGTAAGCTGGCAGGCGATGCAGGTGCAGGCGAAATCTTACTGTTAGACGTAACTCCTCTGTCTCTGTCTATCGAGACTCAGGGTGGTTTTGCTACCAGATTGATTGAAAGAAATACAACCATTCCTACAAAGAAGAGCCAGATCTTCTCTACCGCAGCTGACAACCAGACCGCAGTAGATATCAATGTAGTACAGGGTGAAAGACAGTTTGCAAAGGACAACAAGTCTCTCGGACAGTTCCGTTTAGACGGTATCCCTCCTGCACGTAGAGGTGTTCCTCAGATTGAGGTTACCTTTGATATCGATGCAAACGGTATCGTAAATGTATCCGCTAAGGATTTGGGAACCGGTAAGGAACAGCATATTACCATTACTGCAGGCACTAACATGTCTGATGCAGAAATCGAAAGAGCTGTAAAGGAAGCTGCTGAATTCGAAGCACAGGATAAGAAGAGAAAGGAAGCTGTAGAAGCAAGAAATGATGCAGACTCCTTCGTATTCCAGACTGAAAAGGCACTTGAAGAAGTAGGCGACAAGATTAGCGAATCTGACAAGGCTCAGGTAGAAGCTGATATGGCAGAGGTTAAGGCTATTCTTGAGAGAACCGCTAATCAGGAAATGAGTGAAGCGGATGTAGATGAATTGAAGGCTGCAAAAGAAAAGCTTATGACCAGCGCACAGAATCTGTTCACCAAGATGTATGAGAACATGCAGGGTGCAGCAGGCCAGGCAGGTCCTGATATGGGCGGTTTTGATGGTGGCTTCGATGGCGGCGCAGCAGATGCAGGTGCTACCGAAAGCGCTCCCGAAGATGATGTAATCGACGGAGATTTCCGCGAGGTTTAATTTGAGTAATAGAAAGGCAGACGATTATGGCAGAACAAAAGCGCGATTATTATGAGGTCCTCGGCGTGGATAAATCCGCAGACGAGGCAGCGATTAAGAAAGCATATCGTAACCTTGCAAAAAAATATCACCCGGATGCAAATCCGGGTGATGCTACGGCAGAGAAGAAATTTAAGGAAGCATCCGAAGCTTATGCAGTATTGAGCGATCCGGAGAAGAAACGTCAGTATGACCAATTCGGACATTCTGCATTTGACGGAAGTACCGGTGCGGGCGGAGCTTATGACTTCAGCGGCATGGACTTCAGTGAGATGTTTGGTGATATCTTTGGTGATTTCTTTGGAGGTAGCCGCAGAAGCAGTAGTACAAGTGCAGGCCCTATGAAGGGAGCTAATCTGCGTACCAGTATCCGCGTAACCTTCGAAGAGGCAGTATTCGGATGTGAAAAACAGATAGAACTTACCATTAAGGAGACTTGTAAGACCTGTAACGGTAGTGGTGCCAAGCCCGGAACCAGTCCCGAAACCTGTACCAAATGTGGTGGTAAGGGTCAGGTGGTATTCAGCCAGCAGTCCTTCTTCGGTACAGTGCGTAATGTTCAGACCTGTCCCGATTGTCAGGGATCCGGAAAGATGATTAAGGATAAATGTAACGATTGTCGCGGAACCGGTTATGTACCCATGAAGAAGCGTTATGCGGTGGATATTCCCGCCGGTATTGACAACGGACAGTGCAAGCGTATGCCCGGTTTGGGTGAGCCCGGAACCAATGGCGGTGCCCGTGGTGATGTACTGGTAGAGGTAATCGTAGGCAGACATCCTATTTTCCAGAGACAGGATTACAATATTTTCTCTACCGTGCCCATTTCCTTTGCAGTAGCAGCATTGGGCGGAGAAGTGGTAATTGATACTGTGGATGGTAAGGTCATCTATGATGTAAAGGCCGGTACACAGACCGATACGAAAGTTCGTTTGAAGGGTAAGGGTGTTCCTACCTTGCGTAATAAGGATGTACGCGGAGACCATTATGTAACATTGGTTATCGAGACACCGGATAAGCTTTCTCATGAAGCCAAGGAATTATTGCGTAAGTTTGATGAAATCAGTGGTGATTCTTTGAATGCAGCAAAGAATGTGACCAAGGATGATGATGACAAAAACGACAGCAAGGATAAAAAGAAAAAAGGATTTTGGAAATAGTGAAACGTAAAAATGCGCCATCCGTAAGGGTGGCGCATTTCTTATGTATTAGGTTAATAATTCAAATATATCAGAATCCGGCCTCAGATACTTCATAAAGATATCTTCGTAGGAATCGGTCATATAGCGGTCGCTATAAGGGAATACGTCCTGCTTTAAGTAGAAGATTACCTTGTTGATAAAGTTCTCTCTTTCTTTCAAATCATTTGCTGACACGAAGAAAGGTCCCAGTTTCTTATTCTCTGCAATTCTGGCCAGCTGAGGGTTGGCAGATCTCTTTACCTCCATATTGGTGATATCGATTAATTCGTTGGCCAATGTTGCGAAGGTTGCCCAGTCACGGTTCAGCTTGTTGTCCAGATAAAGTCTGGAGGCATAAGATGCTAAGGATGTGCCTGAGAACAAGTTGGTCAAAGGCTTGTTGCCGGCGAAGGTGTCATAAGGTTTGGTCCAAGCTTCCGGCAGTTTATCAAAGTCGATTCGTACATAATCCAGTGCAAAACGTCTCTTAAACGCACTATCCAGAATGAAGATATTTTCGTCGGCAGTATTCATGGTAGCCAGAATGTTTAAGTTGGAAGGGAACCAAATCTTACTGTCTATAAAAATATGTTTTAATCCAGGGTCTCTGGAAAGATAAGAGGAAATCAGATGATTCTGTACGGGATAGCGGGATTTACCTGCTTCGCTACGATCTAACAACTGGAACAGGTCACCAAAAATCGCAGGTGCATTACCACGGTTAATTTCTTCGATTACCAGATAGTACTTCTCCTTAGGATTGGAGAAGGCATCCTTCAATATAGCAGTCAAAGGTCCGGGAACGAACATATACTCAACCGGCTTGTCCTGAGTAAGGAAAGGCTTCACATCACCCACCAATTCTTCATAGGTGTAGGTGGGGTGGAAAATCAAACGTCTGCAATGCTCGTCATAATCCTTAGGGTCCGGATACTCTGATTCAATCAGTTTACTTACAGAGTAAGATTTACCGGTACCGGGCGCACCGTAATAAATCTTTTGGATGGGAGTCATGATTACTTCTTCATAGTGATACTTTAAGCCACGTTCTTCATCATATCTTGCATCCTCACCGTTTTCTGTGATGTAAAAAGCCGCAGAAAGGTTGGGCGCTGTAGAATTGATACCGTACTTCAATAAATGCTGATACAATTTCAGTGAAGTGATGAAGGTACCGTTGCCGGATTCTTCATTTACGGTTTCAAAGTTGTCGGAATAAATAATCTTTTCCAGAACCTTTTCGTATTCCTGGCTGTCGCTGATACTAAATAAGTTATTGGCTACATAGGGGGTAATCTTCATGCAAGCAGTTCTCAAGCAATGAGAATATGCGATAATCGCATTGTCTGAATAACGACGTACACCTTCACGTGTTACCTGACGACGTAACCATTCACGGAATTTCTTTTCATTATCGGTAATAAAGCTACTCATAATCATCGTCCTTTCATAAAAGTACTACTTCTAGTATGCATGAAAACATGACACTATGCAAGTATTTTTGTAAAGAAATTACAAATAAAAGTCGGAAAACGATTCATTTTTCTAACAATAGAAATAAGGCATTTCCAAGAAATGTTTGACACGGCTTTCTATGGAGAGTAAAATTAAAATAACTATGCGTAGAATTCGGGGAAAAGGAGAGGATACCATGAAGTGGGTGAAATTTCAGATTAAGACAATTACAGATGCTGAGGATATTATCATCAGTACTTTATATGATATCGGTTTTGAGGGAGCACAGATTGAGGATAAGATTCCTTTGACTACATTGGAAAAGGAGCAGATGTTTGTGGATATTCTGCCGGAGACAGAAGAAGATGACGGTGTGGCATATTTGAGCTTCTTTGTGGAGCAGAAGGAAGACGGTAGTTTGGAAGTACAGGGTGAGCCCATGGATGTGGAAACAATTCTGGCGAATGTAGAGGCTGAGTTGGAAGATTTGCGTACCTTTATGGAAATCGGCGAAGGTACCATTACTGTGGACGAGACCGAGGACATTGATTGGATTAATAACTGGAAGGAATATTTCCACCAGTTTTATATAGATGACATTTTGGTGATTCCTTCCTGGGAAGATGTGAAGCCGGAGGATGATGAAAAGATGGTGCTGCATATTGATCCGGGCACTGCTTTTGGTACCGGTATGCATGAGACCACCCAGCTTTGTATCCGTCAGTTGCGTAAGTATATCACTCCTGAGACGGAGCTTTTGGACGTGGGAACAGGAAGCGGTATTCTGGCTATTTTGTCCCTGATGTTCGGAGCAAAGCATGCAGTGGGCACGGATTTGGATATTTGTGCCATTGATGCAGTGGCAGACAACTGTGCAAACAACGGTATTGCACCGGAGCAGTTTGAAATGATGATTGGAAATATTATCACGGATAAGGAGATTCAGGACAGAGTTGGCTATGAATGCTACGATATCGTGGTAGCAAATATTCTGGCAGATGTACTGGTGCCCCTGACTCCTGTGATTGTAAACCAGCTGAAGCCCGGCGGAATTTATATCACCTCCGGTATTATCGATGATAAGGAGCAGACTGTAGTGGATGCTGTGAAGGCAGCCGGACTGGAAGTAGTGGAAGTGACCTATCAGGGTGAGTGGGTCAGTGTCACTGCGACGAAACCTGCGGTTTAGTTGCTTGGAAAAAGTCCATTTGCCAATGGCCTTTTTCAGTAGAATAATGTGTTTTTGGAGAATACTATGTACCAATTTTTCGTAGAACCTCATCAGATATCTGACAAGACTGTCAGAATCGAGGGGCAGGATGTAAACCATATAAAGAATGTGCTTCGTATGAAGATAGGGGAAGAACTGTCTGTCAGTAATGGTGTGGACGGTAAGGAGTACCGTTGCGGTATTGTGGCCATGGACGAGGAATGCATCACCTGCGAGCTGCGTTTTGTGAAAGAGGATGGTGTGGAGCTTCCTTCAGAAGTATATTTGTTTCAGGGGCTGCCCAAGGCTGACAAAATGGAGCTGATTATCCAAAAGGCAGTGGAGCTGGGAGTGTATGCTGTGGTGCCGGTAGCGACCAAACGCTGTGTGGTGAAGCTGGATGATAAAAAGGCTAAGCAAAAGATTACCCGCTGGCAGGGAATCGCAGAAGCGGCGGCCAAGCAGAGCAAGAGAAGGATTGTGCCGGAAGTGAAGGATGTTATGAGCTTCAAGGAAGCCATGAATTTTGTAAAGGATTTTGAGGTGAAGCTGATTCCCTATGAACTGGCAGAGGATATGAGTAAAACCAAGGAAATCATCGGACATCTGCAGCCGGGACAAAGGGTTGCTATCTTTATCGGTCCTGAGGGTGGCTTTGAAGAAGCGGAAGTGGAAGCGGCGATTCAGAACGGAGTGGAGCCCATTACCCTGGGCAAACGGATTCTTCGTACGGAGACAGCGGGATTTACCGTGCTTTCTTGGATTATGTATCAGTTGGAGCAATAACAGAAAAACGGATCTGCAGGTTTCTTTTCTACAAAATTCTGCATAATATAAGATAGATACGTATCCTAAGGAAGAGCCTATAAAAGTTTGTCCGAGGGGATTAGTAAAGGAGAGTTGGCGATGGAAATATATTTGGACAATTCAGCGACTACCAGGGTATTGCCGGAAGTGGCGCAGCTGATGACCAAAGTAATGTGTGAAGACTATGGGAATCCCTCCAGCATGCATCGCAAAGGTGTGGAAGCGGAGAGTTATATTCGGTATGCAAAAGAGACTCTGGCGAAACTATTGAAGGTATCGGAGAAGGAGGTTATCTTTACCTCCGGCGGTACAGAATCCGACAATATGGCATTGATCGGATGTGCCATGGCCAATATGCGAAGAGGCAGGCATTTAATTACTACTAAGATTGAGCATCCTGCGGTGTTGCAGACCATGAGTTATCTGGAAAGTCAGGGCTTCCAAGTGACTTACCTGCCGGTGGATAAAAGCGGAAGAGTACGTTTGGAGGATTTGCAAAGAGCCATCCGGCCGGATACCATATTGGTTTCCATGATGTATGTGAACAATGAAATCGGTTCCCTGCAGCCTATTGCAGAAGCAGGAGCCTTGATTAAACGGATGAATCCGGCCATACTGTTCCATGTGGATGCAGTGCAGGGTTTTGGTAAGTTTAAGATTTATCCCAAGAAGTTGAATATAGACCTGATGTCTGTCAGCAGCCACAAAATCCATGGTCCTAAGGGCGTGGGATTTTTGTATGTGGGTGAGAAAGTGAAGATACTGCCTATTACCTACGGTGGCGGTCAGCAGAAAAATATGCGTTCGGGTACGGAGAATGTGCCCGGGATTGCGGGTATGGCTAAGGCAGCAGAGCTTTTGTATGAGCATTTGGATGAAGAAGTGAATCATCTTTATGAACTGAAGGAATACTTCATAAAAGGAGTCACCACGATGGAGGGAATCCAGGTGAACGGACTTATACCGGGAGATGCGGACTGTCGCGGTACTGCTCCCCATGTGGTCAGTGTGTCTGTGGCAGGGGTGCGTAGTGAGGTATTGCTTCACGCCCTGGAGGATAAGGGAATATATATTTCCGCAGGAAGTGCCTGCGCATCCAATAAGCCCCAAACCTCAGAAACCTTAAAGGCTATCGGATTACAAAGAGAATACTGGGACTCCACCATTCGTTTCAGTTTTTCCGTGCTTACCACCAGGAAAGAGATAGAGGAAACACTGCAGGTATTGTATGAATTGATACCCATGCTGAGAAAATATACGCGGAGGAAATAACATGTTTACAGCTTTTTTGATTAAGTATGCCGAAATCGGTATAAAAGGTAAAAACAGATATTTATTTGAAGATGCACTGGTGCAGCAGATAAAGTATGCACTGAAGAAATGTGAAGGTGAGTTTAAGATTCACAAGACTCAGGGACGTATTTTTGTGGATGCCCTAACGGAATTTGATTTTGATGAGACCGTGGAGAATCTGAAGAAGGTATTCGGTATTTCGGGTATCTGTCCTGTGGTATCCATGGAGGATGAAGGATTTGAAAAGCTTTGTGAAAATGTGCTGAAATATATTGATGATGTATATCCGGACAAAAATATGACCTTTAAAGTGCATGCCCGTCGTGCCCGCAAAAACTTCCCCAAGGATTCCATGACCATTAATATGGAGATGGGAGAGGCTATCCTGAAGGCCTATCCGGAAATGCATGTGGATGTGCACAAACCGGATATGATGCTTAATATTGAGATTCGTGAGAAGATTTATGTGTATTCCATGATTATCCCCGGACCCGGCGGTATGCCTGTTGGTACCGGCGGTAAAGCCATGCTTCTTTTGTCCGGCGGTATTGATTCGCCGGTTGCCGGTTATATGATTGCCAAGCGTGGCGTAAAGATTGATGCAGTGTATTTCCATGCACCGCCGTATACCTCTGACAGAGCAAAGCAGAAGGTAGTGGATTTGGCCAGATTGGTTTCCCGGTATACCGGACCCATTTATCTGCATGTGATTAATTTTACGGATATTCAGCTGTATATCTATGAGAATTGTCCCCATGAGGAGCTGACCATTATTATGCGTCGTTATATGATGCGTATTGCAGAGACCATTGCGAAGCAGACCGATTGTCTGGGCCTCATTACCGGTGAAAGTATCGGTCAGGTGGCAAGCCAGACCATGGCTTCCCTGGTGGCTACCAATGAAGTGTGTGAGCTTCCCGTATACAGACCTTTGATTGGTTTTGATAAGCAGGAAATCGTGGAAATTTCCGAGAAAATCGGAACCTTTGAAACTTCTATTTTGCCTTATGAGGATTGTTGTACTATTTTCGTGGCTAAGCATCCTGTGACCAAGCCGAATGTAAAGGTAATCCGTAAGCATGAGCAGAATCTGGAAGAAAAGATTGACGAACTGGTAAAGACTGCGTTAGAGACCGATGAGTTGATTGTGGTTAGTTAGAAAATAAAGACCCCGGAAACCATTTGGCTTCCGGGGTGTGCGATTACGGATTAGATCATGTAAGGTGCTAATACAGCCATAACCTCATCAATGTTCTCTTCGGCATGGATGTTTAAATCGATGGGCTTAGAAAGGTCTAAGCTGAAAATACCCATGATGGATTTTGCATCGATAACGTATCTGCCGGATACTAAATCGAAATCATAATCGAATTTTGTGATGTCATTCACGAAGGATTTTACCTTGTCAATGGAATTAAGAGAAATCTTTACTGTTTTCATAATATCTACCTCCTTAATGTTTATCATACCTTCGATTATCATATTAAAGTGAAGACGTGAAAAAGTCAAGGAGCAAACAATACAAAAAAAGTGAGGAAAAACATGAAAAATGTGGCATTACACAATCTGGGATGCAAGGTAAATTCCTATGAATTGGATGTTGTGCAACAAATGTTGCTGGAAAACGGGTACAATATTGTATCATTTGATGAAAAGGCGGATATTTATATTGTAAATACCTGTACGGTAACCAATATGGCTGACCGAAAAAGCCGCCAGATGCTTCATCGTGCCAAGGCGAAGAATCCGGATGCTGTTGTGGTGGCAATCGGTTGTTATGTACAGACCGGTAAGGAGGATGTGTTGCCGGATGACAGCATAGACCTGGCCATCGGTAATAACCGCAAGAAGGATATTGTTAATATTATAGAGAGCTATCTGAAAGAAAGAGGTATGCTTGATACAGGGGATAAGGTGGACAAGACCTTACAGGA
The DNA here is from genome assembly GCA_017520425.1 of Lachnospiraceae bacterium. GTDB lineage: Bacteria > Bacillota > Clostridia > Lachnospirales > Lachnospiraceae > Acetatifactor. The sequence goes on along the minus strand of JAFXFO010000032.1, from coordinate 125,724 downwards.
TACCACCATTATAGATGTGAATCAGACCTGTGAATATGAGGAAATGACTCTGAAGAAAACAGCAGAGCACACCCGTGCTTATATCAAGATTCAGGATGGCTGCAATCAGTTTTGTACCTATTGTATCATTCCCTATGCCCGTGGCAGAGTAAGAAGCCGTAAGTGGGAGGATATCAAAAAGGAAGTAGAAGGTCTGGTAAAAGCGGGCTATAAGGAAATCGTTCTGACCGGTATCCATATCAGCTCCTATGGGATTGATTTTGAGGAAAAAGCCTGGCAACAGGGAGTCAGTAAGGAAGTGATGAAATCAGAGGGAAGACATGATTATTCCGGAAATTCCAAGCTGATGGATTTGATAGAGAGGATTCATGGAATAAAAGGACTGGAGCGTATCCGTATCGGTTCTTTGGAGCCTCGTATTGTGACGAAAGAATTTGCACAGAGACTGGCCGCACTGACTAAAATTTGCCCCCATTTCCATCTTTCTCTGCAAAGCGGTTCCGACACTACTTTGAAGCGTATGAATCGTCATTATACTACGAAGGAATATAGGCAGAGTGTGGAGATGCTGCGCGAAGCTTTCGAACGTCCGGCCATTACCACGGATGTGATTGTGGGATTTCCTCAGGAGACGGAGGAAGAGTTTGCACAAACCAAAGCATTTTTAGAAGAAATCGGCTTTTTTGAAATGCATATCTTTAAATATTCCAAGCGCAGAGGCACGATTGCGGCCAATATGCCGGGTCAGGTGCCGGATCCGGTTAAGACGCAAAGGAGCAATATCCTGCTGGAATTGGAGGGTAAGCAGTCGAAGGAGTTCCGTAGTTTTTACCTGGGCAAGGAAGTACAGGTGCTGTTTGAGGAAAGCAAGGACATAAAGGGAAAAACCTATCAGATTGGCCATACTAAGGATTATGTGAAGGTGGCGGTAAGCAGTGACGAAGATTTGGTTAACGAGTTAAGAAACGTCAAAACAGAGCGATTTTTGCTGGAGGATGTGCTAAATTAACCGTAGAAATCATGAAGATGCATTGAAATTTTCGTGATAATAAGGTATGATAAAAAGATAATACAGGGTTACAGCAATAGGAATTGGTACATTGAGGAGGAACGAAAGAATGGGAGACTTGACCAATACACAATACTTTAAAGTACAGGCAGAACCGGAGACCGGTGTGAAAATAATTCTTTCCACAGTGTATGAAGCGTTGACGGAAAAAGGTTATGACCCGGTGAATCAGATTGTTGGTTATATAATGAGTGGGGATCCTACCTATATTACCAGCCATATGGGAGCCAGAAGTCTGATTATGAAGGTGGAACGTGATGAATTGGTAGAGGAACTTTTGAAGGAGTACATCCGGACCAAGGGATGGTAAAAGCTGCCAAAGGTTACGATAGAGAACAGAAAGGGCATGGTAGAAGTTATGCGAATCATGGGCTTGGATTTTGGATCCAAAACAGTGGGAGTTGCCATAAGTGATGCACTTTTGATAACAGCACAGGGCATTGAGATTATCCGCCGCAAGGAGGAGAATAAGCTGCGTCAGACATTGGCCAGAATCGAAGAACTGATTGTAGAGTATGAAGTAGAGGAAATCGTGCTTGGGATGCCGAAGAATATGAATGCCACGGAAGGGGAGAGAGTAGCCCTGACCATGGAGTTTAAGGAGAAACTGGAGAGAAGAACAGGGTTACCTGTTCATATGTGGGACGAAAGATTAACCACAGTAGCAGCAGACAGAGCAATGATGGAAGCAGGAATACGAAGGGAGAACCGAAAGGATTATGTGGACATGATTGCTGCAACCCTGATTTTACAGGGATTTCTGGATAGGAGAAGCAATGAGTAAATTAGAAAAAATTACATTTCATCCGGACGGAGAAGCACCCGTAGAGTTTTTTGTACTGGAGCAGACCCGCATCGGTGGTTACAATTATATACTGGTGACCGATTTTGAAGAAGGCGACGGAGAGGCATTGATTCTGAAGGATTTGTCACAGGACGGCGATGAGGAGAGCGTTTTTACAATTGTATCCGACGACGCGGAACTGGCAGCAGTAGCCGGTGTGTTCGAAAGCATGTTGGACGATATCGAATTCGTACAGGATGAAGAGTAGGAACGTGGAGGAAAATTGATTGAGTAAGAAAAAAGAGAATATAAATGTGTCCAAGCTGAAGGTGATACCCTTAGGCGGCTTGGAGCAGATTGGTATGAATATTACTGCCTTCGAATATGAGGACAGTATTATTGTTGTGGATTGCGGTTTAGCCTTTCCGGCCGATGATATGCTTGGTATTGATTTGGTTATTCCGGATATCACCTACCTAAAGGATAATGTGGATAAGGTTAAGGGCTTTGTAATTACCCACGGACATGAGGATCATATTGGTGCGTTGCCTTATATTTTGAAGGAATTGAACGCGCCCGTGTATGCGACTCGTCTGACCATGGGGATTATTGAGAATAAGCTGAAGGAGCACAGCCTGTTAAAGACCACTAAGAGAAAAGTGGTGAAATTCGGACAGTCCATCAATATGGGACAGTTCAGAGTGGAGTTTATTAAGACCAACCACAGTATTGTGGATGCGGCAGCATTGGCTATTTATTCCCCGGCAGGTACCGTGGTGCATACAGGGGATTTCAAGGTAGATTATACTCCGGTATACGGAGATGCCATTGATTTACAACGTTTTGCTGAGATTGGCAAAAAGGGCGTATTGGCATTGATGTGTGATTCTACCAATGCGGAGAGACCCGGCTTTACCCAGTCGGAACGAACCGTGGGCAAAACCTTTGATACACTGTTTGAGGAGCACAAGAGCAGCAGAATATTTGTGGCTACCTTTGCTTCCAATGTAGACCGTGTACAGCAGATTATTAATACAGCATATAAATTCGGCCGCAAGGTAGTGGTGGAAGGCCGTAGTATGGTCAGCATTATTGAGACTGCATCCAATTTGGGATGTATCAGTATCCCTGACAATACTTTGATAGAGATTGAACAGTTGAAGAACTATCCTGATGAAAAACAGGTTATTATAACCACCGGCAGTCAGGGTGAGAGTATGGCGGCGCTGAGCCGTATGGCCAGCAATATGCACCGTAAGATTACCATTGGTCACGGTGATACGGTTATTTTCTCATCCAGCCCCATTCCCGGCAATGAGAAGGCGGTTACCAAGGTGATTAATGAGTTGCTTCGCAAGGGTGCGGATGTTATTTTCCAGGATACCCATGTATCCGGACATGCCTGCCAGGAAGAAATCAAACTGATTTACACCCTGGTGCGTCCCAAGTATGCGGTTCCCGTGCATGGTGAATACAAGCATTTAAAGGCACAGGCGAAGATTGCACAGAGTCTGGGAATTGAGAAAGAGAATACCTTTATTCTTTCATCCGGCGATGTATTGGAGCTGTCAGAGGAGGATGCACAGATTACCGGAAAGGTACCTGTAGGCGGTATTCTGGTGGATGGTCTGGGAGTAGGAGACGTAGGAAATGTGGTACTGCGTGACCGCCAGCATTTGGCAGAAGACGGTATCATTATTGTGGTGATGTCCCTGGACGGTTATACCGGACAGCTGGTGGCAGGACCGGATATTGTAACCCGTGGCTTTGTGTATGTAAGAGAATCAGATGAGTTGATGGAAGAAGCCAGAGTGGTGGTAGATGAAGCCATTAATCACTGTATTGAACGTGGCATCTCCGACTGGGGTAAGCTGAAAAATACAACCAAGGATGCGCTGGGAGACTATGTCTGGAGAAAGACCAAGAGACGTCCCATGATTTTGCCCATTATTATGGAGGTTTAGTATGGAACAGGCTTTGCAGGCATATATAGACAAGATTCTGGAGTCCCGGGAGTATAAGGAGTATGCCCTGCAAAAGGAGCGTGTGAAGGCATATCCCGAATTAAAGGCCCAGATTGATGAGTTTAGAGCCAAAAACTTTGAGATGCAGACCGGAAAAGACATGGTATTTGAAAAGATTGAAGCCTTTGAAAGAGAGTATCGTGATTTTCGGGAGAATCCGTTGGTAAATGATTTCCTGGCGGCGGAGCTGGCATTTTGCAGACTAATACAGCACAATAATGTACGGATTGCGGATGCCATTGATTTTGAATAACAGATGTCGGGGATTTGGTTCATATGGAGGAAACGTATGAAGGTAAGAGATATCGTATTAACAGTGTGTGAGACCATACTGAAGGTGGCGATCATAGCAATCATAGCAATGTTTATATACAAGGGTGCTTTGCTGGCATATGATTACGGCTATCGTATTTTTGAGGAGCCGGCTATGGCAGCTGAGGACGAAGGCAGAGAAGTGGTGGTTACCATTCCGGAGGGTATGTCAGCTAAGGAAATGGGACAGCTTTTGTTGATGAAGGGGCTGATTCGGGATGAGAAGCTGTTTCGAATCCAGCATGCACTTTCAGAGTATAAAAAGGATTTATTGCCGGGTACCTTTACCCTGAACACCAATATGACGGTGGATGAGATGTTGAAGTTTATGACCATTGCACCGGAAACGAAAGAAGAATAGTATGATAGTAGATGATAGAATGGTTGCCTTTATTAATTCATTTGATAAAGGCAATACGCCTTTTTTGAACGAAATAGAGAAATTTGCCCTGGAAACAGAGGTACCCATCATCCGTAAGGAGATGCAGACCTTTTTGCGGTTTTTACTGACCATGAAACGGCCTATGAAAATTCTGGAGGTAGGAACAGCCATCGGCTTTTCGGCGCTCCTTATGAGTGAGTATGCGCCGAAGGGGTGTAAGATTACTACGATTGAGAAGTATGAGCCCAGGATTCCCATTGCAAGAGAGAACTTTAAGAAGGCTGGCAAGGAAGAATGTATCACCTTATTAGAGGGGGATGCTACGGATATTTTGCAGCAACTGGATGGTCAATATGACTTGATTTTTATGGATGCGGCAAAGGGGCAGTACATCCATTTCATGCCGGATATCCTGCGCCTTTTGGCAGTAGATGGTTTGTTGCTGTCCGATAATGTGTTACAGGACGGGGATGTGATAGAGTCCCGCTATGCGGTGGTACGAAGAAACCGAACCATTCACGGCAGAATGCGTGAGTATTTGTATGAACTGACTCATCATCCTCAGTTGGAGACCTGTATTTTGCCGGTGGGGGATGGTATTACATTAAGTGTAAAAAAGGCTATGCCTGAGGAGAAAGAATGAGAAGAGAGAAACCTGAATTGTTGATTCCGGCCAGTAGTCTGGAAGTTTTGAAAACAGCTGTTATCTTTGGTGCCGATGCGGTATATATTGGAGGAGAGGCTTTTGGCCTGCGTGCAAAGGCGAAGAATTTTACATCTGCGGAGATGGCGGAAGGAATCGCTTTTGCCCATGCACACGGAGTAAAGGTATATGTGACAGCCAATATTCTGGCACATAATGATGATTTGGCAGGAGCAGCAGAATATTTTGAAGAATTGAAGAATATGAAGCCGGACCAGCCGGATGCATTGATTATTTCTGACCCGGGTATGTTTTCTATTGCCAAGAGTGTGTGGCCGGAGGTGGAGATTCATATTTCCACACAGGCCAACAATACCAATTACCAGACCTATTTGTTCTGGTGGCAGCTGGGTGCCAAGCGAGTAGTGTCTGCAAGAGAACTTTCTTTGGAAGAAATAGCTGAGATTCGTGCCCATATTCCGGAGGATATGGAGATTGAAAGCTTCATTCACGGAGCTATGTGTATCTCCTATTCGGGACGTTGCCTGCTAAGCAATTATTTCACCGGAAGAGATGCCAATCAGGGTGCCTGCACACATCCTTGCCGTTGGAAATACGCGGTGGTGGAGGAGAAGCGTCCGGGAGAATATCTGCCGGTCTATGAAAATGAGCGCGGTACCTATATTTTTAACTCCAAGGATTTATGTATGATAGAATACGTGCCGGAAATTGTAGCTGCGGGAATTGACAGCTTAAAGATTGAAGGACGTATGAAAACCGCTCTTTATGTGGCTACCGTGGCCCGTACTTACAGAAAGGCAATTGATGCATATTTTGAGTCCGAGGAGATTTATAGGGCCCATATGGACTGGTATAAGGCGGAGATTTCCAAATGTACCTATCGTCAGTTTACTACCGGTTTTTATTTCGGTAAGCCGGATGAGAACACCCAGATTTATGACAGCAATACCTATGTCAATGAGTATATATATCTGGGAATCATAGAGGAAGCGGCACAGAAAGAAACAGATGGTGTGCCGAAGCAGCTTGTGAGAATTGAACAACGAAATAAGTTCTGCGTGGGCGATAGCATAGAGATTATGAAGCCTGACGGAAGGAATGTGGAAGTACAGGTGCTGTCCATGTACAATGGTGACCTGGAGCCCGTAGAAAGCTGCCCTCACTCCAAGCAGGTAATCTGGCTGGAATTGTCAGAAATGCCGGAGCAGTATGATTTGTTACGTGTAAAAGCATAAATTTCTGTTGACCGATAAACTTAGATGGTGTAGACTCTGAATAGTTAATATACGGAAAGGACATTAGATACAATGAGCGATCTGATAAATGTAGAAGAGCTGTTTGGTTGTAAGGTTTTTACTCATCGCAAGATGAAAGAACGCTTACCCAAGGAAGTATATAGAGAAGTGATGCGAGTTAGGGAACAGGGTGGTGAATTGTCCCTGGGGACTGCGGATGTAGTAGCAAAGGCTATGAAGGACTGGGCTATTGAGAATGGTGCCACCCACTATACCCATTGGTTCCAGCCGCTGACCGGTATTACTGCAGAAAAGCATGATGCATTCGTAACCCATCCCGATGAGGATGGCCGTATGATTATGGACTTTTCCGGCAAAGAGCTGATTAAGGGCGAGCCGGATGCGTCTTCTTTCCCTTCCGGCGGACTTCGCGCTACCTTCGAGGCCAGAGGCTATACTACCTGGGATATTACTTCCCCTGCCTTTTTGAAGGAGGATGCTACCGGTGTGATTTTATGTATCCCCACAGCATTCTGTTCCTACAAGGGAGAAGCGCTGGATACCAAGACCCCTTTGCTTCGTTCCATGGAAGCTATCAGCGAACAGGCTTTGCGTATCGTTCATTTATTCGGCAATACAGAGGCTACCAAGGTGACTCCCAGCGTGGGTGCAGAGCAGGAGTACTTCCTGGTAGACCGTCAGAAATATTTACAGAGAAAAGATTTGATTTTTGCAGGTCGTACCCTGTTTGGTGCTCCGGCGCCCAAAGGACAGGAAATGGACGACCATTATTTCGGTACCATCAGAGAGCGTGTTGGTGCTTACATGAAAGATATCAATATCGAACTTTGGAAGCTGGGTGTAAGTGCCAAGACACAGCACAACGAAGCGGCTCCTGCACAGCATGAGCTGGCACCCATCTATGAAACCGCCAATATTGCGGCAGACCACAATCAGCTGGTAATGGAGACTATGAAAAAGGTGGCGGGACGTCACGGACTGACCTGTCTCCTTCACGAAAAGCCCTTTGCAGGTGTAAATGGTTCCGGTAAGCATGATAACTGGTCCCTTTGTACGGACAATGGCGTGAACATGCTGGAGCCCGGTGATACCCCCAATGAAAACATTCAGTTTTTGTTAGTCCTGGCTTGTATTATGCGTGCTGTGGATAAGCATGCAGACTTGCTCCGTCAGAGTGCGGCAAATGTAGGTAATGATCACCGTCTGGGCGGTAATGAGGCACCACCGGCCATTATCTCTATTTTCTTGGGAGAGCAGCTGGAGGATGTGGTAAAGCAGCTGGTAGAAACCGGACAGGCTACCCATCTGACAGAAGGCGGAAAGCTGGAAACCGGTGTATCCACGCTCCCTGATTTTGTAAAGGATGCCACTGACCGTAACAGAACCTCACCCTTTGCCTTCACCGGTAATAAGTTTGAGTTCCGTAGTGTAGGTGCTTCAGACTCCATCGGTAGCCCCAATACTACCCTGAACGCTATCGTGGCAGAAGCTTTCTGCGAAGCAGCAGATATCCTGGAAGCAGCAGAGGACTTCGAACAGGCAGTACATGATTTGATCAAGAAATATATGACAGAACACCAGAGAATTATCTTCAATGGTAACGGATATTCTCAGGAATGGGTAGAGGAAGCAGCCAGAAGAGGTCTGCCCAATATCAGCTCAATGGTGGGAACCATTGAAACTTTGACAACCGAGAAGTCCATTGCCTTGTTTGAAAAGTTTCACATTTTCACCAAGGCAGAGTTGGAGGCAAGAAAGGAAGTTCTGTATGATACTTTCTCTAAGACCATCAATATTGAAGCTCTGACCATGATTGATATGACCAGGAAGCAGATATTGCCGGCAGTAGTGAAATACACCAAGTCTCTGGCTGATACGGTGATTGCAGTAAGAGATGCAGGTGCGGATGCTACCGTACAGACCGAGCTTTTGAAAGAAGTATCCGAGAAACTGGCAGAAACCAAGGCGGCACTGAACCGTCTGGAAGAAGCAGAAGCAGTGGCTAAGACCATGAAGTGTCCTAAGGAGCTGGCATTCTTCTACAATGATACCGTTAAGGTGGCTATGGAAGCCCTGCGTGCACCTGTGGATAAGCTGGAAATGCTGGTAGCCAAGGAAATCTGGCCCATGCCCAGTTATGGTGATTTGTTGTTTGAGGTATAGTTTATGTGGGTCTGCGTGCATACGCAGACCCTTTTTGTGTGCTAAAGAAAGCCGAGAAGAGATTGGTTTGCGTATAAAGGTCTGAATAGTTTCAAAAATTTGAAAAATTTTAAAAAAGGGTATTGCCAAAATCAAAACTATCGTGTATACTTCATTAAGTAGTTGAGACATAGCGCTATCGCCAAACGGTAAGGCAACGGACTCTGACTCCGTCATTTCAAGGTTCGAATCCTTGTAGCGCTGCTAAAAAAGCTCCTGAGCATTTGCTCAGGAGCTTTTCTTATTTCAATAATTAATCTTTCTTCTTCAACGCATAGCTACCTGCGAAACAAGCTGCTGCAAGTGCCATCAACCACAAAGGATTGAAGCGAACATCTGCGGTCTTCGGTACATCGTCGTACTCTCCGGAAGGAGCTGCGGGAGTAGAAGGAGCTGCAGGTGCAGGAGTAACAACAGGAGCGGAAGGGGCAGCACTGTAAGTGCCGGCTGTAGATTTTAACTCACCGTTTACAATGCTGAGAGCGCCGGGAGCAAAATCATAAAACTCATAATGAAGCTTGGAAGAATATGCTTTTAAGTGCTTTACTCCACCATTGCTTCCTACGGTAGCATTTAAAACATCGCCCTTACTTGCGATAACTTCCAAGTTTTCAACATCGGAATTGAACTGTCCCAGGGCTTGGTCATAAACATAGGCATTTTTTACCGGTGCATTGATAATACTCTTTCCGTTTTCGATAATATAGCAGTTCTCAATGCTTTTAGCCGTAATATTGGATATGCTCGCAGTATTTACATATAAGCTGCTTAAATTTACGTTGACTTCCAAATTAATAGTGTTAGCAGTATCTTTGTCGTCGACAACAATCACATCACCATCTTTCAAATCCAACTGCATATAGTACAGTTCGCGATGATATCCGCCTTCACTCCAGGGATTTGGCAGAAATCTCCATTGTTGGATATCCTCTACATACTTAATGTAGTAAGTATTGCCTGCAGCATTCACTGTCATGGTATTTCCAAACAGAGGTACCAGACACAATACCAAGGCAGTTAATAAAGTTACTAATTTTTTGATTTGCTTCATAATGAAAGTCCTCCTATTTTTCTAAGTGTTTGTTTACACTTGATTACTGATTATTCTATGGGGAGATAATAATCCCCGGGTTCCACTTCTTTTGCCACTACCACGAAACGGCCGTTGGTCACATGGTATACGCAGGTGGAAAGCGTGATAAAACGGTCTCCAAACTCAGCTGTAACGCCGGTATCATACAAAGAAAGAGCTTTTATATTGTCATAAAAATCACGGAACTCTTCTTCTGTATTTGCTTGGAAAAACTTATAAAATTTAAATACATCATCGGTCTTCTTATACACTTGGGAACGGAACACGGCGATTACTTCATAATTCCGCTGACATTCCGGTGTGTACAGGATGATTTGTTTATGATCCTCAAAGTAGGATTTCTTTTCATAATCCGTAAGGTTACCAAACATTGCACCGGACTTCATATTGTGTCCGTGGATAATCAGATTGGTGGTAAGGGGAGCTAGTGAACTATCGGTGTCTAAAATCAGACAACCGTTGTTATTGTCCCTCTTTTTAAAGTCCCGATACAGATAGTAATTTTCATCCTCCGGCGTCCACATGATGGGATAGTTGATCACTGTGTCCGGAACAATTAACCAACCGGCCATGTCTGAATTCGCCAGATAGTAATCCCGGTAGGGATTCTCTATGGCGGGAACAGGGGTGGCAGTGGGTTCCGCAGTAGGAGTGACAGGTTCAGCAGTTGGAACGGCCGTAGCTTGAGGAGGTTCGCTGATTTGTGGCTGGGGTGTGGAGGTGGCGCTCTGAGATACCGTAGCATCCCGAATCGCTTCTTCAGCATCCCGGTCTTCCTTTTTATGCAGGAAGGCAATCGTCACAGCAGCAATCAAACAGCCGATGGCTATAAGTGTCAGAATGAATGACAGAATCTTCTTGAATTGTTTCATTTATTTCCTCCCAATTGAAATAATTATACTTCAATTTGCCTATTTTGTGCAATAGTCTTTATAAAACTTTAAACTTTCCTTATTTGACATTCCGCCCGGTATTATGAGATAATTGAATTGATAGAATAGGATGGGTAATGAGGAGCAATAACAGCATGTATAGTTTTGAAAGTAAAATCCGTTACAGTGAGTGTGACAGCAATTGCAAGCTGCGATTAGAGGCATTACTGAACTATTTTCAGGATGCATCTACTTTTCAGTCAGAGGAGCTGGGAGCAGGATTTGAGTACCTGGTGCCACGCAATCTTGTGTGGGTATTGGTATCCTGGCAGATTGATATTAATAGATATCCCAAGTTGGGAGAAGAAGTTATTATAGGTACCCATCCCCATGATTTTAAAGGATTCTGGGGCTCCAGAAATTTCTGCATGATGACCCGTGAAGGTGAGATGTTGGCAAAGGCCAACTCCCTGTGGACACTTTTGAACTTTGATACCATGAAGCCGGTGATGGCGCCAAAGGAGCTGACTGAGAAATATACCTTGGAGCCGCCTTTGGAGATGGAGTATGCAGGCAGGAAGATTCGCATAGAGGGAGACGGTGTGGACGGAGAACCGATTTTGGTGCGAAAGCAGCATTTGGACAGCAATCTTCATGTGAACAATGCCCAGTATGTAAGTATGGCAGTGGATAGTCTGCCACAGGATTTTCAAATTGGTGGCTTGAGAGTGGAATACAAAAAGCAGGCACATCTGAATGATACCCTTTATCCCCATGTGATAGAACAGGCAGATGGCCGTATAGTGGTATCTCTTAGTGGAGAAGCGGCGGATGTATATGTGAATGTGGAATTCACATCAATGAAATAATAGAACGGATGGAAGAAAATGATTAAATTAGGTGAAAAGCAAACTTTGATTGTGGTAAAAAAGGTGGAGTTCGGAGTTTATCTGGCACCCTCATTGGAGGATGTGGAGGATAAGGTATTGCTTCCTGCAAAACAGGTCCCGGAAAATGCTCAAATCGGGGATGCGATTGAGGTTTTCCTGTATAAGGATTCCAAGGACAGAATGATAGCAACAACCAAGGAACCTAAGCTGGTAATGGGCAAGGTGGCTGAGTTGGAGGTCTCTCAGGTCAACAAATTCGGAGCCTTTTTAGACTGGGGCCTGGAGAAGGATTTGATGCTTCCTTATAAGCAACAGCTGGTTAAGGTGCATCCCGCAGATAAAGTACTGGTAACACTTTACATTGACAAGAGTGACCGTCTCTGTGCTACTATGAATGTGTATCCGGCGCTTCGCACAGACAGTCCGTATAAGAAAGAAGATCAGGTCAGTGGCCGCGTATACACCATCAGCGATGAGTTTGGCGCATTTGTGGCAGTGGACAATATATATTCCGCATTGATTCCCAAGAAGGAATTGTACGGAAACGTAAAGGTTGGGGATGATATTACCGGCAGAGTCGTTGAAGTAAGGCCTGACGGCAAGCTGAATCTTAGTATCCGGGAGAAGGCATATCTTCAGCTGGAAAAGGATGCGGAGGAGATTCTGGCGATTATTGACAGCTATGACGGGGTGTTGCCCTTTAATGACAAGGTGTCTCCGGAGATTATCAAGCGTGAGACCGGTATGAGTAAAAACGGCTTTAAGCGGGCTGTAGGAACCTTGCTGAAGGCCGGCAAGATAGAGATTACGGAAAAGGTGATTCGCAGACTGTAAAGGAGGAATCTGAGGATGGATATTGCAGGATTAGCTATGAATTTATCAACTATTGATACGCAGGCAAAGGTGAGTGTTGCCATGCTGGACAAGACCATGGAGCTGGGAGAAACCTTGGGTGAAGGAATGGTAGCCATGATAGATGCAGCAGCCATGGAGCGTAGTGTACGCCCTCAAGTAGGCTCAAATGTGGATATTTCCATCTGATTTATGCATTTTTTTCGAAAAATAATGTAAAAAATGCATAAAAGACTATTGCTTTTTTGTTGGTTTTTTTGTACATTTGTAGTAAATGATGTTTTATAACCGCAAAGGAGCGATACTTATGATATCAAATCAGATTTTACAAAATACCTTAGACGGATTGAAAGGAATAGCCAGAGTAGACATTTGTGTGATGGATACGGAAGGAAAGCCGGTAGCATATACTGTGGAACTTCCCAACTTATCCAGAGTGGCGGCGGAGTTTGTGAAATCTCCCGCAGATTCTCAGGAGATACAGGGTTGTCAGTTTTTTAAGGTGTATGATGAACAACAGCTGGAGTATGTGCTGATTGTGGCAGGTATTGGTGAGGATATTTATACTATTGGCAAGATGATTGCATTCCAATTGCAGAATCTGTTAGTGGCATATAAGGAAAGATTTGATAAGGACAACTTTATTAAGAATTTGTTGTTGGACAACCTGCTTTTGATTGATATTTACAGCCGTTCCAAGAAGTTACACATACCTACGGAAGTGTCCCGCGTGGTTATGATTATGGAGTCCTCCAATAACAAGGATTACAATACCTTGGAGTTGGTGCGCACTTTTGTGGGTAATAACAGCAAGGATTTTGTAACAGCGGTAGATGAGAATAATATTATCGTTGTGAAGGAAGTGTCTGACTTTGAAACCAACAAAGAGATTGACAAGTCAGCAAAGAATCTGATAGCCCAGATGCAGAAAGATGGTTTGAAAAATGTGCGTGTTTCCTATGGTACCGTGGTTCATGAGATAAAGGAAGTGAGCCGTTCCTACAAGGAAGCTAAGATGGCGCTGGATGTTGGTAAGATTTTCTTTGATGAGAGAAATGTGGTGGCATACAGTGAGCTGGGCATCGGGCGTTTGATTTATCAGTTGCCCATTCCTTTGTGCAAAATGTTTATTCGTGAGATTTTCGGCGGAAAGAGCCCGGATGATTTTGATGAAGAAACCCTGACCACCATTTATAAGTTTTTTGAAAACAGCTTAAATGTGTCCGAAACCTCCAGACAGCTGTTTATCCACAGAAATACCCTTGTTTATCGTCTGGATAAGCTGCAGAAGAGCACAGGACTGGATTTGAGAGTGTTTGAGGATGCCATTACCTTTAAGATTGCGTTGATGGTAGTAAAGTATATGAAGTATATGGAGAGCTTTGAATATTAAAGTCGGAGTTTTCCTGCGGAGATATTTACATGAGAAGAAAAGAATTGTTGAAACAACGTGAGAACGAGTTCATAGAAGAAAATGGTCTTATTTATTTGGAGAATGTAAGCAAGAGCTATTCCACCGGTTCTCCGGCATTGAATAATGTGACATTGAATATCAGAAGAGGCGAGTTTGTATTTATCGTGGGTGACAGTGGCTCAGGTAAATCCACTTTGATTAAGTTGCTTCTTCGTGAGTTGACTGCTACCAGCGGTAATGTCTGGGTTATGGGCAAGGACCTTGCCAAGCTGCGCCACAGAGCGATTCCTAAGTATCGTAGATTTTTGGGCGTAGTATTCCAGGACTTTCGTTTGCTGAATGATAGAAATGTATATGAGAATGTGGCTTTTGCCCAGAGAATTGTGGAGAAGTCACCCAGTGAGATTCGTCGTAACGTGCCTTCTATTTTGGCAACCGTAGGCTTGGCCGGAAAGTATAAGGCAAAGACCACCCAATTATCAGGTGGAGAGCAGCAGCGAGTTGCATTGGCAAGAGCGCTGGTAAATAATCCGGATATCCTGTTGGCGGATGAGCCCACCGGTAATCTGGATCCTAAGAATTCCTGGGAGATTATGAAGCTTTTGGAAGAAATTAATGAGGCCGGTACCACGGTGGTAATGGTTACTCACAATAAGGAAATTGTCAATTCCATGCAGAAGCGAGTTGTGACTATGCGTAAGGGTGTCATAATTAGCGATGAAGAGGAGGGAACTTACATCGATGAAGATTAGTACCTTTTTTTATACCATTAAGCAGGGATTTGCCAATTTGTTCCGTAACAAATGGTACACACTGGCATCTATAGCAACCATGGCAGCCTGTCTGCTGATGCTGGGTGTTTTTTATTCCGTGGCAGCGAATTTCCGCCATATTGTAAAGAATGTGGAAGAGGTAGTATCCTTTACCGTATTCTTTGAAGAAGGCATTACTCAGGAGCGTATTGATGAAATTGGACGCCTGATTCAGAGTCGTGAAGAAGTGGCATCCATCAATTTTATTTCTGCAGAACAGGCTTGGGCGGATTATCAGAAGGAGAATTTCCAGGATAAGGCAGAGGAACTTTTAGAGGGTTATCCGGAGAATCCTCTGGCCAACTCCATGAATTATGAAGTATTTCCTAAGGATGTATCCCAGCAGGCAGCTTTGAAAAACTATGTATTATCCATTCCCGGAGTGCGTAAAATAAATAGTCTGGATGAAGTGGCAGATACATTGACGGCAGTGAATCAGTTGATTACCTATGTTTCCGTAGGTATTATCATTGTGTTGTTACTGGTATCCGTATTCTTAATCAGCAATACGGTAACAGTAGGTATTTCCGTTAGAAAAGCGGAGATTAATATTATGAAATATATCGGTGCAACCGACTTTTTGGTGCGTGCACCTTTCGTGTTGGAGGGTGTGATAATCGGCTTGATAGGAGCTGTGATTCCTCTGTATGCCATTCACAAGATGTATAGTTCCGTGTTGAATTTTATGATTAGTGAATTTGCGAATTTGAGCAAGCTTTTGGACTTCTTGCCGGTGGAAACCATATTTGATTTCCTGTTGCCCATATCTTTGATTGTGGGTGTGGGTATCGGTTTCTTCGGAAGCGTGACAACAGTCAGAAAGCATCTAAACGTATAATTTTATATTGTAAACAAAGAGAGTCGTAAACGGCTCTCTTGTAATTTGAAAAGGATTTATGGATGAAAAGAGTCAAAGTTTTAGTAGGAGCTTTAACGGCGGTTTTGCTTTTTTCGGCGGCGGTGACGCCTCTTCAGGCCAAGAAAGATGATGTTACTTCGGCAACCATTAAAGAGATGGAAAACCAGATATCCAAAGCTGAGCAGGAGATGAAGGAATTGAAGAATTCCCTGTCGGATGTTAAGGGTCTGGTAAAACAGCTGGAAAAAGAAAAAACCAATTTAAAGAATTATGTGCAGCAGCTGGATGCCACATTAGAGATGGTAGAAGCCAAAATTACGGATTTGAACGGCCAGATTACGGAGAAAGAGGCAGATATTGTATATACCCAGCAACAGTTGCAGGACGCCAAGGATAAAGAGGCGGATCAGTATGAGTTTATGCAGGAACGTATAAAAACCAGTTATGAGGCCAGTCAATATCAGGTATTAGAGCAGATTTTTACGGCAAAGAGCTTTCGTGACCTGTTGAACCGTATTACCTATGAGGAAGAAATGGTGGCCTATGAGAGACAGGTGCTGGATGCCTTTATTGCCAACAAGGAATATATCGCCGTATGTGAAAAGCAATTGGAGGTAGAAAAGGAATATCTGGATGCAGTAAAGCTGAGTGTGGAACAGGAACAGGCGGCGGTAGAGGAGCTGATTGCCACTAAGAGCCAGGAGATTGAAAAGTATGAGCGTGATATCAGCAACCAGGAAAAGGCTATCAAAGAGTACGAGGCGGACATTAAAGAGCAGAATGAAATCATTAAGCAGCTGGAAAAAGCAGTAGAAGCAGAAAAAGAACGAATTCGTAAACAGAACGGATTGGTACTTACCTACGACGGAGGTACTTTTGCTTTTCCGCTGGAGTCCTATACCAGAGTTTCCGATGATTACGGAAATCGTAATCATCCTATTTTGAAGGTGCCCCAGTTCCACAATGGAGTGGATTTTGCTGCACCTAAGGGAACGGCTATCTATGCTGCCTACAATGGTATCGTGGTGGCGGCAACCTATAGTTCTACCATGGGAAATTATGTAATGATTGATCATGGAGATGGCTTGTATACCATATATATGCATGCTTCCAAGCTGCATGTGAAGAAGGATGATGTGGTTACGAAGGGTCAGAAGATAGCAGCGGTAGGAAGTACGGGGCGTTCTACCGGTAACCATTTGCACTTTAGCGTGCGTAAGGACGGAAACTATGTTTCGCCTTGGAATTATATTGTAAAGTAGTGGGAGTTTTTTAGAATGGATTTGGAAAATAAAAATGAACAGGTAGTGAAAAAAGATAAGGGATCCTTTCTTTCCGGTTTGATGGTGGGCATTTTGTCTACGGTGGTTGTTTTCATCATCATAGCCATTTGTGTGATTTTCGGCAGGAAACAGCAGAAAACACCGGATGTTAAAATGAATCAGTCTTTGGAGGAGATTCTGCAAGAAGACGATTTTGTGGATCAAGAGATGCTACAAAAGCTTTCTGTCATAGAAGATATGATAGATGTATATTTTTACAAAGACGACATTGACGATGCACTTTTGGAGGAAGGCGTTTATCAGGGGGTTTTGGGTGCGCTGGATGATCCTTATACCTGTTATTATACGGTGGAAGAATTGAATAAGCTCATGGAGCAGACCTCAGGAGTGTATTATGGTATCGGTGCCTATGTAAGTCTGGATGAAACCGGTATGTATCCCATGATTACCAAGCCCATTGCAGGCTCTCCGGCAGAGGAAGCGGATTTGCGCCCCGGAGATATCATTTATGAGATAGATGGAGAACCTACTTATGGTAAGAATCTGGATTCGGCAGTGGCTTTGATTAAGGGTAAGGAAGGAACGAAAGTTGAGCTTACCATAATACGAAGTACGGAAACGGATTATCTTCATGTGACAGTAGTGAGAAGATTGGTTGAGTCTCCCACTGTTGAGTTTGAAATGTTGGAAGACGGTATGGCATATATCCAAATCACAGAGTTTAGTGATGTGACAGTACCGCAGTTTGCAGATGCATTAGCCGGTGCCAGAGCTTCTGATATGAAGGGATTAATTATTGACCTTCGTGCCAATCCGGGAGGAAGTCTGACTGCAGTAGTGGATGTGGCAAAAATGCTTTTGCCGGAAGGATTAATTGTTTATACAGAGGATAAATACGGCAATCGAAGCGAGTATACTTGTGATGGCCGAAGAGAGTTTGACAAACCTCTTGTAGTATTGGTGGACGGCAATTCCGCCAGTGCATCCGAGGTATTGGCAGGAGCCATTAAGGATTACGAGTTGGGAGTACTGGTAGGAACCAAAACCTTTGGTAAGGGTATCGTTCAGAAGGTATACAGCTTAGATGACGGTTCTGCTTTGAAAATGACGGTCAGCAGTTATTACTCACCCAAGGGTATTAATATTCATGGAACAGGTATTGAGCCGGATAAGGAATGCAAATTTGATGCAGAGGCTTATTATGCAGAGGAATCCGTGGATAATCAGTTGGAGTATGCTAAGGAAGTTTTGAAAGAGATGATGGAATAATATGAAATGGGTGCAATCTTCCGGGAGCGGTGGATTGCACTTTTTCAAAAGAAGAATGGTAAGTGCTATGGAAAATGCATTATGGAAAGAGATGCGTCTGGTGGCCTGTGAGGTTGCACAGGATTATGAAACGGAAAAGCGGATTCGTATGGCCAGTTACAGTGGAGAATTGCGATGTCCGGATGCGGGGTGCTGCAGTCCGATTTTAAGATATTGTCACGGAGAAATTTTGGAGCCCTATTTTGCCCATAGAGAGAATGCGGATTGTGATTATGTGCGTTTTGAAAAGAATTCGGGAGTATTTCACGGACTCAGGGTACTCTTGTATGAGCATTTTAAGGCCTGTGATTATCCGGTGGAATTGGAAAAGAAGGTTCTGCCACATCATTACAGTCATTTATACTTTGAATGGGAGGATGGCAGGAGGACGGCCCTGGAGATTGGTACAAAGAGTACCAATGTGAACGATGTGGTTAAGCTGCAGGAGGAGTATGAGAAAGCCGGCATACAGATGGTTTGGTTGGTGGCAGACCGGCCGGGAAAGACTATTTCGGAAGAACATACTTATTTCCTAAAGCGTTTTTGCCTGAACGAGTCGCTGAAAAAAGATTTGATTGTCATAGGGTATGATGGTAAGCATGTGACCCAGTATCGGGAGGATTCCTATTCTTATTTCGTAGACGGGCAGGAGATGGTTTCGGAAGACTATCCTAAGCTTTTTTCCTATGAAGCATATTTGAGTGATTTGTATTTTGAGGACGGAGTGTTGACCACCAGAGGCTTTGAACAGGCGTATAGTCTGTTTTTGGAAGAGAAGCAACTGGCTTTTGCGGCGTTTAAAGCGCAGGCGGAAGAAGAAAAGGAATATTTTCGCAGGCAATACGAAGCATTGCGTGGCGGCAGGGAGATACAGGATACCCGCCTTTATGCAGACGCTTCGTCGGGAGAGGATTATGAATCCAGGCGTCAGTCCGTCCTTGCTGTTATTGACCAGCAGGAGCGACAGGTTTTGGATGCGACGGGTACCCGCTGGGGACGTTGTGAATTCTGCGGTGAGGTGAAAGAAGAAGCAGAATTTGTATCCTTGGGCGGCCGGGGGAGAATCAATCTGGGCAGATGCAAGAATTGCAAGGAAGTGTAAAAATACTCTCACATATTCTTCTATTTTTGAAAAACATTATGTTTATTATAGCTGGCCCGATACTCTGAGGGAGAAAGTCCCGTAACCTTATGAAAGGCATTGGAGAAATTGTGGGCATCGGAAAAGCCCAGACTGAATGCAATCTGGGAAACCGGCCTATTGGTTTCGGAAAGTGAGGACTTGGCAAGCTCCATTTTGGTTTGTAAAATATATTGCTTTAAGGTGATACCTGAGTACTTTTTGAAGAAAGTGGTCAGGTATTTTTCGTTGTAGCCGAAATAGGAGGCTATTTCTGAAACCCGAAGATTATTCTGTGCATGCCAGGAGATATAGTCCGATATATCACTGTAAAGCTGTTCATGTAACTGTTTGTCTTTGGATTGGGTATGGCGGTTTTGGGCACACAATTCTGCCAAAACGGCACAACAAAGGGCATTGTTCAGGGTGCTTTCCTTGTAGCGACGGTCTGAGTCCTGCAGTTGCTTCATCAGGATGATAATACGTTCCGGGGAGGAAAGAGTGCCTTGTACAGGAATTAGCAGATGGCTCATATCATGTTCCGGCAAGGCAGAATGGCAAGAATGATCCTGCAATCCTCCATCATAATCAAAATGCATCCAGTAGAATTCACAACCCCCCGGGCGGGTACCATGTTGATGGGGCGTAGGCGGCATCAGCAGATATTCCCCTTTATTTACCATATATTCGTTCTCATGGTCGGCGATATGCAGTGTCTCCTCTGTCACCACCATCAGCTCATAGTCCATCAGAACACGTGTCAAATGAATCCACTCATCACTGGGTGGAGTGAACTTTCCACACCAATGATATTGAAATCCTTTGTTTGCGTTAAAGTCAAGAAACATGCCATATCTCCTATGCTCTGTTATATTTCCTTAAAGTGAAAAAATTAGTATCACAAATCTAATATATAACATTTTCACACCTTTTACAACCTTTCAAGATTTAAATGCATTTTTTCTCATGCGATAATATAAAGAAGAGAAAGTAGGCAGGGGATATTGGAACATCAATAATCTAGAAGATGCCGACAGTTTATTGTCCTATAAAGGACTGTATGAATTCGTCGGCCCTTAGCGAGGTTTAAGCCGCCTGCGGCTTCGAGCTTAGTGCCGCTACGTAATTCATCCAAGCGAGAGCGTGTCCGTATAGGACTGTAAACTGGTGGCATCCAAAACGAATACTTAAACAGTCCAATATCCCCTGCCCACTAGAATAGGAATCACCATGACTTAGAAAGGAACAAAAATCATGAGCATGAGAAAAAACAAATCATTTTCGTTACGAAACGTAACAATGAAGGACTCTTATTTGATAAACGCTTTTGAGAAGGAGGTACTGTATCTGACCGCTTTTGATACGGATAGGTTGTTGGCTGGCTTCCGTGAGACCGCGGGTGTGGATATGCGGGGCGTGGAACGCTATCCCGGTTGGGAGAGCATGCTCATTGGCGGACATACCTTAGGACATTTTATGACGGCTTGTGTCAGATGCTGCGAATCGGCTAACTGTAAGGAAGAGGACCGTCGGAAGATGCTGCAGATTTTGAAACGCCTGGCAGAAGGTTTGAAGGAATGCCAGGAGGCAGCCAATACCGGATTTTTGTTTGGTGCCATCATACACGACAAAAATAATGTGGAACTACAGTTTGATTATGTGGAGGAAAATAAAACACACATTATCACTCAGGCCTGGGTGCCATGGTATACCATGCACAAGCTTTTCGAAGGTTTGGTGTCTGTAGTAAATATGGATGTGGACGGGGAACTGGCGGAGTCCATTAAAGCAACTACTAAGGAAGTTACATCCCGCTTGGCAGATTGGACCTATGGAAGAACCAGCAGCTGGGATGAAGCCTTACATAAAGTGGTGCTGGGCATCGAGTATGGCGGTATGAACGATTGTCTTTATGATGTGTACCTGATTACCGGTAAGGAGGAGCATCTGGCGGCAGCAAAAGCTTTTGACCAGGTGGAACTCTTTGAAAGAGTGCTAAAAGCAGGTGTGGGTGATAATGTATTAAACAATCATCATGCCAATACCACCATTCCGAAGTTTGTAGGTGCTTTGAAGAGATATACGGTGACCGGTGAGGAGCAGTTTTTCCGCTATGCAGAGCATTTCTGGAAGCTGGTGACGGAGAATCACACTTACATCACCGGCGGTAACAGTGAATGGGAACATTTCGGAGAGGACAATATTCTCAACAAGGAGCGTACCAACTGTAACTGCGAGACCTGTAATGTTTACAATATGCTGAAGATGACCAAGCTTTTCTTCATGATTACCGGAGATGTGAAATATGCGGATTGGTATGAGAATACCTTCATCAACTCCATCCTTTCTTCCCAAAATCCGAAGGATGGCATGACCACCTATTTCCAGCCCATGGCCAGCGGATATTATAAAGTGTACGGAGAACGCTTTAATAAGTTCTGGTGCTGCACCGGCACGGGCATGGAGAATTTTTCCAAGCTTCAAGAAAGCTTTTATTTTGAGAAAGAAGATACCTTGATTGTAAATCAGTATATGGCTTCGAAGGTACTCTTTAAGGGTGTGGAAATCGAACAACAGGCTAATATACCGGCATCGGACAAAGTGAAGTTCCTGATTAAGGGTGCACTGGATGCAAAGATACTACTGCGTTTACCTTACTGGCTGGCGGATGAAGCAGAGATTGTCGTCAATGGTTGCGGTCATGACTACGAAATCTTGGGAACAGAAACAGGCAAAGGCTATGCACTGGTGGAAGGACCCTTTTCGGCAGGTACGGAGATTGAAGTAAGACTGCCTTTGAAGGTGGTGGCTTACAATCTGCCTGACGGAAAGAATACCTATGCTTTCAAGTACGGCCCTGTGGTGCTTAGTGCGTTGCTGGGTACCAAGGATATGATAGATTCTACCACCGGTGTGAATGTAACCATCCCAAGTAACCGTATCATAGAGAGTAAGTATGTGCCTTCCCGTAAGGAGTTTGTGGTAGTTTCGGAGGGTACCGTGGAAGAATATATTGCGGATATTGAGAAACATCTGGTGCGCCAGGGTGAGGAGTTAAAATTCCGATTGCAGGATACGGATGCGTCCCTTACCTATGTGCCCCACTTCTCCCAGCATAAGGAACGTTATGGTATTTATTTTGAGTTTATTGACAAGGAAACAGCCATTTCGGATGCGGATAATGTGAAGGCAGAGCGTAATCGAATTGATACAGTGCAGCCGGGTTATGGTCAGTACGAAAATGATACCTTCCACAATATGAGGGAGGAAGGAACCGGCTCTGTGGGAACCACTGCAGGCGGCACCAACCGTTATGCCAAGGAGGGCGGAAGCTTTGTTTATACCATGGAAGTGGATCCGGAAGGAACTGCTTTGCTGGTAACCTTTAAAACCGCAGATACCGGAAAAGGGATTGAGATTTTGGCCGGAGGAGTGAGCATTTTTAAGGAAGTGCTTAAGCTTCAGGATGGCGATGAGTATGCTGATGTGATAATCCATTTACCTATGGCGGCTATGAAAAAGGCTTATGGTAAGTTTTATAACTGCAGGGACAGAAAGGTGCTGGATTTTGAATTCCGGGGAATAGACGGTGCAGAGTCCGCAGCGGTTTGTCAGTTTATATATACTTTAACAGAATAGTACACGTAGAAAAAGACATTCAATTTCTTCTGAAGATAGTTGAGAATTACTATGGAAGAGGTGGGATGTCTTTGCTATAATGGGACATAGAGTTAAATGGTGTTTGGTAGGAGGGAGTGGTTTTGCATGAGTAATTTGTATGTTTCTGATTTGGACGGTACTTTGCTAAGAAGTAATGAAGCAACGTCGGCATATACCAATGAGGTGATTAATTCCCTGGTGGATAAGGGGATGGTTTTTTCTTATGCAACGGCACGTTCCTTTGTAACAGCGAAAAAGGTAACCAAAGGAATAGAGGCGAGGATTCCCTTAATTGTGTACAATGGAGCTTTTATCATTGATAATATTACAGAGGAAATACTGATGGCCAACTATTTTGATGACTCTGTGTTGGCTGTATTAGATGAGTTATTTGAGAATAAGGTATTTCCAATTGTCTATGCCTTTGTGGATGGCAAAGAGAAGTTTTCTTTTGTGCCGGACTTAGTTACCGAAGGTATGCAGAGATTTCTGGATAGCCGAAAAGGAGATATTCGTACCAATGCGGTGGAAACAATCAGTGATTTAAAAGCCGGCAATATCTTTTATATTACCTGTATTGACGGGGAAGAAAAGCTGAATCCTTTGTATGAAAAATTCAAAGACAAGTATTATTGCGTATATCAGAGGGACATCTATACCGAGGAACAGTGGCTGGAAATTATGCCGCCTCAGGTTTCAAAATCCAATGCTATAAAAAAGTTAAAAGGGATGTTGGATTGTGATAAACTGATTGTGTTCGGGGATGGCAAAAATGATATAGATATGTTTCAAATGGCTGATGAAAGCTATGCAGTTGCCAATGCACATGAGGATTTGAAGAAGCATGCAACGGGCATCATTGGTTCTAATGATGAAGATGGTGTTGCTAAGTGGCTGGAGAAGCATTTTGAGAAATAGAAGCAGCACAGAGGAGAAAAACAATGCAGTATGAAGAACTGATACAGTTGTTGAAAACGACGGATGATGTTCAGGAGATTGACAAGCATAGAGAGGAAATCGCAGAGTGGCTCCCCGGAGTGCGGACTATGTTTGAGTATGACCAGAAAAATGCGGCCCATCAGTATGATTTATGGATGCACTGTGTTCATACAGTGGTGGGTATGCCCCGAAATCTGGAGGATGATATGCTGTATCTGGCAGCCCTTCTTCATGATATTGGTAAGCCGGATTGTCAGGTGAAGGGAAAGCGGCCTGATGATAAGGATATGCATTATTACGGACATCCTCTGCGAAGCCGGGAAATCGTGGAGACTGAGGTGATTCCTTTTCTTTTGGAAAAGGGTGCTGATTTATCAGAGGAAGATAGAAAGCGGCTTATTTATTATGTGGAGCATCATGACGACCGTATGAGTTTACGCTTGAAACATGTGCGGGAACATATGAATATTCCGGTGACATTTGAGACTTTTCAGAAGCTGATGCTTCTGGAGGTGTCAGATGCACTGGCTCATGTACAGATTCCGGTAGTGGCGGAAAGAGTGCAGATTTGCAGTGCGTTAGCCGGGGAAGAGGGCCGGAAATTATACAAACAATTATAGGGACATACCATGTCCCATCCCTAAAAACAGGGCATTTGCTCACTTTGTGTCCTGTTTTTTATAGTGGGAAGAGAGTAGTCTGCAAGTATCAGGAGGTTGACAAATCATGGATCAAATCAAAATCGGAAGTTTTATTAAGGAATTAAGAAAGGAACAAAATCTTACCCAGGAAGAACTGGCAGAAAAGTTTAACGTGGCCAGAAGAACGGTGTCCAGATGGGAAACCGGCAGTAATATACCGGACTTGGATATTCTGATAGAGATGGCAGACTTTTATGATGTGAATCTCCGGGAAATCTTAGACGGAGAAAGGAAAAGTGAGAAAATGAATGAAGAATTAAAGGAAACAGTACTAAAGGTGGCAGAGTACAGCAATGAGGAGAAGAAGAGAGATACAAGACGGGTGCTAGGGTACTTTGTGCTGGGAATTGTTGCCCTGATTACCAACCAGGCGTTGGATTCTTTGGAATTGGAGGATACCCATGGGGTCAAATTCTGGAAAGAAAACACTGCCGGTATAATAATGGCGGCCATGATTGCGGGCATTCTTCATGTGACCGGAAGCCTAAACAAAATCCGTGCATTTACGAAGAGATTGCAAGGAGGGGAGTGAGAGTTTGGGTCTTAGCCCTTTCGAAACGCCGTGGGCGTCATATTGTAAATATTTTTAAAGGCATTGGTGAAATGTTCCGGAGAAGAATATCCAAGTTCTTCGGCGATGGCAGCAATGCCTTTTTTGCTGTCCTGAAGTAAGATGCAGGCAGCAGACATACGGGCTTCGGTACGCTTCTGCTGAAAGGTTTTGTTATAATGTTTCTTTAGCAGTCGTTCGGTTTGGCGCTTGCCCAGCTTTACCTGCTTAGCCAAAGCATCTAAGGTCAAATCCCGATAATCATACAAAAAGGCTTCCTCAATAATAAGGTAGGTCAGGTCGTTTACATTGGTGGATTTGGTGGTGCCGGATACAGGCAGAACATCCTCCTGTTTGTAATGTCTGGTAAGCAATAAAATCAATTGTTGCAAAAGAGAAGGGAGCATCAGCTCGTAACCTGCGGGATGAGCTTCCAGCTCTTGAAAAATCTGCTTCATAAGCTCATGGATACTGTTTTCAGCAGTGCCAATCCAGAAAGGATGCTCTAAAAAGGTATTCATAATGCCGGTGGAAGCACCGGCCATTTCTTTGCTAATCTGAAAATATACACAATATTCCGTCATGGGGTCTTCCGGTGCGGAAATCTGCTCATGGGCCACCCCGGGGCCGGTCATAAATAAGGAACCGGGCGTGATGGCATATTCCTGCCCTTGTGCAATCAAAGTTCCATACCCGTATGAGATATAGTGAAGCTCATAACTGCTTTTGCTGTGACTATGCTTGGGAATGGGGTGTACTAACTTTTCCAAGCAGATGCTCAGAATGGTAAAGTCAATATTCTCGATGGAAAAGGTGATTTTCAGGTCACGGTATTTCATGGAGGTTCCTCGCTTTGTGATGGGTTCCGGATATTATAACTTTCTGATGGGGAAGAACATGAAGTTCTTGCCGGTTTCTGGACAGGTAAAGTCATGAACGGCGCCTACCAGTGTCAGGTTGTTTTCAGTCAAATAGTTTAAGGTTTGGGGGAAAGTGTCCCCGCCTTCACATTCTGCATAAACATATTCATAGCCGGGGACGGTCCATTTGGTCCAGCCTCCGGGAGCTTCTGCAGCATCATCACATTCCACTCCTGCCAGATAGAGCCCCTGGCTGAAGCCTTCTTCCCATGGGAGGAAAGAGTGGGAAAAGTCCGACATGGCACCCCAGATACCTAAGAGATTGCCTTGTTCGTCTTTCTTGGCCAGATCCGCCACTTCTCCAAAGTGACTATTAGCATCTTCCCATAAGCGCTGAATAAAACCGTCACCATCTTTGGTGGAGCCTTCTTTGCCGATGACCGCAAAAGATTCCTTGATACATGTGTTGATATTCATAGGGGACCTCCTTGTAATCAAAATGTCTGTATTATTATTATCCCACTTTACCCATGGAATCACAAGAGAAAAATGAATAAATCTGCGAAAATGCGACATGCATCCAAAGAAAACGTCATGCATAAGTCTTGGCACGTTGGTTGCATATAGTTATAATAAAATTGCATAGTGACGGTTAGTGCCAAATGTGACAAAGCGTCAAAAAATAGGAGGACTTAAAATGCTGGTAAAAGGTACGTACTTTCAGAATGATGAGAAAAATCCCCTGGTGTACGGGGATGTGGAGATAAAAAACGAAAAACGTATGCGTCTGCGCGGAGAAGAGGAAAAGGAAGGAATCCTTTGTGAGCCGGTCATGGTAGGCTTCTGCGGCACGGATAATGAGCTTATGAAAATGGGAAGCCGTGGAGAACTAGGGGCCAAGTTCCCGATAGGTACCAACCGATTGATTAACGGTCATGAAGGTATTGTTTGGGTGCCCTCTCAAAACCGATTTGCCATCGTGCTGATTCGTGGTGGTAACAGCTATGACCCCACCCGTTATACGGAGGAGGAGACCTATTTCGAATACGGCTGTGACCAGGCGGATGGATTATTTGCAGATAAACAGTATTTCCACCCGGATATGTTACTGCCTATTCCCGACGGTTATGTAGAAAACGGAAAGCTGAAACTTTCCTTTGCTAAGAAGATGGTGTTCCCGGACCCCTTTGCCTGCATGCTGTTTCAGTTAGAACGTATGGAGGATTTAGGCAGTGCCCACAATTTCCGTGTGGCCATGCGTAAGTATAAATGCGGAGAGGAAGAAGCCCGTAAAATTGCCAAGGAGGAGATTTTTGACAGGACAGTGATTTTCGGCCTGGGGACCACCGGCATGTTTATCGGGGATTTGATTTTACGCAATCATAAGAATGCAAAGGTGCTTTTCGTGGCAAGAAGTGCTGAGGATTCTCCGAAGGTACAGTTTGCCTTAAAAGAAACCAATGCAGGGTATCTGCAGAATATTTTTGATAGTGAGGAAGAATTGGCCAAGGCTATCGTAGAAAAGCTGGGCGGAAGAGCCACCACCTTTATCGGTGTTAGCGGCAGCAATGTGGAACACAGAATCGCCTTTGAGCATAAGGTACTGGGATGTAATGGTATCTATAACAGCTTCTCCCTGGGACCTAAGATTACCTTTGATACCATGCCCTTTGGCTTTGAGAATCATCTGATTCTGGCTTCCATCAATTTTCGACAGGACCATATGGAGGAGGCCATCAGGCTTTTGGCGGAGAGCCATTATGATGAAATTGTAGAGCTTATCGATAGGGATGAGTTTACCGCAGATCCAATGGGCGCTTACCAAAATAAAATCTACAGTAAGAATGCACCTATGAAGACCGCAGTGATTTGGAATAAGGCCTATGTGGAAGAGGCGTAAGGGGGAAAAGATGAAGACAGTATTGATTGAAAAACCATTTGAAATTGCAGTGACAGATACACAAATGCCTGTGCCCGGAGAAGGAGAAGCCTTGCTGAAAGTATTGTATTGTGGTGTTTGCGGGGCGGATGTGTCCAGTTATACAGGCAATCAGCCTTTTACCACATATCCCAGGATTCCGGGCCATGAGTTCAGTGCACAGATTGTATCCATACCGGAGAATGACAAGGGATTAAAGGAGGGAGATATCGTAACGGCTAATCCTTACTTTAACTGTGGCAGCTGCTATTCCTGTGAGAGAGGTTATGTAAACTGCTGTACGGATAACCAGACCATGGGGGTACAGCGTGATGGTAGCTTCCGTGAATATATCGTAATGCCCATAGAGCGTATTTATGACGGCAAGGGATTGTCGGCAAAAGAGCTGGCATTAGTGGAGCCTTTTACCATCAGCTATCACGCTTTGCACAGGGCTCCTGTGAAAAAAGGTGACAAGGTATTGGTAGTGGGAGCCGGTCCCATCGGTTTGTTTGCCCTGATTGCGGCAAAGGCCCAGGGAGCGGAAGTATATGTAGCAGATTTGTTGGAGGGCAGACTTAAAAAGGCGCTTCATTTTGGTGCAGACGGAGTAATCAATTCCGGCAAGACTGATATTGTGGAAGAAGCCATGAAGATTACCGGCGGTAACGGTTTTGATGTGTGTGTGGAAGCCTGTGGACTTCCCGTAACTTTCCTGTCCTGTATCGATTGCGCAGCCTTCGCAGCCAATATTATTTTAATCGGTAACGGCAAGAAAGAGACCACCTTCCTCCATTCCATCCTCTTAAAAAAGGAGTTGAATGTATTCGGTAGCCGTAATTCCTATGCAAGGGATTTTGAGGCGGTAATTGACTTGATAGCAGGTGGGGAATTGAATGTGCTGGATATGGTCAGCGCCGTGTATCCGGTAGATAAAGCGGATGAAGCCTTTAAGGCTTTGGTGGAAAACGACGGCAGCCTGGCGAAGGTATTGATTGAATTGTAAACAGCGATGGAAGGTGCCGGGGCGGCACGGAAAGGAAGCAATATGAAGGAAACTATAATTCAATTTGGCGAAGGCGGCTTTTTAAGAAGCTTTGCCGATGTATTTGTACATAAAATGAATGAGCAGGGTTTATATGATGGTAAGGTGGTTGTGGTACAGCCCATAGCCAAGGGGCTGATTCCCGTACTAAATGAGCAAAAGGGCGTATATCACCAGTTCCTGCGTGGTATCGAAGCGGGAGAAGTCATCAATGATTGTATCAAGGTCACTTCCATTTCCCGCGGCGTGGACCCGTATACGGATTTTGAGGAGTATCTGAAACTGGCCCACAACCCGGATATGCAAGTGATTATTTCCAATACCACAGAGGCAGGTATTGAATACTTGGGAACAGAAAGCATTACCGATGCACCGCCCAAATCCTTTCCGGCCAAGCTGACCGTGCTTTTGTATGAAAGATTTAAGCAAGGATTACCGGGCTTTATCATTCTGTCCTGCGAGCTGATAGACAATAATGGTAAGGAGCTTTTGGACTGCGTGTTGAAATATGCCGGACTTTGGGAATTGCCGGAAGAATTTATGGCTTGGATACAACAGGAGAATCATTTCTGCAATACTTTGGTGGATCGTATCTGCACCGGCTATCCTAAGGATGAGGTGGCAGAGCTGACGGCCCGACTGGGAGAGGAAGATAAGCTTATGAATACGGCGGAAATCTTCCACCTTTGGGTCATCGAAGGTGATTTTGAGAAGGAGTTTCCTTTACAGGCAGCAGGTGTGAATGTGATTTGGACACCGGATGTGAAGCCTTATAAGAAACGTAAGGTACGTATCCTAAACGGTGGTCATACCTCCATGGTGCTGGCAGCCAGATTGTATGGCTTGTCCACTGTAAAGGAATGTCTGGATGACGAATTTGTGAATGCTTTCTTAAATAAAACCATATTTGAAGAGATTATCCCTACCTTGGGAAATACAGAAGAGGACATAGCTTTCGGTAAGGCCGTGCTTGAACGCTTTGCTAATCCTTTTGTAAAGCATCAGCTGTTAAGTATTGCACTGAATTCTGTAAGTAAGTTTAAAGCAAGAGTATTGCCCACCATACTGGAATATTATGAGGCAAACGGAGAGCTGCCTAAGTGTATGACCTTCTCACTGGCGGCATTAATCGCCTTTTATCGCACGGACGAAGCCAATGATGGGGAAGACATCATGGCATTTATGAAGACTGCATCAGTGGCAGATATTTTGAAGAAGGAAAACTACTGGGGCAGGGACTTAAGCTTTATGCTTCCTGAGGTGGAGAAGTATCTGACACTTATGCAGGAGAAGGGCATGGAGCAGGCGTTTCGACAACTTTTGTAGTTGCTACAGGAAGGAGCTTCCATTTGCTTGGTAACGAGAAAGTTCTTTCGAAAAGGATGCATTATGTCCTGCGGCGAGGTCTTGAAAAACGTCGGCCCTTGGTGAGGTTCTTTCGAACCTAGTGCCGTTACGTTTTTCACGAAGTGAGAACGTCCTCAAGCAGGATATAATGCGTCCTTGAGAAAACATTAGTGAATAGCAAATGGAAGTGGATTGTATGAAGGAGAAAGAATATGAAACAACTACAAATTCATGCATTAGATAATGTGGCAGTGGATGTGGAGACCGGTCACAAGGTGGCGCTGAAGGATATTCCCGAGGGGAGCAATGTGATCAAATACGGCTTTCCCATTGGTCATGCCACAGAGGATATCAAGGCGGGAGAATCAGTGCATACCCACAATGTGAAGACCAATCTGGGAGAGAAGCTTACCTACACCTATGAACCGGTGAAGTATGAACTACCTCAAGTAGAGGAATATACCATCAATGCCTATGTCAGAGAAAATGGCGACATCGGTATCCGTAATGATATTTGGATTGTGAATACAGTGGGCTGTGTGAATAAGGTGGCTGAAAAGTTGGCAAGTTTGACAGGTGCCTTTGCTTTTCCGCACCCTTACGGCTGTTCCCAGCTGGGGGATGACCATAAGCTGACACAACTGATATTGAAGGGGCTCATACAACATCCCAATGCAGGCGGCGTACTGGTACTGGGATTGGGCTGTGAGAATAACCATATTGCTTCCTTCAAGGAGATATTAGGAGAGGTAAATCCCCGCAGGGTGAAGTTTTTGAATACCCAGGATTGTGAGGATGAAATCACCGAGGGTGTGAAACTCATAGAAGAACTGAAGGCCTATGCAGATACTTTCGAAAGGCAGCCGGTACCGGTTTCCAAACTGAAGGTAGGTTTAAAATGCGGCGGCTCCGATGGCTTTTCCGGTATTACCGCCAATCCATTAATAGGACAGTTTTCCGATTTGCTGATAGCAGCCGGCGGAAGTACGGTACTTACAGAGGTGCCGGAAATGTTTGGCGCGGAAACCATTCTTATGAATCGTTGTAAAGATGAGGCTACCTTCGAAAAGACCGTGAAGCTCATCAACGACTTTAAGGATTATTATATCCGCCACAATCAGGTGATTTATGAGAATCCCTCTCCGGGCAATAAGGCCGGGGGAATTACTACCCTGGAGGAAAAATCCCTGGGCTGTACACAAAAGGGCGGCATGGCACCGGTGGTGGATGTATTGGATTACGGAGAACGGGTGGAGAAAAACGGACTGAATCTGTTAAACGGTCCCGGTAATGATATGGTGGCGGTGACCAATCTGGTGGCAGCAGGCTGTCACATGGTACTTTTTTCCACAGGAAGAGGTACCCCTTTGGGAGGACCGGTACCCACCGTAAAAATCGCTACCAATCAAAATCTGGCAGAGAAGAAAAGGAACTGGATAGATTTTAATGCAGCTCCCATGCTGGAAGGAAAGAATCTGTCAGAAGACTTGTTTCAATATGTAATGGATGTGGCGAATGGCCTGGAAACCGCCAATGAACGGGAAGGCTACAGAGAAATAGCCATATTTAAGGATGGGGTGACACTTTGAGTAAATATGTGATAATCGATGCACATTTGCATCTTTGGAAAAAACAACAGGGTATGGTAAACGGCAGACCCGTAGTGGGTGTAGGAGACGGCAAAAGCTATTTTGGAGGAGAAGTCCGCCAGATGATGCCCCCTTACATGAATGATGATGAAAATACCGTGGAGCGCTTGATTGCAAACATGAATTATGCCTGTGTGAATGGTTGCGTAGTCACCCAGGAGTATATTGACGGCAATCAGGATGCGTATCTTTTGGAGTCCAAGGACAAATTCCCGGACCGAATCAAAATCTGCTCTCTTTATGAGGAAAAACCCTCCTTCCTTTTAGAGGGAGCAGATGGAGTGAAAATCTGCGCAGGAAGATTGAAGGACAAGGATTTAAAGAAGTTGCTGCCGGTATTTCAGGAAATCGAAAAGGCAGGAAAGTTTCTGTCCATTGATTTGGCAGACGGGGACGAACAGGTGGAGGACATGGAGTATCTGGTTGAAAGATGTCCGGATTTAAAGATTGCCATCGGACATTTCGGCATGGTAACCACTCCCGGCTGGCAGAAGCAGATTGCCCTGGCCAAGCATAAGAATGTATACATTGAAAGCGGTGGTCTGACCTGGCTTTTTCATAAAGAATTTTACCCCTACCCTTCCGCCATTGATGCGATTTTAGAGGCAAGGGATATCTGCGGCATGGACAAGCTGATGTGGGGCAGTGATTACCCCCGCACCATGACGGACATTACTTACATTATGGCGGTACGCTTTATCGCCGAATCAGACAAGCTTACGGATGCGGAAAAACGAGCCTTTCTGGGAGAAAACGCTGTGAAGTTTTATGGATTTGGTGAGATGGTGCCCATGAAGGCGATACCGAATATGTTGTAAGAAGCGGACTTGCGGGGAAGTGTTGTCATCTGCATAATATCTGTGATATATGAACCGGCTTAAGATGATTATTGCAAAGGGGATAAACTTATGTTAACATGGCAATTGTGCAAGTTTGCATTCAAAGATTAAACAAATGATAGGGAAAAGGAGATTAGTTTATGGAAGAAAAAAAAGAGGACAAGAAATTTTTTATTGGTTTAGGAATTCTAATGGTGGCAGTGGTAATAGTGGCATGGCTCTATTCCAGAAGTGTGGTACATCCGCAGGTTACCATTAATGGAAAAGAGCTACATACCGGTATGACGGTAGGAGAGTTATTGGGAGAGGGATTATCGATAAGTTATACTTCTACCGGAAAGAAAGCTTTGAATATAGCGAAAGAGGCGAATGTGCCGGGGGAGAAGTATACGACTACTCCTTACTATATCACGACAAAAGGTGAAGCCACAGATGTATGCTTCAGAGTATATAATAGTGATGTGAATGCTTGTTCTTTTAGGGAGAGTAAGATTTATTCCTTTAATTATCATGCAGGCGCTAATTCCGGAAAAAGTAAAGTGTTGATAAATGGTATTGATTTTAGAGGAATGAGTAAGGAAGAAGCAGTGGAGGCTTTTGAAGAGCTGGGTGTGAAGTTTGATAAAGATGATAAAGAAGAGTTCTTAAATGGTGAGAAAGGAATTCTAATTGGCAAATCAGGAGATTTTAATTTTACTTTAGAATCAGATTATGAAAAAAAGGTAATAGAATTCGTAGAAGTAAAACTTAAAGTTTAATCCGGAATAGAGCCTCGTTCATATAAACAAATGATAAACAAAAAGCTCTTGTTATGGAACGGTTATAGGAGGACGAAATTATGTTAAAAGGAATATCACCCTTACTTTCCCCCATGTTGCTAAAGGTTCTTTGCGAAATGGGCCATGGGGATACTATTGTCATAGCTGACGGCAATTTTCCGGCAGAGACTATGGGAAAGGAAGGCATTGTCATCCGTATGGACGGTCATGGCGTGCCGGAGATTCTGGAGGCTATTTTAGCAGTTTTTCCTCTTGACCAATATGTGGAAAAACCTGTATACTTAATGGAGAGAGTGCCGGGGGACAATGCGGATGTTTCTATCTGGAAAACTTATGAGGAATTGATTTTAAAAACAGAAGAACGCGGTGTGAGTGTTATCGACAAGCTGGAGCGCTTTGATTTTTACGAAGAAGCGAAGAAAGCTTATGCGGTAATTGCTACCTCGGAAACCAGTCAGTATGCTAATGTCATATTGAAAAAGGGGTGCGTGCTCTTGTAAACAAAAGAAAGGGGGAAATATAATGGAAAAATATCCGGGACATCCA
Organism: Lachnospiraceae bacterium; assembly: GCA_017520425.1. Classification (GTDB taxonomy): domain Bacteria; phylum Bacillota; class Clostridia; order Lachnospirales; family Lachnospiraceae; genus Acetatifactor. Next base: position 91,695 of record JAFXFO010000032.1, on the reverse strand, counting down.
ATCCTGACATTTTTGCAAAATTTGTTTTTAATAATAAGTGTGTTTGGTTTTGCTTTTTGTGCTTATTCGATTGCTTGTTTGTTTTGGCTTAAGCCGGATAATATGAATGTGGAGTTTACGACCAAGACGGCAATTGTTTTGGGAATTGCGTTTGTAGTATGTTGCCCGCTTACCATTATTGTAAGTAGAAAGGGCAGAAGTTTAGTAGCAAAAGAAAAACCTAAGAAACAATTTAGGGATTTACGAGAGGAGAATAAGGAAGTATGATAGTAGCTATTATAGTAGTTGTTGCAATTGTTGCAATTATGGTTTGGGCAATTATGTTTGATAAGAAGAGATCTGCTCAATTTGAGGAGAAAGTAGATCAGCTGTTTGAAGGTAAAAAGGTGTATGGTAATGATACTATATTCATTACGGATGATAATGAATTGGTTATCAGATATCATAGTGCAGGTGTAAGTGGTTATAAGTTGTTTAAATCGGCTGAAGTTAAGTACATAATGAGTTGCTGGAATCCTGTGGATAAAATCTGGTATATAAATCTTTATAATGAGAAGAAAAAGTTTGTAGTGGGTGAAGATCATAAATCTACTAAAAAGAATCCGCTTAAAGCGAAAGCCAGTTTTCAAGGAAAATCAGAAAATGTGGAATTTGTTGAACTGCTTATGAAGTTTGCTCCTGAGGCACAGTTGGTAGGAATGTCCTTTAAAGAGTACAAGGGTGGTGCGAAGCAATAAGAAATATGACATGCATGGCTATGGAATGTAGCTATGCATGTTTTTGGATAAAGGAGGTTTGCCTATGTTTGATTTCCTAAAAAGCAGTAAGCATAGTGGTTTAGAAGTGTATCTGGAACGTATTCAAATGAATATGGAAAACAATTACAAGGATGCGGCACAGATGAATCTGAATGAAATGGAAGAGCTGTTCAAACAGCTGTCAGAAGCCGGCAAGCTGAATGATAAACAGAAGGAACGGTATGAAAGTATGATTCATTCCTTGCGTATCCGTATGAAGAATTTTACTCATAAGGACCAGAAACCTTATTGGACGTAAAATAAATAAAAAAGACCGGATAATCCGGTCTTTTTTTGAACTATTTATTCAGTACGTGCCAGGAATTTTTTGGGATCCCAATCATCATCAAAATAAAATTCCTCATAACACATATTTACTATTTCATCATCTTCTTCAACTCCAAAAGAAATAATCATGAAAGACTCAGTTTCTTCCTCTTCCAATTGTTGGTATGCATCCTCCAGCGCGAAGAGGATTAAAAGTTCTTCATCTAATGAGTTAGAATGTCTTTCAAAACTTACTTCTAACTGCTCATAAGTTTGGTGGGTTTTGTAAATATCAGAGTAGAAACGTGTGCTAAATGCTTGATAATGAGGGGCAAATTTTAGTACGATTCCGCCTACATTATGTTCGGGAGAATATTCATATTCTTTGAATTCTTCCAATTGTTCTTCGTAAGCAGAGAAATCAAGAGGCTTTCCGTTTACAAAAACAGCTGTATATGCGTAATCGCCCCTGGTTTGTATGGGGGAGTCTGTTTCGATGAAGGTTTTGGTATCAAGTTTATCTTCTATATCATCTGCAGTTGCTATGCCAAAGTCGGAAATAATCTCATTGTCTTCCATATCGTACAAGTAAAATACTTTTGAGATTAGGTTTCCATGGTCATCTTTTATTTCCTCCGCTGTATCGGGATAGAATCTGCCGGTTCGGTCTCTTTCTTCCGCAAAAATATCCGCTCCGTCTGTAAAGCCTCTGGAGCCGTTAATGTATTTGCCATCCTCGTCATACAATTGATAACTTCCTGAGGCACGTGATACTTTAATGTCATCTTCGACCATTTTTCCTACGACCTTTTGAAAATCCTCTGACAGGTCATATTTCTGTCCTTCCACAGTAATTATGTTTGGTTGTTTCTTTCTGAAGAATAAAAATGCTATAATACCACCGGCGATACACAATATCAGTATCAGTATGAGTAAGGTTATCTTTGTTTTTTTCTTCATAATATTTTCCCCCGTTCCTTTTATGAAAGTAGTTTATCCTGCTAAAGCATAACATTATATTTGTAAAAAAGCAAACAGAAGTAAATATTTACAAATGATAAGCTGATGTGCCATAATGACTAATGAAATGTTTATGAGATTTAGGAGTAGTAGGTATGAACAAACAAAGACAAGCCAAATTAATGCTAAGCTTATCCATGATTATTTTTGGTACCATAGGGGTGTTTTCCAGAAGTATTGCCGTAACTTCGGGAGAGCTTGCATTATACAGAGCTATCCTGGCGGCAGTGCTGATCGGCGGATATTTTCTGATTACGGTAAGAAGATTGATTTTAAGTCGATTCAAAAGGAAGTGTGGCTTTTGTTGCTTTCCGGTATGGCCATGGGTGTGAACTGGATTTTGCTGTTTGAAGCCTATAAGCATACTACCATTTCCATAGCGACCTTGAGTTATTATTTTGCACCGGTGATTGTGATGCTGGTTTGCCCTATATTGTTTCGGGAAAAAATCACGAAAAAGCAGTTGCTTTGTTTTGTAATGTCTACGGCAGGTCTGGTGCTTATCATCGGATTTGATGGGGGAAGCGGCGGAAGCAATCATCTTCTGGGCATTCTCTTAGGACTGGGTGCAGCAGTATTTTATGCCTCTGTCATTCTGTGCAATAAGTTTATTAAGAATGTGGAAGGAATTCACAGAACTTTTTTACAATTTCTGGCAGCTATTGTGATTTTAATACCCTATGTGTTAATTACAGGGGATTTAAAGATAGGAGAATTAGACTCCAAGGGTTGGATTTGCCTGTTAACAGTAGGTCTTGTACATACAGGAATTACCTATTGCATGTATTTTACCGCCATGAAGGAACTGAAGGGACAGGAAGTGGCTATTTTGAGCTATTTGGACCCCTTGGTGGCGGTACTGGTATCGGTTTTGCTTTTGAGCGAACCCATGACTCTGATGCAGGGTATCGGTGGATTACTCATCCTTGGCTTTACCTTATGGAACGAAAAGTGAGAAAATGTTGACAAATGACGACCTTTGGTTTAATATAAGTCGCAAATAACAAAATCAATAGGAGGAAAATATTGTGAAGAAGATTGTTAGTTATTTACTTGTAGCTATGCTTGCAATCGGATGCTTAACCGGATGCGGTAAGGCAGATTCAGGCGACAAGGTATTCAAGATCGGCGGCTCAGGTCCTTTGACCGGTGGCGCAGCAGCATACGGTGATGCTGTAAACAAGGGTGCTCAGATTGCAGTTGAGGAAATCAACGCAGCAGGCGGCATCAATGGTGTTAAGATTGAATGGAAGATGGAAGATGACGAGCATGATGCAGAAAAGGGCGTAAATGCTTATAACAACTTGAAGGACTGGGGTGCACAGATTTTCATGGGTACCGTTACCAGTGCTCCCTGTATCGCAGTAGAAGCAGAAGCTTCTAATGACAACATGTTCCTGATCACTCCTTCCGGTACTGCAGTAGACTGTATCAGCGGTTCTAACGCATTCCGTCTTTGCTTCTCTGACCCTGCACAGGGAACCAAGTCAGCAGAGTATATCGGCAAGAACAAAATCGCTACCAAGGTTGCTATTATTTTTGACAGCTCTGACCCTTATTCAGCAGGTATCTGTGAAAGCTTCAAGGCTGAGGCAGGCAACCAGGGTATTACTGTAGTAGCAAGTGAAGCATTTACCGCAGACAGCAAGACTGACTTCAAGGTACAGTTACAGAAGGCTAAGGACAGCGGCGCAGAGTTATTGTTCCTTCCTATCTACTATCAGGAAGCTTCTTTGATTTTGTCACAGGCAAATGATATGGGTTACAGCCCTAAGATTTTCGGTTGTGACGGTTTAGACGGTATCCTTGGCGTAGAAAACTTTGATGTAAAGTTGGCTGAAGGCGTTATGTTGCTGACTCCTTTCGCAGCTGATGCACAGGATGAGTTAACCAAGAGCTTCGTAGCTAAGTATGCTGAGAAGTTCAATGGTGAAGTGCCGATTCAGTTCGCAGCAGATGCTTATGATGCAATTTATGCAATCAAGGCTGCTATCGAAAAGTCAGGTGCAACCTCAGATATGTCTGTTTCTGAGCTTTGCGATAAGATGAGTGCGGCTATGACTGAAATCACCTTAAAAGGTTTAACCGGTACCATTACCTGGGACGCATCCGGCGAACCTAACAAGGAGCCTAAGGCGGTTGTAATCGAAAACGGCGCTTACAAGGCAATGTAATAAGAATGTTGAATTAATAAGAGGACGTCAAAGGCGTCCTCTTTTTTTGCCTATTTCCGGATTCTCCGTGATATTGCTTGCTATGTGTAAAAAAACTGTGCTATAATGGAAAATATTATATAAAAAGAAGGGGACCGATATGAGTTTTGTACAGTTTTTAATTAACGGTATCAGTTTAGGCAGTGTATATGCCATTATTGCATTGGGCTATACCATGGTATATGGTATTGCAAAGATGTTGAACTTTGCCCATGGTGATGTCATCATGATCGGTGCATATACCGTGCTGACATTATTAACAGGAGCAGGAGTGAATCCCTGGTTGGCAGTGCTGATCGGTATGGTAACCTGTACGGTTTTAGGTATTACCATCGAGAAGATAGCCTACAGACCTTTGCGTAATGCATCCTCCTCATTGGCGGTGTTGATTACGGCCATCGGTGTCAGCTATTTTCTGCAGAATATCGCACTTTTGATCTTTGGTGCGGATACCAAGTCCTTTATTAATATTATTACGTTGCCTCCTGTTTCATTGGCAGAAGGACAGATTGTGCTGACAGGTACTACCACAGTGACCATTATTGCATGTATCATCATCATGACCGGTTTAACACTGTTTGTAAATAAAACTAAGCCCGGCAGAGCTATGAAGGCGGTTTCTGAGGACCGTGGAGCAGCACAGCTCATGGGCGTAAATGTTAATGCGACCATTTCCCTGACCTTTGCTATAGGTTCCGGTTTGGCGGCTATCGCAGGTGTGCTTCTTTGCTCTGCTTACCCCAGTCTGACTCCTTATACAGGCGCTATGCCCGGTATTAAGGCTTTCGTAGCGGCGGTATTCGGTGGTATCGGTTCCATCCCCGGTGCTATGGTGGGTGGTATCCTGCTGGGTATTATTGAGATATTGGGCAAGGCATACATATCCTCACAGGTGGCGGATGCGATTGTATTTGCTGTATTGATTATTGTGTTATTAGTGAAACCTACCGGCTTGTTTGGTAAGAATATTCAAGAGAAAGTGTAGGTGGTGTGTATGAAGAATTTATTTAAGAACATGAATAAGACAACCAAAAGTAATTTGCTTACCTATGCTTTGGTGATTATCGTTTATATTATTGTACAGATTATGCTTGGTACAGGCAGTATGTCCAACCTGATGAAGGGCCTTCTGGTACCCCTTTGTGTGTATGTGATTGCAGCTATTTCCCTAAATCTGGTAGTTGGTATTTCCGGAGAGCTGAGCTTGGGACACGCAGGATTTATGTGTGTGGGAGCTTACTCCAGTTCCTTCTTTTCCGTACTGACCAAGGATGCCTTGCCGGAGCTTGTAAGATTCCCGCTGGCTATCTTAATCGGTGCGGCAGTGGCGGCCATTTTCGGTATCCTCATCGGTATTCCGGTACTGAAGCTTCGCGGTGACTATCTGGCTATCGTGACCCTGGCTTTTGGTGAGATTATTAAGAACCTGATGAATGTAATGTATATCGGTAAGGACAGCAAGGGATTACATTTCTCTGCTACCGATACCACCGCTTTAGGTCTGGAAGAAGGCGGCAAGGTGATCGTGAAGGGTGCTTTGGGTATCACAGGTACACCGAAAAACTCCAACTTTACCATTGGTATTATTTTGATATTGATTGCTTTGTTTATTATACTGAATTTGATCAACTCCCGAAGCGGCCGTGCTATTATGGCTATTCGTGATAACCGTATCGCGGCAGAGTCTGTAGGTCTCAATATTACCAAGTATAAGCTGATGGCATTTACCATTTCCGCAGCACTGGCAGGTGTGGCAGGTGTGTTGTATGCCCACAATTTATCTACCCTGACCGTAAAGAAGTTTGATTACAATACTTCTATTCTGATACTGGTATTCGTAGTATTGGGCGGTATCGGCAATATCAGAGGCTCCATGATTGCGGCAGTACTCTTAACGGTACTTCCTGAAGTATTACGTGGACTTTCCGATTATCGTATGCTGATTTATGCTATCGTACTGATTGCCATGATGTTGTTCAACTGGGCACCCGCAGCGATTAACTGGCGTGCCAAGATCAAGGCGAAGTTTAAGAAAAATAATGCGAAGGAGGCTGAATAATTATGGCAATGTTAGAAGTTAAGAATTTGTCCATTTCCTTCGGCGGTCTTCGTGCGGTGGATGGTTTTAATTTGAAAATTGAAAAAGGGATGCTTTATGGACTGATTGGTCCCAACGGTGCGGGTAAGACTACGGTATTTAACCTGCTGACCGGTGTGTATAAACCCAACGAAGGTAAGGTAATGTTGGATGGTAAGGATATTACCGGCAAATCCATTATTGATATTAACAAGGCAGGTATCGCCAGAACCTTCCAGAACATCCGTCTCTTTAAGGAATTGTCCGTGCTGGATAATGTAAAGGCGGGACTTCATAATCACAATCCCTACTCTACTCTGACCGGTATTTTGAGACTGCCCAAGTACTATCGTGTGGAAAAGGCCATGAATGAAAAGGCCATGGAAATACTTAAGGTGTTTGATTTGGATGGAGAGGCTGATATCCTGGCAAGCAATCTGCCCTATGGTAAGCAGCGTAAGCTGGAGATTGCCAGAGCCATTGCTACCGAGCCTAAGCTGCTTCTTTTGGATGAGCCGGCAGCTGGTATGAACCCCAACGAAACCATGGAGCTGATGGATACCATCCGTTTTGTAAGAGAGAAATTTGACGCTACCATCCTTTTGATTGAGCATGATATGAAGCTGGTAGGTGGTATCTGTGAGGAACTGACCGTATTAAACTTTGGTCAGGTACTGACACAGGGTAAGACGGATGTCGTACTAAATGACCCTGCAGTTATTACTGCATATTTGGGTGAATAGGAGGAAGGTCAAATGGCAATGTTGGAAGTAAAAGGATTGCAGGTATATTATGGTGTGATTCAGGCATTGAAGGACATTTCCTTCGAAGTAAATCAGGGTGAGGTTATTGCTTTAATCGGTGCCAACGGTGCAGGCAAGACCACCACTCTTCATACCCTCACCGGACTTTTGCCGGCGAAGCAGGGTTCCATCGTTTTCGAGGGAAAGGATATCACAAAGATGCCTGCACACAAAATCGTGGAAATGGGTATTGCACACGTGCCGGAAGGTCGTCGTGTATTCTCCCAGCTCAGCGTGTACGAGAACCTGATTATGGGAGCTTTCACCAGAAAAGATAAAAAGGAAATCGCTGAGAATCTGGAAAATGTTTATAAGCGTTTCCCAAGACTGCAGGAGCGTAAGAACCAGAGAGCAGGAACCTTATCCGGTGGTGAGCAGCAGATGTTGGCTATGGGACGTGCGCTTATGTCCAACCCGAAGATGATTGTAATGGACGAACCCTCCATGGGTCTGTCCCCCATCTTTGTAAACGAAATTTTTGATATTATTGAGAAGGTAAGTGCAAGTGGCACCACCGTTCTTTTGGTAGAGCAAAATGCGAAAAAGGCACTGTCCATCGCAGACAGAGCTTATGTATTGGAAACCGGTAACATCGTACTTTCCGGAGATGCTAAGGAACTTATGAATGATGACTCCATCAAGAAGGCATATCTGGGTGAATAAGGAAAGGGGTAATACCATGGATAATATCGTAATAACTATTGCAAGACAGTATGGTAGCGGCGGTAAGACCGTAGGTCAGATGGTGGCGGAAGAGTTAGGGATTCCTTTTTACAGCAGGGATATCCTGAGACTGGCTTCCGAGGATAGCGGCATCAGTGAGGCGTTGTTTGGCGAAGCGGACGAGAAGCTGAAGAAGGTACCTTTATTCAAGAGCTCTAAGGCGGCTTATGACGGGGATTTGATTCCTCCTGAGTCCGATGATTTCGTATCCGATAAGAATCTGTTTAACTATCAGGCCAAGATCATTAAACAGCTGGCAGATAGAGAGTCCTGTGTTATCGTAGGAAGATGTGCGGACTATGTACTTCGTGATTATCCGAATGTGATGAGCGTTTTCGTGTACGCAGATGAACAGTTCTGTTTCGACAGAGCTATGGAGCGCAACAGTATGACGCCCAAGGAGATGGAAAAGTACATCGCCAAGGTGGATAAGTACCGTGGTGACTATTACAAATATTACACCGGTCAGGACTGGACCGATGCCAGAAATTATGACCTCTGCTTAAACTGCGGTGTGCTGGGCTTCGACAAATGTAAGGAAGAGATATTAGCTTACCGTAAGGTGAGATTCGGGGTGTAAGGAATATGTGCTTTGGTGGTAGAGCGTAAAGGCTCTACCACTTTTAAAGTTAAGAAGTGATGGTGTATCATGAAGATACTGAGGGAAGGAAGTTTATGAGCAGGATATTGATTATTGAGGATGATGAGGATATTAACCGCCTTTTATATAAAATATTAAGTCGTGAAGGGTATCAGGTGGTGCAGGCCTTTTCCGGAACGGAAGGTAAGCTTCGGCTGGAGCAGGAACTGCCTGACCTGATTTTGCTGGATTTGATGCTGCCCGGTATGAAGGGGCAGGAGATTACGGAATATGTCCGCAAGGAAAAGCAGAGAAATGTGCCCATTATCATATTGTCTGCCAAGTCTGCGTTGGAGGATAAGGTGGAGCTTCTGACCATGGGAGCGGATGATTATCTGACCAAGCCCTTTGAGCCGCAAGAGGTATTGGTGCGTGTGATGGCCATGCTACGAAGAGCGGGCTTGGGTAGCACGCAGGGACAAAAGGAAGATGCGGGAGAGTATACCTACAAGAATTTGATACTGACCACGGAAAGTCGAAAGGTAACCGTTCTGGGAGAAGAAATCGCACTGACACCCCATGAGTATGAGATTTTGCTTCTTTTGCTGCAACAGCCGGAGAAGGTGTTTTCCAGAGATGCCCTGTATGAAAGTATCTGGGGCGGCGGATATCTGGGAGAGGACAACACCGTCAATGTGCATGTAAGCAACATTCGAAAGAAGCTGGCGGCAGTGGACGCAGAGCAGGAATATATCAAGACCGTATGGGGAATCGGCTTTAAATTGGCTTAATCTTTACGAATTCTTTAAACTTTCTTGAGGACTTATTAATGAGCCGGAAGGTACAATAAGTTTGTAAAGAACAAGGAGGGAGATAGTATGGAGAATATAATTGAAGCCAAAGGGCTGACGAAAAAGTATCCGAAATGCACCGCACTTCAAAAGGTAAGTCTGGAAATCAAGCGCGGTGAAATCTACGGTCTGGTAGGCGCTAACGGTGCCGGTAAAACCACATTACTAAAAATTCTGGCAGGACAGATATTCCCAAGCGATGGAGAATTTGCATTATTCGGTGCCTGTGAAAAGAAGGAGCAGGAGAACCAAAGAAAGCGGTTGGGAGCTTTGATTGAGAATCCCGGTTTTTATCCCCAAATGACCATCGAACAGAATATGGAGTTTTACAGACTGCAAAAGGGCGTGCCCGGAAAGCAAATCGTGGAAGAGACCTTGAAGTCAGTGGGACTTTGGGAGGTCCGCAAGAAGAAGGGAAAGACTCTTTCTTTAGGTATGAAGCAAAGATTGGGCTTAGCCATTGCTTTGCTTGGCGAGCCGGAGCTACTCTTTTTAGATGAGCCGGCCAACGGATTGGACCCGGCAGGAATCATCGAGATGCGTAATCTTTTGAAAAAGCTGAACCGGGAGAAAAATATTACCATCGTGATTTCCAGTCACATTTTAAGCGAGCTGGAGCATCTGGCCACTGTCTATGGATTTTTAGACAAAGGCAAAATGCTGGAACAGATATCCGCCAAAGCCTTACATGAGAAGTGTGGAGATTATTTGGAACTCAAGGTAAGCGATGCGGAAAAATACACCATGCTTTTGGAAAAACAATTACAGCATACCTCCTATTTGGTGCTGGAGGGTGGCATGGTGCAAATCTTTGACATGAAGTTTGATAGAGAAACATACAGTGCCCTTGCGGGAGAGAATGGCATAGGAATCCTGGCGATGAATATGAAGCAAAACAGCTTGGAGGACTATTATATGAATCTGACAAAGGGAGGGCAGTTGGTATGAGAAATTATATAAAGAGCGAATGGTATCGGGTAACCCATACCCCTACCATCTATGTGTTTACAGGGATTTTGGCAGGATTGGCACTGCTGTTTAACCTGTTATTGTGGTTTTTGGATAAGGTGGATCCGACATTTCCTTACGGAACCACAGCGTTTTCCTTAAGTAATCTGGCGTGGATGATGACAATGCTCTTTTACGTGGGAATGATTCTTGTGTATTTGGTTTTTGCAGATGATAAGAAAAACGGCAGCTTGAAGAATTCCATAGCTTTCGGCATTTCCAGGATTGAAGTTTTCATGGGAAAATGTGTGGTAAGTACCCTTGTTTCCCTGATTAGTCTGGCAGTCATCCTGTTAGTGTTTTTAGGAAGTGCAGTATTGCTGCTTGAGCCGGGTGTGGAGCCACGTGCAGTAGAGATTACCTTGCAGGGTGTAGCATGTGTGATTCCCATGGCAGTTGCTTCAGAGGTTTTGGGTCTTGCGTTATGTAGTTTCTGCCAGAAGGAAGTGGTAGCCGGTATTGACTGGTATGTGGTTATGGTAGCCATTCCTCAGATTTGTTATATCCTTGGGTTGAAGTTTGAACCTTTGGCAAAGATAGCAGCATGGATGCCCCATAATTATCTTGGCAGGGAAGTCATAGCAAACATGAGTGGCTGGCACTGCTTATGGCAGACCCCTGAGGGTGTGGCAAAATGTTTGATTTCCGGCTTTATCGGTTTGATTGTGTTCTTGATATTTGGCTTGCTGGTTAGCAAAAAGCAGGAAGTATAAATTAGTAAAATGAAAAGAAAGGAGGGCGCAAAATGGTATATTTGATTATAGTGGTTTTGACGATAGCAGTGCTTTATCTTTTAGTGCGCCTTCTTTCTTTGAAAAAGGCACTGAAAGGTGCCGGAAAGCAGCTGAAGGAAATCAACAGAGAGCTGGAAGAGAACCGTATCGTAAAGCTGACAGTGCCGGATAAGGATGCGGAGGAGCTTCTGATGGTGATGAATGAATCCCTCCAGGTCATCCGTGAACATAAAAATATGTACGCAAAAAGAGAAAAGGAATTGAAGCAGCAGATTGAGAATATCAGTCATGACCTGCGTACCCCCCTGACCTCCATGTTAGGATATCTGCGTATTATGGAGACCGGCAATTTAAGCCCGGAGGACCGGGAGGATTTGCAGACGGTTATCAGGAAAGCAGAACGTCTGCAGGAGCTGATTACCCAGTTTTATGAGTATACTAAGGTCACATCCACGGATTATTCGCTTTCCTTGGAGAATATAGAAGTGACCAAGTTGCTACGTGAAGCGTTAGCGGATGCTTATCCGGAATTAGAGAAGCGGCAGCTGGAAGTGGAGGTTAATATTCCCCAAGGACCGTTAGAGATTAGGGGCAATGTAAACGCTATGCAAAGAGTCTTACAGAATCTCCTCCAGAACGCAGTAAGATATGCAAAAGGCTGTTTGGAAGTATCTGTTTATGAGAGGGAAGGAGAAGTGGAGATATGCTTTGCCAATGATGTGGAAGATTTAAATGTATCGGATGTGGAGCGTTTGTTTGAACGGTTCTACACACCGGATGCTTCCCGTACCCAAGGCTCCACCGGACTGGGCCTGACCATCGCCAAGGAGTTTGTGGAGAAAATGAAGGGAAGCATGGAAGCGGAACTGGTGGGGGAGAAGTTGAGGATTGTTATGAGGTTTGAGAAATTTAAGTGTACTTATAAGAAAAATTTGCTATAATATGGTTATAAGGGTTTGTAATATAAATAAGAGGGAAAGGAAGGGTTTATTATGGCAGTTGTGAATTTAGAAATGCCGGAGGCGATGGTAACGTATGTTATGACAAAGGATAAAGATGAACAGCTTATGAGAAATGCGATGATTCTTTATCCATATATACACGATGGTGTCATATCTCATGGTAAGGCGGCTGAGATTCTTGGAATATATAAGCTGGACTTGATAACACTGTATGGTAAATTGGGGCTTCCTTATATCCAAATGACCGATGAGGAAATTGAAGAAGAGATATCAACAGTAGATTACTTGAAGGAAGTGATGGAATGATTGTTATTTCGGATACAACACCAATTATAGCGTTATTAAAGGCAAATTGTTTAGAGTTGCTGGAAAAGCTGTATGGAAAGGTGTTGGTTCCTGAAGCGGTATATAGAGAATTGACCGAGAATACGGTATTTGCCCAAGAAGCAGAGACGATTAAAACGATAAGTTTCCTTGCTGTGGTTGCAGTAGAAAATGTAAAGTCGGTGAGTGTTTTGCGGAGTGTTACAGGATTGGATGCCGGTGAAAGCGAAGCACTTATTATGTATGATGAACAGAAGGCTGATTTGTTATTGATGGATGAACATAAAGGACGCAGCGTGGCAAGGAAGTTGAATGTAAGATTCATCGGTACAGTAGGTATTTTGTTACTGGCATATGATAAAGGGATGATACAGCAAATGGATGTAAAAGAATGCTTAGACATTATGCTTGTAAATAATATCAGATTAGATAAAAAACTTTGTAATACGGTGATGAGCCATATCGGTTTGAATGTAGAGTATTAAAAATAGAACAAATGTTTGCAAAGCGTGTAAGGATGTGCTATAATGAGATGGTCGCATTTTACACGCTTGTATTTTGCGTAAAAATGTATATGATATAGAGTGATAGTTTTTAAGATACATCAGGAGGCTTGTATGGCACAGGAACAGGTTTTCAAACTTCATAGCGAATTTGCACCCACCGGTGACCAGCCACAGGCCATTGCTGAGCTGGTGGAGGGTTTTAAGCAGGGCAATCAGTTTCAGACCTTGCTGGGTGTCACCGGTTCCGGTAAGACCTTTACCATGGCTAACGTGATTGCGGCGTTAAATAAGCCCACCCTGATTATTGCACATAATAAGACTTTGGCCGGACAGCTTTACGGGGAGTTTAAGGAGTTCTTCCCGGAAAATGCGGTGGAGTACTTTGTGTCCTACTACGATTATTATCAGCCGGAGGCTTATGTGCCCTCTTCGGATACCTATATTGCCAAGGATTCCTCCATCAATGAGGAAATAGATAAGCTGCGTTTGTCTGCTACGGCTTCTCTTTCTGAGAGAAAAGATGTCATCGTAGTGGCCAGTGTGTCCTGTATATACGGCTTGGGAAGCCCGGACGAATATCAGGACATGATTGTATCCTTGCGTCCCGGCATGCTGAAGGATAGGGATCAGGTCATCCGGGAGTTGATTGATATCCAGTATGACAGAAATGATTTGGATGTGCAGCGCGGTACCTTCCGTGTGCGTGGGGATGTGGTGGAGATTTATCCGGCACAGGGCGGCGATTATCTGATCCGTGTGGAGTTTTTCGGCGATGAAATCGACCGTATCACGGAGGTGGAGCCTCTCACCGGCAAGGTGCATGCGGCGTTGAATCATATATCCATTTTCCCGGCCTCCCATTATGTAGTGGCGCCGGAGAAGATTCAGAAGGCCTGTGACAATATTGAGATAGAGCTGAAGGAGCGGATTCAGTATTTTAAGGGCGAGGATAAGCTGATTGAAGCCCAGCGTATTTCCGAGAGGACCAATTTTGATATCGAAATGATGAGGGAGACCGGTTTTTGTTCCGGTATTGAGAACTATTCCAGACATCTGAATTTCTTGGAGCCGGGGGCCACACCCATGACCCTGATGGATTATTTTAAGGATGACTGTTTGATTATTATAGATGAGTCACATATGACCATTCCCCAGATTCGCGGTATGTTTGCAGGGGACCGTTCCCGTAAACAGACTTTGGTGGATTATGGCTTTCGTCTGCCTTCCGCATTGGACAACAGACCGCTGAATTTTGAAGAGTTTGAGAATCATATTGACCAGATGATGTTTGTGTCTGCCACCCCTTCTGTGTACGAGGAGGAGCATGAGCTTCTTCGTACGGAGCAGATTATCCGTCCCACGGGGCTTTTGGACCCTCAGGTGGATGTGCGTCCGGTGGAGGGGCAGATTGATGATTTGATCGGAGAAGTAAACAAGGAAGTGGAGAAGCATAATAAGGTGCTGATTACCACCCTGACCAAGCGGATGGCAGAGGATTTGACCGAATATATGAAGGATGTGGGCATCCGTGTCAGGTACCTGCATGCGGATATTGATACCCTGGAGCGCGCGGAGATCATCCGTGATATGCGTCTGGATGTGTTTGATGTACTGGTGGGTATTAACCTGCTTCGAGAGGGCCTGGATATTCCGGAGATTTCCCTGGTGGCCATCCTGGATGCTGATAAGGAAGGGTTCTTACGTAGTGCCACCTCGCTGATACAGACCGTGGGACGTGCAGCCCGTAATGCAGAGGGCCGTGTCATTATGTATGCGGATATGATTACGGATTCCATGCGAATCGCTTTGGATGAGACCAACAGACGTCGTGAGATTCAGATGAAGTACAATGAGGAGCACGGCATTACCCCACAGACCATTAAGAAGGCAGTGCGTGACTTGATCAGTATTTCCAGAGCTATTGCCGCGGAAGAAGTGAAGTTTGAAAAGGATCCCGAATCCATGAGCCGCAAGGAGTTAGAGAAGCTTATCGGAGAGGTGCAGAAGAAGATGCAGAAGGCGGCTACGGAGCTGAATTTCGAAGCGGCTGCAGAGCTTCGTGACAAGATGCTGGAGCTGAAGAAAAAGCTTCAGGAATTGGATGAAGAATAGAGTGTTTTAAGAGAGAAGAGGAAATCATGGAAGAAGCAAAGAAAATGCTTCCCCGTAGAGACTTTATTAAGATACGGGGAGCACATGAGCATAATTTAAAGGGAATCGATGTGGATATTCCCAGAAATGAATTTGTGGTACTGACCGGTATGTCCGGATCGGGTAAGTCATCGCTTGCGTTCGATACCATCTATGCAGAGGGACAGAGACGTTATATGGAGTCCTTGTCCTCCTATGCACGCCAGTTCCTGGGGCAGATGGAGAAGCCCAATGTGGATCAGATAGAGGGCTTGTCTCCGGCTATCTCCATTGACCAGAAGTCCACTAACCGTAATCCCCGTTCTACCGTTGGTACAGTGACGGAGATTTATGATTATTTCCGACTGTTGTATGCCCGTATCGGTATCCCCCATTGTCCCAAATGCGGCAGAGTCATAGCCAAGCAGACCGTGGATCAGATGGTGGACCAGATTATGGAGCAGGGAGAAGGTACCCGTCTGCAACTTTTGGCACCGGTGGTAAGAGGCAAAAAGGGACGCCATGAAAAGGTCTTTGACAGAGCCAAGAGAAGCGGTTTCGTCAGAGTGCGGGTGGATGGTAATCTATATGAGCTTTCTGAGGAAATCGAACTGGATAAAAATATTAAGCACAATATTGAAATCGTGGTGGACCGACTGATTGTAAGGGAAGGTATCCAGAAGCGTCTGACGGACTCCATAGAAACTGCTTTGGATTTGGCAGAAGGACTGCTCATGGTGGACATCATAGACGGGGATACATTGACCTTCAGTCAGAGCTTTTCCTGTCCCGATTGCGGTGTCAGCATTAGTGAGGTAGAGCCCCGCAGCTTTTCCTTCAACAATCCCTTCGGAGCCTGCCCGGATTGTTTCGGCTTGGGCTACAAGATGGAATTTGACGTGGAGCTGATGATCCCGGATATGAGCAGGAGTATTAAGCAGGGAGCTATTGCGGTGATGGGCTGGCAGTCCTGCGGAGATAAGGGGAGCTTTACCAATGCTATGTTACGGGCTTTGTGCGACCGTTTTCACTTTGATTTGGATACACCTTTTGAAGAGTATACGGAGGAGATTAAGAAGATATTGTTATACGGTACGGATGTATCCGTGGATGTGTATTACGAAGGCCAGAGAGGCAAGGGAGTATATCCCATTGTCTTTGACGGTTTGATTCGTAATGTGGAGCGCCGCTATAAGGAGACTTTCTCGGAAAGTGCCAAGGCAGAGTATGAAAGCTTTATGCGGATTACACCCTGTAAACTTTGCGACGGTATGCGTCTGAAGCAGGAGTCTCTGGCTGTCACCGTATGTGATAAGAATATTTATGAGATTACTTCCATGTCCATTGGTAAGCTGGCAGAGTTCCTGAAGGACATGCAGTTAACCAAGCAACAGGAATTAATCGGCCATCAGATTTTGAAGGAGATCCGCGCCAGAGTGGGATTTTTGGTAAATGTAGGTCTGGATTATTTATCCCTTGCCCGGGGAACAGCCACGCTGTCCGGCGGCGAAGCACAGCGTATCCGTCTGGCTACACAGATCGGTTCCGGACTGGTAGGTGTGTGCTATATTCTGGATGAACCCAGTATCGGTCTGCATCAGAGGGACAATGACAAGCTTCTGGATGCTTTGAAGCGTCTGAAGGATTTGGGCAATACTTTAATCGTGGTAGAGCATGACGAGGATACCATGCGGGCGGCGGATTACATCGTAGATATCGGCCCCGGTGCCGGCTCCCACGGCGGAGAAGTAGTAGCTACCGGTACGGCAGAGGATATTATGAAGGTACCGGAGTCCATTACGGGTAAGTATCTGAGCGGTGAGTTAAAGATACCGGTTCCTAAGATGCGCAGAAAACCTACCGGTACCATAAAAGTACTGGGTGCACAGGAAAACAATCTGAAGAATATTGATGTGGAGTTTCCCCTTGGTGTGATGACCTGTGTTACCGGTGTGTCCGGTTCCGGAAAGAGTTCCCTGGTGAACGAGATTCTTTACAAGAAGCTGGCCCGTACCTTAAATCGTGCCCGTATCATTCCGGGCAGACACAAAGGAATTGAAGGCTTGGAGCAGTTGGATAAGGTAATTGATATTGACCAGTCCCCCATCGGCAGGACGCCCCGTTCCAATCCGGCCACCTATACCGGTGTGTTTGATATGATACGTGATTTGTTTGCCTCCACCGTGGATGCCAAAGCTAAGGGATACAGCAAGGGTCGTTTCAGCTTTAATGTCAAAGGCGGACGCTGTGAGGCCTGCAGCGGTGACGGTATTATTAAGATAGAGATGCATTTCCTGGCGGATGTATACGTGCCCTGTGAGGTGTGCGGCGGAAAGCGTTATAACAGGGAAACCCTGGATGTAAAGTATAAGGGTAAGAGCATCTTTGATGTATTGGATATGACCGTGGAGGAAGCAGTGACCTTCTTTGAGAATGTGCCTTCCGTAAAACGTAAGATTGAAACCCTGAATGATGTGGGACTGTCTTACATTAAGCTGGGACAGCCTTCCACCACTCTTTCGGGAGGAGAAGCACAGCGTATCAAGCTGGCTACGGAACTATCCCGCAGAAGTACGGGCAAAACTATCTATATTCTGGATGAACCTACTACAGGCCTGCATTTTGCAGATGTGCATAAACTGATAGAGATACTCCACCGTCTGGCCGACGGCGGCAATACAGTGGTTGTCATAGAGCACAATCTGGACGTGATTAAGACGGCGGATTATATCATAGATATCGGACCGGAAGGAGGAGACGGAGGCGGTACGGTTATCGCTACCGGTACACCGGAGGAGATTGCGAAGCATCCTTCTTCTTATACAGGAAAATATGTGAAGAAAATGTTATAGGTATTAAGTTTTGTAATTATTTGTCGATAAATATTGTACAAAGCAGGGACGCGAAAAGGCGAGCGGAAGGAACCGTTCTCTTTTTCGCGTTTTTAAATATTAATTTTTACGAAAGAATATTGAAGTACTTGCATTTTCCTGTATCTGAATGTAAACTATACGTGGTGGAAACTATTCAGAATGGTTTGCCGATGTGAATCAAAATATAAACATTAATAAAAATAGATCAGGAAGGGAAAAGGATATGCAGTGTACAGATATCGGAATTGATTTGGGAACAGCCAGTATTCTGGTTTACATTAGAGGAAAAGGTGTTGTGTTAAAGGAGCCTTCAGTAGTGGCTTTTGACAGAGATACCAATAAGATTAAGGCTATCGGAGAGGATGCCAGACTGATGCTTGGTAGAACTCCCGGCAATATTATCGCAGTAAGACCCTTACGTCAGGGTGTTATTTCAGACTATACCGTGACCGAGAAGATGATGAAGTACTTCATCCAGAAGGCACTTGGCAAGAGAATGTTCCGTAAGCCCCGTATCGCGGTTTGTGTGCCCAGCGGAGTTACGGAAGTAGAGAAGAAAGCAGTAGAGGATGCTACCTATCAGGCAGGTGCAAGAGAGGTGTCCATTATCGAGGAGCCTATTGCAGCAGCAATTGGTGCAGGTATTGATATTTCCAAGCCCTGCGGCAACATGATTGTAGATATCGGTGGCGGTACTTCTGATATTGCAGTTATTTCTTTGGGCGGTACCGTAGTAAGTGCCTCTATCAAGGTGGCGGGCGATGATTTTGACGAAGCTATCGTACGTTATATGAGAAAGAAACATAATCTTCTGATTGGTGAAAGAACCGCAGAGGATATGAAGATAAAGATTGGTTCCTGCTATCCCAGAGTGGAAGCAGATTATATGGATGTACGCGGACGTAATCTGGTGACCGGTTTGCCTAAGACCGTAAGAGTTTCTTCCGAAGAAACCGAAGAAGCGTTGAAGGAAATCACCGCACAGATCGTAGAAACCATCCACAGCGTTTTGGAAAAGACTCCCCCGGAGTTGGCAGCAGATATTGCAGACAGAGGTATTGTACTTACCGGTGGCGGAAGCCTTCTTCGCGGCTTGGAGGAGCTTATTTCTTCTAAAACAGGCATTAACACCATGACTGCCGAAGACCCTATGACAGCAGTAGCGGTAGGTACCGGCAAGTATGTAGAGTTCCTGGCAGGTTACAGGGAGGATTAAGAGCAGTATATTTTCAAGGGCTGACCAATCATTAAGATACAAAGGAGGATGTTATGTTAAAGGGTTTGTATACCGTTCATACAGGATTACGTAATGAACAAAACAGAATGGATATATTGACCAACAATCTGGCAAATGCCTCCACGGTGGGCTTCAAGAAGGAAGGTTCTACCAGTCAGAGCTTTGGAGATGTATTGGCATATAAGATTAAAGACAATTCCGTAGGGCTGGAGAACATCCAGCGTATCGGAGTGAACAATCCGGGTGTAAAGATAGGGGAGAATTATACCGACTTTACACAGGGTTCTTTCAGAGTTACAGGCAATACCTTTGATTTGGCACTGGGTGGCGACGGTTTCTTTGCAGTAGAGTATATCAATAGTGCCGGCGAAACCGATACCAAATACACCCGTTCCGGTTCTTTCACTTTGGATGTGGACGGATATCTGGTGACCAAGGATGGTCAGAAGGTGCTGAGCACAAGCAGTCAGCCCATTCAGCTGGATACCTTGGCGGATGCACATATAGATGAGCTGGGCAATATTACCCAGCATGACAGAGTGGTTGCGCAGCTTCAGATTGTGGATTTTGAGGATTACGACTATCTGATGAAATACGGAGATACTTTTTATCAACCTAAGGAAGGTGCCAAGGTGATAGAAAGCAGTGCAAAGGTCAATTCCGGTTATCTGGAAATGTCCAATGTGCAGGTGGTTACAGAGATGGTCAATATGATTAGTGTAACACGTGCCTATGAGACCAACCAGAAAATCATGCAAACCTATGATGCCAGTCTGGAGATAGCAGTAAACCAGCTGGGCAAATTACAGTAATGGGAAAGGTAGGGATGTAGATGGTTAGAAGTTTATGGACTGCGGCAACCGGTATGATTGCCCAGCAGACAAATGTGGATACGATTGCTAACAATTTATCCAATGTAAATACCACCGGTTATAAGACCGAGGTGAATGAATTCAAATCCTTACTCTATCAGAATATTCAGCAGAAGACCACCAAAGCAGACGGTTCCATGAAACCGGTGGCAGCACAGGTGGGATTGGGTGTGCGCAATTCAGCCATTACATCCATTTTCAAGCAGGGCGCTTTTTTGGCTAATGAGAGTGATTCGGCTTTTGCTATCGACGGAAGAGGTTTCTTCACCATTCAGGGACAGGATGGCAATGCCTATTATACCAGAAACGGTAATTTTCAGTGGACTTTAGGTCCTAACAATACCAATATGTTGTGTACCACGGAAGGTTTGCCGGTATTGGATGTAAACGGCAACAGTATTGCTTTATCGCAGAATTATGTGGTAAGTGATATTACCGTGAATTCTGTGGGAGAGTTATGTTACCCGGATGAGAGTAATAATGCACAGACCATGGGCATTCGTTTGGGAATCTATCAGTTTAGTAATCCTGCAGGTTTGGAGAAGCAGGCGGACGGATTGTTTGCAGAGACAGCAGCCAGCGGTCAGCCCTTGAGCGAAGCTACCAATACATCATTATCTCCCAGTCGTCTGGTACAGGGATATTTGGAAGGTTCCAATGTACAGGTAGTGGATGAAATGGTCAATATGATTGTGGCACAGCGTGCATATGAATTGAATTCCAAAGCCATTACAGCTTCCGATGAGATGATGCAGCAGGCCAACAATTTAAGACGATAGTACATAGTTTGGGAAAGAAGGGATAAGCATGGATATAGGCAATATTTCCGGCATGTATTCAGATATTATTAGTGCAAACAGCCAATCAGCCTCCAAGCTGGAGAATAAGCTGAATGGCAATATCGATAAGGCATCGGATGATGAATTGATGGATGCTTGCAAAGAATTTGAAGCCTATTTTTTGGAGCAGATGTTTAAGGCCATGATGAAGACTGTGCCGAAAAATGAAGAGATGTCAGGTTCTACTTCCACTATGGTGGATTTTTACAAGGACGAGATGATGCGGGAGTTAGCAGCAGATTCTACGGAAACCAATAGTTTGGGGTTGGCACAGACCCTTTATGAGCAAATGAAAAGAAATTATGAGTAACATAAAAGGCTGCTGAACAAGCAGCCTTTTACAAATTAGGAGAGGTTGAGAATGGAGACCGTTACAGGTTATGTGGAACACATAATTTATCAGAATCAAGAAAATGGATATACGGTATTTGTGGTGGTATGTGAGGAAAGTGAGATCACCTGTGTGGGCTCCTGTAAGGGATTGACGGATGGGGAAAATCTGGAGGCTACCGGAGAATACACAGAGCATCCGGTATACGGAAAACAGTTTAAGATCTCATCTTATCGGGTGGTGGCACCAACAGATGCCATAAGTGTGGAACGCTACTTGGCTTCCGGTGCGGTAAAGGGCATCGGTGCAGCACTGGCCAAGCGGATTGTGAAGATGTTTGGAGATGATACCTTCCGGATTATGGAAGAGGAGCCGGAGCGTCTTGCCGAGGTAAAGGGGATCAGCGAAAGGAAAGCCAGAGAGATTGCCATGCAGATGGAAGAACGTAAGGATTTACGGGAGGCACTAATATATCTGCAACAATTTGGAATCACCAATACTCTGGCCATTCGTATTTTTGACACCTATGGGATGAATTTGTACGGTATTGTGAAGGAAAATCCCTATAAGCTGGCAGAGGATATTGACGGAATTGGCTTTAAGATAGCGGATGAGATTGCGGCTAAAATAGGTATTCATACGGATTCGGATTACCGGATACGAAGCGGTATTCTCTATACCCTTTTGCAGGGCGTGGCAGAAGGCCATTGCTATCTTCCGGTGGACAAACTGCTGATTCGTGCGGAGCAATTACTTCAGGTGCCGACAACGTATATCGAACAACAGTTGCCTAATCTGGCCATGGACAAAAAGCTGATTATCAAAGGGGAAAAGGTTTATGCATACACCTATTATTATGCAGAGCTAAGCTGTGCAAGGATGCTGTATGAATTAAATATCCCCATGCGGGAGTCGGCGCAGCATGTGGAGACCGTGTTGAAGTCTATTACCAAGGAAATACGGATGGAATTGGATGAACTTCAGGTGAAGGCTGTTACGGAAGCCATCCAGAATGGATTGTTTATTCTGTCGGGAGGTCCCGGTACGGGAAAAACTACTACTATCAATACTATCATCCGATATTTTGAAAGAGAGGGCTATGATATTTTTCTGGCAGCCCCCACCGGCCGTGCCGCCAAGAGGATGACAGAGGCCACCGGCTTTGAGGCCAGAACCATCCATCGTATGCTGGAATTAAACGGAGCTGTTTCGGAGGATAATAAGCGGGGAGCCCACTTTGAAAGAAATGCAGAAAATCCTCTGGAAACGGATGTGGTTATCATTGATGAGATGTCCATGGTGGACTTGCCGCTTTTCCAGGCATTGTTAAAGGCCATTACTCCGGGTACCAGATTGATTATGGTAGGCGATGTGGACCAGCTGCCAAGCGTGGGTCCTGGACAGATTTTAAGGGATATCATGAAGTCGGAAGCCTTTCCCATGGTGGTGTTACAAAAGATTTTCCGACAGGCCGGGGAAAGCGACATTGTGGTAAATGCCCATCATATAAATAAGGGAGAACAGATTGCCTTAAACAATAAAAGCAAGGACTTTTTCTTCCTGGAACGAAATGATGTGAATGTAATCTACAAGCATATGGTTCAGCTGATACGGGATAAGCTGCCGGCCTATGTAGGTGCCACATCCTATGATATTCAGGTATTAACGCCCATGCGAAAGGGAAGTCTGGGAGTGGAAGTGTTGAACGGGATTTTGCAGAAATATCTGAATCCGCCGGACGGAAGAAAAAGGGAGCATGTGAGCGGAGAAACCATATACCGTGAAGGGGATAAGGTGATGCAGATTCGCAATAATTATCAGCTGGAATGGGAAGTGGTCAGCCGTTACGGTATTCCTGTTGATAAAGGAATGGGTGTGTTTAACGGAGATATGGGGCGCATTCTGGAAATCAGGGAAAATGCTTCAGAATTGGTGGTGGAGTATGATGAAAGCAGAAGGGTGACTTATCCATTTTCCCTTTTGGATGAATTGGAGCATTCCTATGCTGTTACCATACATAAATCCCAAGGAAGCGAGTATCCGGCAGTGGTGTTACCTTTGCTGACCGGGCCGAGAATGTTGTTTAACAGAAATCTGCTTTACACAGCCGTAACCAGAGCGAAAAGCTGTGTAACCATATTGGGAAGCTGTGAAACCGTTCAAAGCATGATTGAAAACGAAAGCGAAAACAGAAGATATACCTCTTTGGACCTTCGGATACGGGAACTGGAGGGCTTGGAGGATTTGTATTAAAGTTGGAGAAGGCTTATGGAAGGAGTAGGACTTGCATAAGTTATTGGAATGTTTTGGGGAATTATTATATCCTCCCCGCTGTCCTGTTTGCGATAAGGTAAACCGGTTGTGGGATAAAGGAATCTGTAAGGAATGTCTGCAAAAAATACGTTATGTAAAGCCGCCCAGGTGTTTAAAGTGCGGGAAACATATAGAGAATGAAGCGCAGGAATTCTGTACGGATTGTGAGAAAAGAGAGCATTTTTTTACGGAGGGACGTGCGCTGTTTGTTTATAAGGATATCGCCCGTTCCGTACATCGTTTCAAATATCAGGGACGCAGGGAATATGCTTCTGTTTACGGAAGTGAAATGGCATATTATCTGGGGGATTGTATCCGTTCCTGGCATGCGCAGGCGTTGATACCCATTCCCCTTTATCCGAAGAAGGAAAGACGTCGGGGATATAACCAGGCGGCATTATTGGCAAAAGCCTTGGGAACAGAATTGGGGATACCCGTATACGAGGGTTTGGTAAAACGTATCCGCAATACCACCCCGCTAAAGCAATTAAATCCTGAAGAAAGGCTAAATAATTTGAAAAAGGCTTTTATTCTGGCGGAAAATGGTGTAAAATTAAAAAGGGTTATTATCGTTGATGATATATATACCACGGGAAGTACATTGGATGCAGTGTCGAAACTGCTGAAGGAATGGGGCGTTGAGGAGATTTTCTTTGTTACATTAGCAATTGGCGAGAATGTGTAGTTTCACGGATTTGGAGGAAAGCTATGAATGTAAGGAATTGCAGGAAATGTGGAAGATTATTTAATTATATTGCAGGATATCAGATGTGCCCTGCTTGTAAAGAGGGTTTAGAGGCAAAGTTTCAGGAAGTAAAAGAATATGTCAGAGACCATAGAGGAGCCGGCATTAATGAGGTGGCAGAGGTATGTGATGTGGAGCCGGCCATGATTCGTCAGTGGCTTCGTGAAGAAAGATTGGAACTGGCTGAGGATTCCGGTATTATGCTTGCTTGCGATGCTTGTGGTGCGCTGATTCGAAGCGGAAAGTATTGTCAGGCATGTAAGAACAATTTGGCGAATGGCTTCAATAGTATTTTAAGGGGACGTACACCTGTTGAGGAACCTTTAACGAAACAACGTTCCAAAGACGCAAGAATGCGTTTCTTAATGGATGATTGATGGGAGAGCATAGATGTTAAACGAAGAAAAAGTAATATTGATGACAAAGCTGGCATCCTATGAAAAGCGGGAGGGCAAAGCAAATATGTCGGTCAGCAGTTACTTCAGGGGAGATTATATTTCCCTGCATTTGCTGAAGGCTGTTATTGTGTCCACCATATCGTATTTTATCGGATTCGGATTGTATTTGTTGTACTATATGGAGGATTTGCTGGAAAACATGTATGAAATAGATTTTATGTTACTGGCGAAGAATGCCATCAGTATATATGTGGTGGTAGTAGTAGTATATTGCTGTCTCAGCTATATTGTATATACGTATCGCTTTGTAAAGGCCAAAAAAGGCGTGCGGCGGTATTACCATAATCTGAAAAAATTAAGTGTAATGGAACGCCAGTAGATTTGGCTGAAAGGAAGAAATGAGAAACTTATTAGAAATTCGAGATCAAATCAAAAGAATATATAGCCGCTTTGAATTTGCTATTCTGCCGGTACTTAAGTTTATGCTGGCATTCTGGTTATTAAGCATAGTGAGCGGTAAGCTGGGATATATGTACCAGCTGGATAATCTGGGGCTGATACTGATTGCTTCACTGATGTGTTCCTTTTTGCCTACCGGGTTTGTGATTTTCTTTGCGGTAGTACTAAGTATAGCTCATATGTATGCATTATCCCTGGAGGTGGCAATTGTAGGACTGGCAGTATTCCTGATACTGTTTTTGCTACTGTTTCGTTTGGGAGGACAGTCCGGAGATTCCCTCATTATTGTTTTTACCGTGTTGCTGGCAACCATGAAGATTCCCTATGTGATTCCTATTGCAGTGGGTCTTTTGGCAACACCTGCCTCCGTTTTTTCAGTGGCTTGCGGTTTGATAGGGTATCATATGGTGCATCATGTGGTTGTGAACGCACAGAGTATTAACAATATGGGTGTAGAAGAGGCCACAGCCAAGCTGAGATTGGTAGTAGACGGTCTTATGCACAATAAGGAGATGCTGGTAATGGTGATGGCTTTTGCCGTGACTATTATTGTGGTTTATATTGTGAGACGTTTATCCATTGACTATTCATGGACCATTGCCATGATAGCCGGTGCGATTTTGAATTTAATTATATTACTGGTGGGAGATTTGATGTATGATACCAATATTTCCCTTTTAGGAGCAATATTCGGTTCTCTTCTGGCAGTGGGCGTGGGAAAGGTTTTAGAATTTTTCCGATTCAGTGTGGATTACAGCCGTATAGAAAATGTACAATTTGAAGATGATGAATATTATTATTACGTAAAAGCAATTCCCAAGATGACGGTTGCGGCACCTACCAAGACCGTAAAGCGTATTAATGTGCAGCGTGAAAGAGCAGCAGAAGGAAGAAGTGTAGTGACGGAGCGGACCGGTGCAGGACGAAGCAATCCTTATGGAAACCGTCGTATGGACGCAAAAAGCATAACTATAGGCAAAAGAGAACGCATAAGCGATTTTGAGGAGTTAACAGACGAGTCAGAGGAATAAGAATAGAAACGGGTAACTGGTATGGCAGAAGCAAAAGAATTATTGTCAAGCTTAAGAAGAGCAATTGAAGGAATCGAGTTGGGTGATGTTCTGGAAATATTGATTATCACCTACTTGGTGTATCATATTGTACTTTGGATTAAGACCACCAGAGCATGGGTGCTGCTGAAGGGTCTTGTTGTGCTGGGTATATTTTGGACAGTAGCTTTTGTGTTTAAGATGCATACCATATTATGGTTGGGAAGAAATATATTGGGATACGCAGTAATGGCCATGCTTTTGGTGTTGCAGCCGGAGCTTAGAAAAGCATTGGAGGAGCTTGGTAAGAAGAAGCTGGTATCCGTATTTCCCTTTGATTCTTCCAAGCGCGAGGCCGGTGAAGTGACTGTAAATACGGTAAACGAGATTACTAATGCATGTATAGAAATGAGCAAGGTGAAAACCGGAGCATTGATTGTAATTGAGAGAGAACAGTCGTTGACTGATTATGAAAGCACCGGTATTGATATTGATGCGATAGTGAGCAGCCAGTTATTGATTAATATTTTTGAACACAATACGCCTTTACACGATGGTGCAGTAATCATTCGTGGAAACCGTGTGACCGCAGCTACCTGTTATCTGCCTTTGACGGATAAGTCAAATATCAGCAAGGATTTGGGTACCAGACATCGTGCAGGTGTGGGTATTTCGGAGGCTGCAGATTCCATTACCGTGATTGTGTCAGAAGAAACCGGCAGAATCAGTCTGGCGGTGGATGGCAATCTGTATCGGAATGTTGAAGGCGAAAAGCTGAAGGAACATCTGATGGAGCATTTAAAACTCAATGTTGTAATAAAAGACACAAAGAATAAAAAGAATAAAACAAAACAAAGAAAGGGCAAGGCTTAAGTTATGAAAAAGTTTAAAGAGCTTTTGTTAAATAATTGGGGCCTGAAGCTGATTTCCTTAACCATAGCATTTGCATTATGGTTTGTGGTGATTAGTGTAAACGACCCTGTAGATCAGAAATCTTTTGCCAATATTACGGTCCATTTAATTAATACCGAGCTGTTGACTGATAAGGATAAGGTGTATGAGGTGTTGGAGGGAACCAATCAGCTTCGTTCCGTAACCTTTGAAGCACCTAAGTCCATTCGTGAAAAAATCGAAGCATCGGATATCATTGCAGAAGCGGATTTTAATGACATGACCAGTACGGATACGGTGCCTATCAAGTTCTACTGTCCCAAGTATAGTAATGATGTGACGGAGATTGAGGGTAATTTCAGCTATGTCAAGTTGAAGGTTGAGAAGAAGGTCAGCAAGTGGATTGATATTAAGTACACCCAGATTGGTGAAGTGGCAGAGGGATATGTGATTAGTAATATTTCGCTGGATCAAAACCGATTGGAGATAACCGGACCGGTTTCTAAGGTGGAGGAAGTATCAAAGGCAGTGGTAGATGTCAATGTTTCGGATATTTCGAATGATATATATACCCGGGGCAGCATACAATTATGTGATGCCAATGGTAAGAGTCTGAACTACAGCAGTATCACAGGTAATGTGGATAAGGTAAATGTGAAAGTGGGCGTTTATCCCACAAAAGAAATTCCGGTAGAATATAATATTACAGGTGTTCCTGAGAACGGGTATGTTCAGACCGGAGAAATGGAAACCGAGATTAAGACGATTATGGTGGCAGGCCCGGCGTCCTTGTTGAACAATACGAGTGAGATAACGATACCGGAAAATGAGTTGGATATTACAGGTGCTACCGGAAATGTGGTTAAGGATATCAATTTGCGAAAGCTGTTACCGGCAGGTATGATATTTGCGGATAAGACTTTCGACGGCAAGTCAGAAGTGACTATTTTTATTGAAAAGCAAGCGGAAGTAGAATTACAGGTTACAAGGTTAAATTTACAAATCACTAATAAACCCGCGAATAAGGTGATTGAGTATCCGGAAGGAGCCCAGATACCGCCTTTGAAATTACGCGGATTGGAAAGATATGTATCTACCGTTACAGAAGAGAATCTGAGAGGTATTGTAGATGTCGGTGCTTGGATGCAAAGCAAACAAATGGAGGAGTTATCCTCCGGTACATACCAGATTCCGGTAGAATTTGCACTGGTATCCAAAGTGGAACAGGTGGAGCCGGTCTATGTGACATTGGAAGTAATGACTCCTGAAGAATATGCAGAAAGAGCCAGAACCCAGAACACAGTAAACTAATGACGGAAAATTTGAGCAGATTTAGTAGGAGGAGTTTAGATGGCCAGATTATTTGGAACAGATGGTGTAAGAGGTGTTGCGAATGAGGAATTGACTCCCATGCTTGCCATGCAACTGGGGCAGGCAGGAGCTTATGTATTATCAAAAGAGAATGCACATAAACCTACGATTATGGTAGGCTGTGATACCAGAATTTCGGGAGATATGCTGGCAAATGCATTAATGGCGGGGGCTTGTTCCGTAGGTGCGAATTGCGTGTTTGTAGGAGTGATTCCCACACCGGCTGTTGCATATCTTACCAAAAAATATAAGGTGGATGCAGGTGTAGTTATATCTGCTTCCCACAATCCGGTGGAGTTTAACGGCATTAAGTTTTTTGACGGAAACGGCTTTAAACTGCCGGATGCTTTGGAAGATGAAATAGAAGCTTTGTTAAAAGACAATATGCAGGGTGTCAAATTCCCCATTGGTCCGGGAGTGGGCAAGATTAAATATCGTACAGATGCAAGAGAAGAATATGTAAACCATGCAATTCAGTCTGTAAATGTGGATTTGAGCGGATTGAAGATTGTAGTGGATTGTGCAGAAGGCGCTTCCTTCTATACTTCGGTAGAAGCACTGAAGGAATTGGGCGGCAATGTGGTAGCCATTCATAATAACCCGGATGGTACCAATATCAATGCCAATTGCGGTTCTACCCACATGGAGGAATTACAGGCCAGAGTGGTTTATGAAAAGGCCAATGTGGGTCTGGCATTTGACGGGGATGCAGATCGTATGCTGGCAGTGGATGAATTTGGTAACATGGTAGATGGCGATCAGATTATGGCCATTGTAGGCAATTATATGAGGTCCCAAGGCAAATTAAAGAATGATACCATTGTGGCTACTGTTATGAGTAATTTGGGCTTTTTCCTGATGGCAGAGAAGGAAAAGCTTACCATAGAGCGTACAAAGGTAGGAGACAGATACGTTTTGGAACGAATGAAGGAAATTGATGCGTCCTTAGGTGGCGAGCAGTCCGGTCATGTGATTTTCCTGGATGAAAATACCACCGGTGACGGCTTGCTCAGTGCGTTACATTTGTTGCAGGTTATGGTGGAGACCGGCAAACCTTTGTCCGAATTGGCACAGATTATGCAGGTATTACCTCAGGCCTTGGTAAATGCTAAGGTTGCAAATCATAAAAAAGATAAGTATATGGAATTTCCTGAAATTGCGGAAGCAATTCAGAAACTGGAAACCAAATATGCCGGAGCAGGTCGTGTGCTGATACGCCCTTCCGGTACGGAACCACTGGTAAGAGTAATGATTGAAGGAAAAGACGCTGATGTAATCAAAGAGGATGCGAAAGTGTTGGCTAAATTGATTCAGGATATTATGTTTTAAAGAAAGTGGTTGAGAATACGCCTTAATCATGATATGATGGTAAGGTAAATGGAGGGATGGAAATGGTTAACCAAAAGGTTGTTATAAAAAATCCAACTGGGTTACATCTAAGACCGGCAGGTGTCCTATGTAAAGAAGCAATGAATTATAAGTCATTGATAACATTTCAGTTTAGGGATAGCACGGCAAATGCGAAGAGTGTTCTTAGTGTATTAGGCGCATGCGTAAAATGTGGTGATGAGATTGAGTTTTACTGTGACGGCGTGGATGAGCAGGAAGCTTTGGAAGCACTGGTGGCAGCAGTAGAAGACGGTCTTGGTGAATAATCGCGAAGTGAGAACAGCCCATCCCTTAAGGATGGGCTGTGTTAATATTTAATTGATCCTTAGGAGGAAGCAATATGTTGAATTATGGCAGATATCAAAAGAATCCGGTAGTAGATTATCCGGAACGTGAATGGCCGAATAAAGAGATTGAAAAGGCACCCATATGGTGTAGTGTGGATTTGAGAGACGGTAATCAGGCACTTATCGACCCTATGGTGGTAGAAGAAAAAATAGAGATGTTTGAGTTTTTGGTGAATTTAGGCTTTAAGGAAATTGAAATAGGTTTCCCCGCAGCCAGCCAGATTGAATATGATTTCTTGCGTCAGTTGATTGACAGAAAGCTGATTCCTGATGATGTATTGGTACAGGTATTGGTTCAGTGCAGAGAAGAATTGATTGAAAGAACCTTTGAAGCAATCGAAGGGTGTAAGCAGGCTGTAGTACATATTTACAATTCCACCTCTACTTTGCAAAGAGATGTGGTATTTAATATGGACCGTGAACATATTATTGACATAGCGGTACAGGGTACCAGAATGGTTCGTGAACGTGCGAAATCCTTCCCGGGTAAGATTGTATTGGAATATTCTCCGGAGAGTTTTACCGGTACAGAGTTGGATTTTGCATTGGATATTTGTAATGCGGTTCAGAGAGAGTGGGAGCCTACACCGGAGAATCCTATGATTGTGAATCTGCCTTCCACTGTGGAGATGAATACTCCCAATGTTTATGCAGACCAGATTGAATGGATGATTAAACATTTGGAAAACAGAGAGAGTCTGATTATCAGTGTGCATCCTCATAACGACCGCGGTACCGGTGTGGCAAGTGCGGAATTGGCTTTGTTGGCAGGTGCAGACCGTGTAGAAGGTACGTTATTCGGTAACGGTGAACGTACCGGTAATGTGGATATTTTAAATGTGGCTTATAATATGTTTTCACAGGGCATTGATCCTAAGTTGAACATTGAGCATATTAATGAGATTATTGAGATTTATGAGCGTTGTTGCAAGATTCCTATTCATCCAAGACATCCTTATGCAGGAAAGCTGGTATTTACTGCATTCTCAGGCTCTCATCAGGATGCAATTAATAAGGGCGTGAAGGCCATGAAGGATCGTAACAATGAGTACTGGCAGGTACCTTATTTGCCTATCGACCCTGCAGATATCGGAAGAGAGTACGAACCTATTGTGCGTATCAATTCTCAGTCAGGCAAGGGCGGCGTAGCATTTGTGATGGATACCTACTTTGGCTTCAAGCTTCCTAAGGCTATGCATAAGGAGTTTGCAAAGGTGATTCAGAAGCTTTCCGAAAAGCAGGGCGAAGTGGCACCGGAGCAGATTTTCGAAGCTTTCAAAGCAGAGTATCTGGACAAAAAGGAACCCATCCATTTCCGTAGCATGAAGGTGGATGATTTGGGTGAAGAAGCACATGAAGACTTCGATACCAGAGTATCCTTAGTATATACGGTCAATGGTAAGGAAAGAAGCTTTGTGGCTACCGGTAACGGTCCTATTGATGCGGTGAAACGCGGATTGTCTTTGGACATGGGATTAAATATTAAGATTTTGGACTACGAAGAGCATGCTTTACAGAGTGGTTCCAACTCGCAGGCAGCAGCCTATATTCACCTTTTGGATAGTGAAAGCGGCAATATCACCTATGGGGTAGGCGTAAGCTCCAATATTACAAGGGCATCAGTCAGAGCTATATTCTCGGCAATTAACAGACTGAACTTAGGAGTCAGATAGTTTTTTGAGTTACATTAGATGATTGGGGAGGATGTAAATGCAAAATCTAAAGAGTAAGATTAGTCGATATATGACAATCATTACTGTGGGCATTATATCAGTTATCATAGTGGTCTCCTTCTTGGTGAGTATGTTGAGTGCGCAGAGCAATGCAAGGAAAGAGGCAAAGTATTTGCTGAAACAAATTGAGCAATTGTTTGAAGAAAATCAACAGGATTTATCGGAAGTGAAGGAGGAATTGTTCAATGATTTTAGTTTGCTTCGTATTAACGAAGGTGTAGATTATCTGGCAATTGATGCAAAGACAGAAACTGTGATAGGTGCTACCGATTCGACCTTAGTCGGCAAGGCTGTATCACAGACAGGCTTAAAAATGTCAAAAATCATTAAAGATAAAGATGGCTTTCATGCGAGATACGGAGAAGGAAATTCCTTTATTGTGTTTAAGCGTGTGGGAGATACCTGGATTGGTCGGGGAATCAGGAATAAGGTTCTGTATGATAATGTGCCGGGTAATGTGCTGGGATTGGCGATTTGCTGTATTCTGATGGGAGTTGTTCAGGTGTTTTGTATTACAAAATATCTGAATGCACAGGTGGTGGAAGGAATCCATGAAGTAAACGAGAAACTGAAATTGATTTCCAACGGAAAGCTTACTGAAAATGTAAATGTAAGGAATAGCAGTGAATTCGTAGAGCTCAGTCAGTACATAAACGACATGGTGAGAAACCTTATGGCCGGTAATCGCCGACTGTCCTATGTGTTGAGTAAGACACATATGCAAATAGGGGCCTATGAGTATAACGACTTAATAAAGAGAGTGGTTGTTACGGAGCAGATAGCGCAGATTCTGGAACTGAAGGACGAAGAAATGGAAGTTCTGGTATCTGACAAAAATGAATTTAAGAAGTATATCAATCACGTACAGCGGTACATTTATGATGCTGAAAATAATATATATCATTACAGACGGTATCATGAGAAATATATTCGTATTGAAGAATTATATGAGCATGGAAAAATGTTTGGCGTTATGATTGATATGACGGATGAGATTTTACGAAGGAAGCAGATTGAGGAAGAACGAGATGTAGATTTGCTTACCGGCTTGTATAATCGTCGCGGATTAGAGAACCGCTTATATGAATTGTTCAGTATGCCGGAGCGCATTGGCCATGGTGCCATTATTATGATTGATGCGGATGGATTGAAGGAAATCAATGACCGGTACGGACATGATAATGGTGATATCTTTCTAAAGAAAATGGGTAATATTATCAAAGGATTTGGTGTTAATGAATCCATTGCCTCCCGACAGGGCGGCGATGAGTATGTTTTGGTGTTATACGATTATGCCAGCGAAACTGAACTGATGAACACCATAGGTACCTTGGAACACATACAAAATAACAGTACTGTGCACCTTAATGAAGGCCAGGATGTGCCGCTGAAGTTCTCATTTGGCTATACCATTATAGGTGAGCGTACAGATTATTTTGCGATGATGCATGAAGCAGATGAAAAAATGTACGAAAGTAAACGAATTCGTAAAGGGAAAAAGAAATAGATAAATAAGAAAGCTGTTGCAGGTAATCTGCAACAGCTTTTGTATTGACTATAAATAACATAAGATGGCAATCAAAATACCTAAAAGGGCACCCATAATTACCTGTAAAGGAGTATGTCCCACAAATTCTTTTAATTTTTCATGAGCGGTTAATTCTTTCCGCCCCATATCTTCGAAAATTTTGAGCATATCATTTAGTAGTTGCGCCTGAATGCCGGTTTCCCGACGAACACCTCTGGCATCATGCATTACGACAATGGCTAATATTGCTGCTATGGCAAATTCAAAACTACCGGCACCAAACTCAAAACAGGTTGCTACAGCCAGGGAGCTCACTGTGGAAGAATGTGAGCTTGGCATACCGCCGCTTCCTACCAAACGTTCCGCCACAAATTGTTTGGATAGTATAAGGTGTATAATGGTTTTGATGACCTGTGCTATAAACCAGCTAAGGGCTGCAACCATAAATATTTTATTACTCAGTAAATCTGAAAAAAACGTCATAATTCATTCCCTCTTGATGTTGATGTGATTAGTATACCCCATTTAAGTAAGAATGGCTAGTTTTTTATATAAAATTTTTGGCATTCGGAGGATGTTTTAAGGAATCAACTTGCATTAAAAGGTATCAGAGAGTATACTTGTTAATAAGAAAATCGAAAGGTGGGACAAACATGAGTCTGCTGAGTGTAATAGTTCCCTGTTTTAATGAGGAAGAAAGTGTTACTGATTTTTATACGGAACTTATGAAGAATCAGCCATATTTTCAGGAAAAGAAATTGGATTTGGAGATTCTGTTTATAGATGATGGCTCTAAAGATAATACCGTAGGGAAGATAAAGGAATTGAAGCAAAAGGATGACAGAGTGCGCATGATTTCCTTTTCCAGAAATTTTGGAAAAGAAGCAGCCATGTATTCCGGTTTGGAAAATGCGAAAGGTGACTATGTGGTTATCATGGATGTGGATTTGCAGGATCCGCCAGCTCTTTTGCCGGATATGTATGCTTACATACAGGAAGGATATGATTCGGTGGCTACACGCAGAGTGACCAGAAAAGGAGAGCCCCCCATACGTTCTTTCTTTGCAAGATGCTTTTATCGTTTGATGAAGCGTATTTCTAAGACCGAAATAATGGATGGTGCCAGAGATTATCGTATGATGAGTCGCCAAATGGTGGATGCTATTTTACAGATGCAGGAATATAACCGCTTTACCAAAGGTATATACGGTTGGGTAGGATTCCAAACAAAGTGGTTGGAATATGAGAATGTGGAACGGGCAAAGGGAGAAACCAAGTGGAATTTCTGGAAACTGTTAGTATATTCCGTGGAAGGAATAACTGCATTTTCTACGGCACCTTTGATGTTTGCCTCTTTCATGGGAGTGCTGTTTTGCATACTGGCATTTGCTTTGATTGTGTTTACCATTATCCGAAAAGTTGTGTTTGGTGATCCGGTATCCGGTTGGCCGTCTTTGGTTTGTATTATCTCTTTGGTAAGTGGCGTACAGTTATTCTGTTTGGGTATATTAGGACAATATTTGTCGAAAACATATATGGAAGTAAAAAGACGTCCTATTTATTTGATAAAGGAAGAGATATAAGGAAAACTGTGGTTTGGTGCCGAAGCCTTTCGATGGATTTGGATTGTAATATATGCCGGTTGTGTTAAGATGGTTTATATGGTCGCGACAAAGGAGCAATACTCGACATATGAAAGGGGATTTCATCATGGATATTGCTACGATAGAGGATTATGAGTTGGAGCGGTATATTACGGAAGTAATGTTGGATATGGGAGTACCGGCTCATTTAAAGGGCTATCATTACTTAAGAGAAGCGATTCTGTTGTCAGGAAGAGATATGGAGCTGGTGGGAAGTGTGACCAAGCTTTTATATCCTGCTATTGCAAAGCATTTTAAGACAACGGACCAGAAAGTGGAAAGAGCCATTCGAAATGCCATAGAAGTGTCATGGACACGGGGGAATGCTGAGAGCTTTGAGGCGGTATTCGGCTATTCTGTATTGCAGGGCAGAAGCCGACCTACAAACAGTGAATATATTTCACGAATTGCAGATAAAATGCGGCTGGATATGAAGTCTAAAAAATAATATGAAAAGAAAATAATGTCTGCTTGGTTGTTGTGACTGAAAAAGGGCTATCCTTTGTGGATGGCCCTTTTTGTGTGGGATAACATTTCGAAAATCTGAAATACTTGTCTATACAAGGTAAACTGTGATATAATAAAATGAACTATAGTCTTTTGCAGAATAGAGGATGGCATTTATGATTATCCTGGCTTGGATGTTATTTTTATTACTTCCCCTTGTGTTGGGATTGGGCATTATGACAATCGTATGCGGGAAGAAAGAAGAACGTTT
This sequence comes from Lachnospiraceae bacterium, assembly GCA_017520425.1. Classification (GTDB taxonomy): domain Bacteria; phylum Bacillota; class Clostridia; order Lachnospirales; family Lachnospiraceae; genus Acetatifactor. Next base: position 55,964 of record JAFXFO010000032.1, on the reverse strand, counting down.
CATCAGCCTGTCGGATTGCTATTTGACGGGACTGATTGCTTGTATAGGGATATCCTTTTGCGTGCATATGTTGGGATATCTGATGGATATGAGTTTACGCAAAGTAGGTTGGCTGCTGTTGGGGGCATTATTGTTTGTGACGGTAATAGGAGCCTTTGTGGGCATGAACGGAGTAAGGAAGAGAAAACAGAACTATTGGGTACGTCGAAACGCAGAAAGCATGAGCAAGGGATTACCCTTGGCATTTCTGGGTATTGTGTTATTGCAATTGTTGTATGTATTCGGAAGGAATCCCTTGGTGGTTTCCGGTGATATTACTTTGGAAAGTGTTCAAAGCTTTTTAGCGGAGGATGGTATTTATCGGGTATTACCTTTGACCGGTATGCCCGGTGAAGGCGGTGTTCCGTTCCGATACGGAATGCTGTGTTTGCCCACGCTTTACGCAGTGATTGCACAAGGGTTCGGATTGGAGCCCGAACTTGTGGTTTGCCATATGATACCGGTGGTGACATTGGGGGCAACCTATCTGGCATATGAACGTTTGGGAGAAAGTCTTTTCGGAGCGGGACAGTGCAAAAAGAAATATTGGTTTTTGATTATGGTATCTTTGACATTATTTTTTTCGGAGAGTGCTCTTTCCTTGGATGGTTATTCTGCATTGCATGCAGGATATTTGGGAAGCAGTATCCGCAATCTGGTATTGGTACCGTTTACCTTTAGTGCTATGTTGGAAAGACAGTATTGGAAAGTGGTTCTCTGCATTCTGGCAGAACTGTGTATGGTTTGGACCTTCTGGGGATTTGGAGTATGTGTGGCAGTGACTTTGGGTATGCTGATATTGGAGTTGCTGGAACGTAAGGTATTATTTATAGGGAAATTCCTGCAAATCTTTCGACAGAAGGAGGAGCAGAGATGAATCAGATATTAGGTTATTTTGAAAAAGCGGTGGACGGTATCGCACAATATGGGGCAGTACAACACTTTTTAGTTTTGTTTTTGGCGGTACTTTTGTTTGTATGGCTATCTGAGAAAAAAGAGATTACCGAGAAACAAAACCGTTTCCTGGTTTACAGTCTGCTGATGGCAGTTGTGTTACTGATACCTGTCACGGCAGTGGCAGTAATGATTTATCAGACCGCATTTTATGATTATGAGTGGTCTTGGAGTATGGTTCCCGTAACGGCGGTTATTGCCTTTGGTATCGTATTGATTTTGGATCAGAAGATGTCTAAAAAGAAAACCGTAGTATTGACAGTAATTATAGCAGCACTTCTGTGCCTGTGCGGAAATCAGGGTTGCCTTCAAAGGGTACCGGAAAAGGAAAGCTTCATCCGTATGGAAATAGACAAAATCCTGGAAGGCGTTTATGAAGTTACCGATGATCGGAGTGTTGTTTTATGGGGGCCGTCTGACGTGATGCAAACGGCAAGACGCAAGGATGGAAATATTAAGCTGATTTACGGTCGTGATATGTGGGATGAAAAGGCCGGCGCCTATGATTATGAAGCTTATAGCAGCGAACTGACACAAGCTTATGTATGGATGGAAAATGCAATGAGGCAATATGAACTTGCTTTGGATTCGGATGACCCGGAAGTAACGCTTGGCTTTTTGGATGAGCAGTATAAATGGAACCAAGAAACCGGTGAGTATGTGGAAGAAATAATAAAGGCAGGTTCCGATACCATAGTATTGCCCACACTGATTGGGGATTATATTGCGGACTGTTTGACAGAAGTTTCTGATGCACATGGTAAAGAGCTAAAGAGTGTGTATGCAGGAGAGTATTCCGTATATCGGTTTGACTAGGAGATGGAAATGAATGAATTGGTGAGTATCGTGGTACCGGTGTATCATGCTGAAAGATATATAAGAGATACTCTGGATAGTGTGAGAAATCAAACTTACACAATGTGGGAGCTTTTGTTGGTGGCGGACGGAGAAGAGGACCCCACCATTCCGGTGATACAGCAGTATGTGGAAGAGAAAAAAGAGGAAAGAATAAGGCTTTTGATTCAGAAAGAAAACAGGGGAGCCGCGTTGGCCCGAAACCGGGGCGTTTCGCAAGCACAGGGGCGCTATATTGCTTATTTGGATGCAGATGATTTGTGGAAAGAGGATAAGCTCCAAAAGGAACTGGACTTTTTGACAAATAAGGCAGCAGCTTTTGTGTTTACGGGATATGAATTTGGGGATGAAAATGCTGTGGGTACCGGAAAGGTAGTAAGAGTACCTGAAGTATTGAAATATAAAGAGGCCTTGAAAAACACTACGATTTTTACTTCTACGGTAGTATTTGATACACAAGAAATCGGAAAAGAATTATTGGAAATGCCCAATATAAAAAGTGAGGACACCGCACTTTGGTGGAAGGTGCTTCGAAGCGGATATGATGCCTATGGGCTGGATGAAAACCTGGTGATTTACAGACGACCTGCCAATTCCTTGTCTTCCAACAAATTGGAGGCCATTCGGAGAATCTGGAATCTGTATCGCAAGGCGGAAAAGTTGTCGGTACCGTATAGTTGCTATAATTTCTGTTTTTGGGCAGTAAAGGCAGTATTAAGAAGAGTTTAATGTTTAGGAGACACGAAAGCATGCGTAAATTGGAGACTTATAAACGTATTATCTTATTGTTATTATCAGGGTTTGGAATCTTAATCCATGTATCCTTATTTTATTATTTCTGGAAGACCAATTTCAGCCTGAGTATTACGGCTGCTACCAGTGTACCGTATTATTACAGGGCTGATTTGCTGGAGGTTGGTTTTTATTTTCTGATTCTTTGCTTTTTGTCTAAAATGTATGGGGGAATGCGAATCGGTTATTTGAAGAATGCTGAAGTAATATTTTCGCAGATTTTTGCGATTCTTGCCGCCAATTTCCTGATATATGCGGAATTGTCCCTTATGGCAAAGGAGTTATTTGTCATAAAAATGTTTATAATCATGACATTAGGCCAGATAGTGGCAACTTTGATTTGGAATAATGTGGCATACTGGATATATAAAAGTATATTCCGTCCCAGAAAAATGCTTTTGATTCATGGAGAGCGCCCGATAAAAGGAATATTGGAAAAGTTTTCCAGCAGAAAGGACAAATACGATATTGTAAAATGTCTGCCCATCAGCACAGGTACTGAGAAACTGATGGAAGAAATAGGAACAGGGTATGAGAAGGATGAGTATCATGCAGTAGTTATTTGGGATGTTCCTACTCAGGACAGAAACAAGCTGTTAAAGTATTGCTATGCCAAGTCTATTCGAGTGTATCTGATGCCCAAGATTACGGATGTGATTGTTTTGGGGGCAGAGGAACTTCATTTATTTGATACACCTATTTTGCTGACCAGAGAGTATAGTCTTACCATGGAACAGCGCTTTGTAAAGCGGCTGATTGATATTGTGTGCTCCGGTATTTTGGTAGTATTGTCATCTCCGATTATGTTGATTACTGCGATTGCCATTAAGCTTTATGACGGAGGTCCGGTGCTGTACAAGCAGGTTCGTTGCACTCAGGACCAAAGGGAATTTAAGATTATGAAATTCCGTAGTATGAGGACGGATGCAGAAAAGGATGGCGTGGCACGATTGGCCACAAAGAATGATGACCGTATTACACCCATCGGCAAATTTATACGTAAGGTTCGTATAGACGAGCTTCCACAGCTGATTAATATTCTGAAGGGGGATATGTCGTTTATCGGCCCCAGACCGGAGCGACCGGAAATTATCGCACAGTATATGGAGGTTATGCCGGAGTTTGCATTCCGTACCAAGGTAAAAGCCGGATTGGCAGGATATGCACAGGTTTACGGCAAGTATAATACCACTCCTTATGACAAGTTGAAGTTAGATTTGACTTATATTGAAAAGTATTCTGTCTGGTTGGATATTCAGTTAATGTTGTTAACATTAAAGATTTTGTTCTGGCCGGATAGCACAGAGGGTGTGGAAAGTGAGCAAATTACCGCACTTAAGGAAGAAATGAAGAAAACCAATGAAGAATAACGGAGGAGATGTCGGATGACATTGCAGCTTTTAGTGGCAGCCATGAATAAGAGTGCATTGGAGCTGGCTGAAGAAATGCAGATTGGCAGTGATGCCATCATTATCAGCCAGGGGGATGCATATTCTTACGAAGAAACGGAATATAAGAGCAATAAGCTACGTTATTTTTCCATGGCGGAGAGAGGCGTGGGACTGAGCAGGAACAACGCTTTGTTACGGGCTGAGGCAGATATTATTTTGTTTGCGGATGAAGATATCGTATACCGAGAGGGATATGCGGAAGCCGTATTGCAGGAATTTGAAAATCATCCGGAGGCGGATATGCTACTGTTTCAGGTCAATGCCGTATCGGGCAGGGAGACCTACCATACGGAAAGCTACGGACGGGTCAGATGGTATAATTGCGGTCGTTACCCTACTTATAGTTTTGCAGTAAAGAGAGCGAAAGTTCACAACCATAATATTACCTTCTCCCTGTTGTTTGGTGGCGGCGCCAAGTATAGCAACGGTGAGGACAGTTTATTCATCAAAGATTGTTTGAAAAGTGGACTGAAGGTATATAAGACACCGGTAACCATAGGAGACGAAAAAGAAAGACCCTCTACCTGGTTTCATGGATATAATGAGAAGTTTTTCTTTGACAGAGGTGTTTTGTACGTTCATTTATACGGTTACTTGTGTCGCGTGATGGCACTACGGTTCTTATTGGCACACAAGGAAGAGCTGTGCAAGGAGATTCCCTTGAAGGAAGCATATGGAATCATGTGCCGGGGAATAAAGGAAGGAAGACAGTAGAATGCGGAAAATAATGTTCAGCATACTGGTGGTTTCATTAAATGCCGGTGAAAAACTGGCAGAAACAATCAGAAGCATTTTTGAGCAGGAATATACGGATTATGAAGTGGTGGTAAAGGATGGTGGCTCTAAGGATGATTCGCTGGAGCGTTTAGAGGCATATCTGGAACAGTGTGAGGACACGGACAGAGCCCGGATTCGCATTATCAGGGAACCGGATAAGAGTATTTATGAGGGTATGAATCAGGCCACCGGTTATGCGGAGGGAAGGTTTTATTACTTTTTGAATTGTGGCGATGTATTTGCCAATACTACTGCCTTAAGAAAAGTGGCTGAAGCCATAGAAACGGATGAAACGGAAAGCAGAAAACATCTGATTTATTATGGCAATATATTTGATGCACTGCGACAGCAGGTGGTTTCCTCCAATCCCAAGATTGACAATTTCGCCTGTTACCGGAATGTACCCTGTCATCAGGCATGCATTTATCATTACCGCTTATTTGAAGAGCGGGGCTATGAACCAAAGTATCGGGTACGAGGGGACTATGAGCATTTTTTGTGGAGTTATTTTGTGAAGAAAGCAAATCCCCGATATGTGGATGTGGTAATGGCATCCTATGAGGGCGGAGGCTTTTCGGAAACCAAGGAAAACCGAGAACGATCTGCAAAAGAGCATAAGGAGATTACCGGGAAATATATGAGTAAGGGACAGTTGTTTCAGTATCGTGCGATTTTATTGCTTACACTGGCACCCTTAAGGACGAAGATGGCGGAGAGCAAACGCTTTGCCGGTTTTTATCAGAAGTTAAAGAAGATGTTGTATCGGGGAAGAACTGTTTAGAGAGGACTGGAAGGCATGTATGGTGCAATTAAAAGGGGAGGAGATGTGGTCTTTTCCTGTATAAGTATGTTAATATTGGCACCATTGTTTCTGGTATTGGTGATGGCTGTAAAGCTGGATTCTCCGGGACCGGTATTGTTTCGCCAAAAAAGAGTGGGGATACATAAAAGGCATTTTTATATTTTGAAATTTCGTACCATGTTACAGGATGCCCCTGATGATGTGCCTACTCATTTGCAGTCAGAGGCTGCACAACAGTTTACACGACTGGGCCGGCTTTTACGTAGGACCAGCTTGGACGAACTACCTCAGATTATAAATATTATTCGTGGAGATATGTCCTGGGTAGGGCCGCGACCGGCCTTGTGGAATCAGGAGGATTTAATCACGGAAAGGGATAAATACGGAGCCAATGATGTGCGTCCGGGATTAACCGGATGGGCTCAGATTAATGGCAGGGATGAGCTTGATATTTTACAAAAAGCAGCATTGGACGGAGAATATGTGGAGAAAATGGGACTGAAGATGGACCTTCGCTGCTTTTTTGGTTCCTTCCATAAGGTCCTTCGCGGAGATGGTGTAAGAGAAGGCAGCAGGAAAGGATAACTTGTATGAAAAGGGTCTTGATTACCGGGACAAACAGTTATATCGGCAATGCTACCGGTCGTTATTTGCAGGAATATGGTGCGGGGCCGGATAAAGAATATGAAGTTATCTACCTTTCCCAAAGAGATGTCGCATGGGAAAAAGAAGATTTTTCCAAATATGATTGCGTGCTGGATGTGACGGGAATAGCCCATGTGGATGAAGGGAAGCTTTCAGAAGAAGAACAGAAGCAGTATATGAAGATAAACTGCGATCTGGTAGTAAAAACCGCTGAAAAGGCGAAAAGGGAAGGGGTAAAACGATTCCTCTTTTGTAGCAGTATATTGGTATATGGGGGAAACTATAGTATAGGCAGGGGCGTACAAATCACAAAGGACACTCAGCCATGCCCCACGAACTGCTACGGGGCTTCCAAATGGCAGGCTGAGCAACGGTTGTCAGCGATGGAGACGGAAGATTTCAAAGTGATACGTTTAAGAATTCCTTTTGTGTACGGACCCGGCTGTAAAGGCAATTATAAACTATTGTCAAAATGGGCCGGGATATTGCCTGTATTTCCCAGTATTCCCGGGACTAAAAGTATGATATATATAGAGAATCTGAGTGAGTGTATCAGGCTTCTTGCTGAGATGGGGGAGTCGGGGGTCTATTTCCCGCAGAATGCCACTTACAGTTCTTCCGCTGAAATGCTGATGCAAATCAGGAAACTACAAGGAAAGAAAACCTATCTGTGGAGCTGGTGGAATCCTCCGGTCCGGGTTTTGGCGAAGTTGCCGGGAAGAGGAGGAAAGCTACTTCGAAAGATATTCGGAACGTTTGTATACGATAAGGATATGAGTGTGCTTCCCGAGAACTATCAGCTTGTGGATTTTGAGGAAAGTATCCGAAGAACGGAGAGGAAAGAAGACCTGTGAGAGTATCTGTTATCACCGTTGTACATAACGGAGAAAATGTTATAGAAAGAACGCTGGAGTCTGTGTACCGTCAAAAGTATACGAACCTTGAATATTGGGTGATTGACGGGGCGAGCACGGACGGCACCTTGGAGAAGGTGAAAAAATATGAGGAACGTTTCTTGCAAAAAGGGACAGCCTTTCATTACATCAGTGAGCCGGATCAGGGGATTTACGATGCCATGAACAAAGGAATCAAGCTGGCTACCGGAGATGTAATAGGCTTTATCAATGCAGGAGACACCTACGAAGAAGGGGCAGTACCGACGGCAGTTCGGAAGTTTGCAGAAACAGATTGCGACCTGTTGTTTGGTGATTTGCAAATTATTACCACCAAAGGACGGAAGATGACGAAAAAGGCGAAACAAAGGACTTTTTATCAGACCTCCCGGGACTGGAATCATCCCACCATGTTTGTGAAGACAGAGTGGTATCGGAAATATCCTTTTGCAGGAAAGGGGATTCATGATGATTATGCATTTTATTTAAAAATGCGCAAACAAAATCGCAAAATAGCGGTAATCAATCAAAGAATGGCGACTTTCCGAATGGGAGGGGCCAGCAATGAAAGGAATTGGAAAAGTGTCAAAAGACGCATCCAAGACAGGTATCTGTATTGTTATCGTGAGAATGGTTACGGAAGATGGTATCTGGCAGAATGTGTCATGACAGAAGTAGCAAAGTGGTTGTTGGGTTGAAAGATTTTGAGGTGACGAATGAAAAAATTATTAGTTAATGTTTTGTCCGCTGTATTGATCGTAGCCATGGTTTTGTCTCCGACATATACATATCAATCAAAAGCTTTTACAGAAGAGGAAACAGAGTGGATTGCCGAGGCAAAGGAAGCTCTTTATGACATATTGGAAGAAAAAGATGTGATGGCGGTAGTCTATCTGGCAGACCGCTATCCGGTCAGAACAGCACCCGGTGAAGACGCTTCCGTGGTGATAGAGGTACCCTCCGGCCAGTCGGTTTTCATTCAGGATGTGGAACTGACGGAGGATTATGAAGCATGGGTTGAGGTGAGCTTTACCCGTCAGGACAGTATGTACAGCGGGTATGTACAAAGAAAGAATCTGGCCTGTTCGGATGAATTGTTTTTACAGTGGGAGATGGGCTATGGAATGAATCCGGGAGCCTATATGACCATGTTTGCGCTGGGAGAGGAGGAAGCACCGAGAGTCTATGAGGATATAGAACAGTTTCCGGAAAGCTACAAAGCGGCTCTTATCGAACTAAAGGAAGCCCATCCTAACTGGGTCTTTGTTAAGATGGATACCGGTTTGGATTGGGATACGGTAGTGACAGAGGAACTGAAGGGCGGACGCAGTCTGATTTCCGCATCTTTGGGAGGTTATTTGCAGGAGGGTAAATTCAGCACCGGCTGGTCCTATGCCACCAGGGAAGCCTTGGAATATTATCTGGACCCCAGAAACAGTCTGAAGGAAAAGGAGATTTTTCAGTTTGAACAGTTGACCTTTAATGAGTCCTACCATATGGACTGCGAAGCGGCGGTACAGCGATTCCTGGACAATACGTTTATGAGTGGAAACGTTCCGGATACAGTGATGACTTACGCATTAGTATTCTGGGCAATCGGAAAGGAACAGAACATCAGCCCCTTCCATTTAGCAAGCCGTGTATATCAGGAACAGGGAAGAGGTACCTCTCCTTTGATATCCGGTACCTATCCGGGATATGAAGGATATTATAATTATTTTAATATCGGTGCCAGCGGACGCACCAATCAGGAAGTAATCGAGAATGGTTTGAAGTATGCAAAGGAGCATGGATGGGATTCTGCTTATAATGGATTGTATTATGGCTCCATTGTTATCGGTTCCAATTATATTTCCAAGGGGCAGGATACCTTGTATTTGCAGAAATTTGATGTGGATAACAGTAACAATGGTTTGTACTGGCATCAGTATATGCAGAATATCAGTGCACCCACCAGTGAAGCGAAGAGCATCCATCGTTTGTATGAGGAAACCGGCTCTTTAGATAATGTATTTGTATTTAAGATACCGGTTTATCAGAATATGCCGGAGGAATGTCCATTGCCGGAAAGTTCCGACAGGGTGATTCTGACAGCACCGGAAGGATATACGGACACCACGGTTTATGTGGATGGTATTGCCTATGAAGCAGAGACCAGAAACGGATATGTGATTGCGCAGGGAGCCGGTCTGGAAGGAAAGACGGCGGTTATGTATCAGTATAATGAATCCGGTGTTCCTGTAGGTATGACTGTATGGGAATTGGAAAATGCGGGGAATTATTATAAGGCCACTGAGGTGGAAGGACTGAAGGATTTGCTGAGCTATCATGGATTTTCCATAAGAATAACCGGAAGGGCCGGAATCCGTTTTAAGACCGGTATAGGAACGCAGACCAGAGAACAGTTGTTAGGAGACGGCATCAGCGGGTATCAGTTAAAAGAATATGGTACTCTGGTAATGAATAATGCAAATCGTGCCATCTATCCCATGATAAAGGGAGGCGAAAAAGTGGCACAAGGTATGGCGTACGGTATGGGAAGTGATGGTAACGTCATAGACAATATTTTTGAAACCGTAAGTGAACGTTATCGTTTTACTTCTGTATTAGTAGGACTTCCTGCTGAACAGTACAAGACGGATTTTGCATTCCGAGGTTATGCGGTACTAGCCAAGGGAGAAACGGAAGTTGTGGTCTATGGTCCCATTGTTCATAGAAGTATATATACTTTGGCAGAGCAGGCACTCTCACTAAATCTTTATGAGGAAGGAAGTGCAGCATGGAGCTTTTTGAAGCAGCTGATTACGGATGGGGATAATCCGCCGCAGGAGACACCCGAACCGGAGGAAACAGGAGAGGAAGCAGAAGAAGCATGAGAAGAAAAAAAGTAGTGAGTATCATTTGCACAGTGGTATTAGCCATGAGCATGACAGGCTGTGGTGTAATGGATGATTTATTTAGCGCCGGTGGCGGTGCCCAGCCCATTATTGTACAGCAGGAGCGTGTGGATGAGCCGGATATGGAGAATGTTCAGGTAGATAATGAGGATTATGGTGCAGAATCCACTCAGAAGGTGGATTTGAAAACCATTGCCAAGTATTATTTGGACCATCAGCAAAAGAAACAGGCCAGAGAAATCTTAGAAGCCGGTTATCAGTTAGAGCAGGATGCAGAAGTATATGAGATGCTTCAGGATTTAACTGTGAATGCTGAAGAGGAGCAGGAAATTGCGGCTCAGCTGGATTTGCTCATACAGAATCTGGACATACCGGAATATGCCAATGAGAGCATCAGTATGCTCTTTACTGACGAGTGGTTTCAGGCTATGAAGCCCGCGGCCAATCGTGGAAAAAGAAGCTATTATCGGAAAAATGGAGAGAATCTTCTTACCGTACAAGTTGGCTTCGATGCAAACAATCAGAGGGAAACTTTGATTTGGAAAATTAAGGGTGAGGAGTTGCTGGTAATCCGACAGACTCCCGACTCTATCAAGACTTTACGTACCGGTTTGTCGGATGGTGAATACCATGGAGATTTTGAGATTTGGACCTGTGTGGCTTCTACCGGTGATGTATTTTGCGAAAAGGGCACTTTTCAGAAGGGTATCTGCGTAGGAGACTATACTGCTGAAGTAAAGTGGGGAAGAGCCTCCGCAGACATCATGTCACTTTGGATGATGAAAGAGGACATGGAATTTCAGACTTTTAAGGGAGAGTTTGATGAAAACGGACGCACCTTGTTGGAACAGCCGGGAGAGGACTCCCGACAGATAAATGAAAGTGCAGAAGTACAGGGCAATTCCATTATTTATGCGTATAATCAGAAAAAAGATAAGTATCTTTTTATGAATGCAAAGGGAAGTACAGCAGAAAACTATACATTTAACAATCAGACTATGGAGCTACCGGACACACCGATTTTTGAACAATACGAGCCTTCTGTAGCGGAAGGAGAAGAACCAATTAAGATATTTGATAAAGAGGTATCTCTTTCTGAATTGCAGGTGAGGATTTTTGAGGGCAATGTGGAAATATACGACGGAAGCCAATGGATTGCACTGGGTAAGGCAGAGGAAGATTTGGCTAAGGAACCTGTGGTAAAAGAGGATGCTGAGACCGGAAGCTATGAGAATCGTGGAGAGGGCAAGGTGGTAGAGCCTACGGCAACTCCAAAGCCTACGGCAACTCCAAAGCCTACCGCAACGCCGAAACCTACGGCAACGCCGAAACCTACGGCAACGCCGAAACCTACGGCGACCCCGAAGCCAACAGCAACACCAAGTCCGGCACCAACGTCAACCCCGAAGCCAACAGAGACGCCAAAGCCGACAGCAACGTCAAAGCCAACCGCGACGCCGAAACCAACAGCAACCCCGAGTCCGGCACCGACGGCAACGCCGAAACCTACAGCGACTCCGAGTCCGGCACCGACGTCGACGCCAAAGCCTACCGCGACGCCGAAGCCGACTGCGACACCAAGCCCGGCACCAACCGCGACCCCGGCACCGACGCCAACGCCGACCCCTGTACCTACAGCGACCCCGGCACCGACGCCAACACCGACTCCTGTACCAACAGCGACCCCGGCACCGACGCCAACACCGACTCCTGTACCAACAGCAACACCGGCACCGACGCCAACACCGACTCCTGTACCAACAGCAACACCGAGTCCGACGCCGGCACCACCTACCGGAGGCAATGATACGGATGTGGAATGGACACCGGATATTATGTAAGCATTTAGGAAAACAACAATATGAAAGTGTTACAAATCAGCAGCCATTACGACTGGGGAGGAGCTGCCCGTGTGGTAGCTACTCTTCATCGACAATGGTTGACAAAAGATATGGAGGCATATGCGGCATATAGTCGAGGAATCGCTCCCGAGGACAGGAATGTCTTTCGGTTTGGAACCAAGTTGGAAGTGTGTTTCTCCGCAATGCTTAGCCGAATCACCGGCCGGAACGGCTATTTTAACCATCGTTCTACTGCAAGGCTGATTCGAAAAATTGAGCAAATACAACCGGATATCATTCATATGCATGTTCTGCATGGGTACTATATTAATGTACCCATGCTGTTTCACTATATAAACAAAAATAAGATCCCCTATATATGGACCATGCATGATTGCCACGCTTTTACAGGCAATTGCGGCTATTTTTTTGATTGTCGAAGGTGGGAAGATGGTTGTGGGGACTGCCCGTATTTGAGGAATTATCCCAAAAGCATATGGATAGATGATACGGCGCGGATGTGGCTCCATAAGAAAGCCTTATACGGAAATACAAAGGGTAAAATCGTGGTACCTTCACAGTGGTTACTCGAAGAAGTAAAGAAATCCTTTTTGGGAAATGCAGATTGCAGAGTGATTCCCAACGGAATTGACACTACTGTGTTCGCTTATTCTCAGGAAAAAAATATACTCAGAGAAAAGCATGGGTATTCATCGGAGGAGAAGATTATCCTCGGAGTAGCAGTGGGATATCAGGACCAACGAAAAGGTGTAGAATACATATTGCGACTGGCAGAAGAACTGAAAGAGGCAAGGATTGTACTGATTGGTTGGAATGAAAGCAGAAAATCTTTGAAAAAAGAACTTACTAATGTGGTAATTATGAAGACCATACAGGATAAAAAGATACTGGCAGAGTATTATGCTATGGCAGATGTGTTTGTGATACCTTCTTTGGCAGAAAATTATGCTACCACAGTATTGGAGGCTATGGCCTGCGGAACTCCGGTAGTAGGATTTGATGTGGGCGGTATCGGACAGCAATTAAAAGACGGCGGAGGTTTGACAGTACCTTTGGGAGACCAGGAGGCGTTTAATAGGGCAGTTCGCCGGGTGATATATGAGGAGGGCTCGGTACTGAAAGGAGAAACTTTGGCCGAGAAGCTACGCAAAACAAATGCTGCAGACAAAATGAGTAAGGAGTATCTTGCTTTATATGAGCAGGTTTTGGCAGAGATATAAGTGGTTAATATACCGGGAGAGTAAAATGATTAGTTGCATTGTAACTACATACAAAAGACCCATAGAGCTTTTGAAAAGGGCTGTTGACAGTATCCTTTGTCAGACCTTTCAGGATATAGAAATCATCGTGATAAATGATGCGCCCGAGGATACAGTACAGGGTGAAGTAATCAGGAAACTGCTGAATGGCTATAACAGAAATATCCGGTATGCAGAAACGAAGATGCCAAAAGGTGCCTGTCATGCCAGGAATATAGGCATAGAGATAGCTACGGGAGAATACCTGGCCTTTCTGGATGATGATGATGAATGGCTTCCGGGAAAGCTGGAACAACAAATATCCTGTATGAAGGAAAATCACTGTGCCTTGGTATATTGTGCCCATTATTTTGTGAATAAAGCAGGAAAGAAAAGGCTGATTCGGGAGCCTTTCGCAGCAACCGGTATCAGAGAATATGAGTTTGAAAGACTGCTTTGTTGTAATTTCATAGGTTCCACCTCTTATCCCCTATTGCGAAGGGATGCAGTAGAGGCAGTGGGGGGATTTTGTGAGGGCCTGGAATCCTCTCAGGATCACGATTTGTGGCTACGGATTGCAGAAAAGTATCCTATCTGTTATTGTGACGAGCCCCTGGTAAATCTGTATTACAGCAAGGATTCCCTATCAAGAGATAAGGAGAAAGTGATACAGGGATATGAATATTTGTTAAAGCAATATGAAGAGTATTATGAGAAGGATAGAGAACTGAAAAATTACCGTTTAAACTATCTGGCATTTTGTTGCCTGAAGAATGGTATGCCCGGAGCCTTTTGGCGATATTGGATGTCGGCATGGAAGGTGAAAGCTCTAAGCAGACACAACCTAATGGCGGCAGGAAGGCTTTTTTACAGATTGGGGATAGGTGTACCGGGGCAAAAGCACAACCACATAAAGGAGTGGAAATAAGGTGGAGAAGGAAGAAATTAAAGTATCGGTAATCATTCCCATCTATCGAGTGGAAAAATACATTGAGCAGTGTATAACTACTGTTTGCGGACAGTCCCTGAAAGAAATAGAAATCATCTGTGTAAATGACGGCAGTCCGGATCAGTCCATGGAAATAGTGGAAAAGAAGGCTGCTTCAGACAAAAGGATTTGCATATTAACCAAGGAAAACGGAGGACTTTCTTCTGCCAGAAATGCAGGTCTTAGGATTGCAAAGGGAAAGTATATCCTGTTTTTGGACGGGGATGATGCTTTGAAAAGCAATGCCTTGGAGGTATTATATTACCATATGAATGAATATACTTTGGAACAGTTGTTTTTTGAGGCTGAGGTAATATATGATACTCCGAAGATAAAGCGAGAAAATCACAGAAAGTACCATACCTATTATCAAAGACAGCAGGATTATCCAAAGGTCTTGAATGGCAGGGATATGCTGTGTCAGTTGGTAAAAAACAAGGAGTATAGGGTGTCCGCCTGTTTACAAATGTTTCAAAGAGAGTTCCTGATGAAAAAACGGTTGGAGTTTTGGGAAGGAATCATTCAGGAGGATAATCTGTTTACGCCAAAGGCATTGTGGGTGGCGGAGAAAGTAATGGTATTAAAAGAGGCACTCTATATCAGAAGATTGCATGAGACTTCCATTATGATGTCCAAAGATGCCACAGATAGTTCTTGGGGATATTATGTATGCATGCGCGAATTGAATGAACTCATTAGCGCAGATTCAGAGCAAGAGGAAAACCAGTTCATGCAAGTAATAGCAGACGGTCTTTTACGGGAAGCAGTGTCTGCTGTTTGTAAATGCGAAAAAAAGCAGATTTTACAAGCACTTACCGGCAAGGTAAATGACGAGGAAGTAAAAGAATACATGAAGACCGTGTGGGAAAGTGATTATATGACGTATCGACGGAGCATTTCCGGAAGGTTTAAGTATTGGCTAATAAGAAAAATGAGGTTGGGATAGATTATGTTGACAAGTGTCAGATATGTTTTGTCAGAGCATAAGAAGAATATGGGATTAATCGGCAGAATGGCAGTGATGGATTCCCAGAAACAGACGTTACGCTCCAGTATCGGAATTGCATGGACGTATTTTCATGATTTGCTGTATTTTGGAGTATTCTTATTATTTCGCTTTTTGATATCCGGAAGCGGGGAGATTATGGGGATGAACCAGATGGTATATCTGGTGACCGGTATGATTCCCTGGTTTTTTATGAGTGATGTATTAAGTCAGGGAAGTATGGCTATACGTTCCGGTAAAGGAATCATACAGAGCATCCGGTTTCCGGCAGTCATATTACCAACCATATCGGTGGTGGGGATTTTTATCAAACGTATCCTGTCTTTTCTTTTGATTTTTGCGGTTAGCTTTGGCTTTGGCTATGGAAAAAGCTTTCATCCCATACTGTTTGTATATTATATGTTTTGTATGATTTGCCTGGCAATTGCTTTAAACCTGGTGTTGACGGCGGTTATAGCCATATCAGAGGATTTCAGACAGCTGCATAACGCACTTTTAAGAGTTATGATATATACCATGCCTATTATTTGGGATTTTTCCAGAGTAAAGGCTATCTGGAGTAATGTGTTGCTTAGAATCAATCCCATTGTATATGTGGTAAAGGGATTTCGAGATGCCTTTGTACTGGGAATGACGCAAGATCTTTTATACACGCTGTATTTCTGGGGTGTGGTGATTGGGTTGTTTGCAGTAGGAAGCTTTTTGCAATACAGATTGAAAAAGTACTATGCAGATTTTATGTAGATAAGGGTGTGCCAAAGGATGGAAAAAATAATAGAAGTAAAGGATTTGAATAAAACCTATTATCTGTTTGATAAAGAGTATAAAGTGATTCCCTGGTTGTTAACCGGTAAGGGATGCAAGAGCCAAAAGGAGGCACTTAAGAATATCAGTTTTCAGGTGACACCCGGGGAAATTGTGGGTATCATAGGCGTCAACGGTGCCGGAAAATCCACATTAATGAAGCTGATAGCGGGGATTACCTATCCCACCTCCGGAGAGGTAAACGTACACGGCAGGATAGGTTCCCTGATTAATCTGTCTGCGGGTTTTCATCCGGATTACAGCGGAAGAAAAAACATTTATTATAAGGGAACTATGATGGGACTTTCCCAAGAGCAGATTGACAACATCATAGAGGATGTGGAAGCATTTGTGGAGTTGGGAGAGTATTTTGACAGACCCATTCGCATGTATTCGGCAGGTATGGCAGCCAGGCTGGGATTCGCACTGGCAGTATTTATGGAGCCGGAAATACTGATTGTGGATGAAGTGCTTGCGGTAGGAGATAAGAAGTTTCAGCAAAAGTCCAGGGAGAAGATTCTGGAAATGTTTCAGAACGGAAAGGCGGTTCTGTTTTCATCTCACTCTGACCAATTGATAGAGGAGTTTTGCAACCGTGTCCTTTATTTGAAGGATGGATGTATTGTGTTTGACGGAGAAGTAAAAGAGGGACTGTGCAGGTATAATGAGGATTTGAGATTGCAGAAAAAATAGATGCACTTGATGGAGGAAGCAACATGAGTAACTGGGGATTGGTATCGGTGGTCATACCCATGTATAATGTGGAAAAATACATAGAGAAATGCTTGGCATCCCTACGGAGTCAGACCTATAAGGACTTGGAAATCATCTGCGTCAATGACGGAAGCACGGACAATACTTTATCTCTGGCGCAAAAATGTGCCCGGGAAGATGAAAGAATCATCCTGGTGGACCAACCCAATGGAGGCCCTTCCTCCGCCAGAAATGCCGGGATAGATGCGGCTAAGGGCGATTATATTTATTTTCTGGACGGTGATGACTGGCTTGAGACAGAGGCAATAGAAGCGCTGGTGAATTGTGCCCAAGAAAATCAGGCAGAGTTGGTGCTTTTCAATGCCAGAACCTATTTTGAATCCGGGGAGGTGGAAGCGGCCAATAAGTCATATACGGATTATTACAGTCGTAAGGGTACTTATGAAGGGGTATATACAGGAGAAAATCTGTTTGTAGAATTGAATAGAAACTGGGATTTTAAACCCTCTGCCTGTTTGGTGTTTATCAAAAGAGAATTCTTGCAGGAAATAGGGCTTCGTTTTTATGAAGGGATTCTTCATGAGGATAATTTGTTTACCATCACGTTGCTTCAAAAGGCTGAGAGGGCCGTTCTATGTAATAAGGTTCTTTATTGGAGATTGCTTAGGAAGGCATCCATCATGTCCGGGGGAAAAAACTGGAAACATGCCTATGGCCTTTACGTGTGCCGTTGTGAAATACTGCGGGTATTCGGCGAAAAGAAATTTTCATTTGCTTATTACAAAGCTTTGAAAAAGTATTTGGATGTTATGCAGGCGGAAAGCCTGAAGGCTGTAAGGGGAAGCAGCTATGAAGAGTTGTTGGAAACGGTTCAGAAGCAGAATCCGGAGACAGCAGGAGGCTTTTTGGAATATGTTTCCAAAGCCTTTGAAATGGAGGAAAGATCTGAGAAAAAGGTTGTACGAAAAGACACGAAACAAATACAGAAAGAAAAAAAGAGAGTACATAAAAAGAAAACGGGTAAAAGATGGGGCAACAGAATAGCCGGGCTTCCTCTTGTGAAAAAGATAAAGTGGTATGTGAAGACCATTTGGAATATGGGTCCGGGATACTTTATTTACCGGAAAAAGCTGAAGGTCCATAAGGACAAAATCTGTGTCAGCATTGTGATGCCGGTGTATAATGCAAAGCCCTATATAAGAGAGGCATTGGACTGCCTGGTGAAGCAGAATTTACCCAATATTGAGGTTATTTGCGTGGATGATGGTTCCACGGATGGTTCTTACTCCATCCTGCAGGAATATGCCGAGACGGATAAGAGATTCCGAGTGTTTCGGCAGGAAAACCAAGGCGCCGGAGCCGCCCGCAATAAGGGTCTTGAAATGGCTGTCGGAGAGTATCTTTTGTTTTTGGATGCGGATGATATTTTTCATGAAAATATGTGTAATCAGATGTATTATCTCTGCAAAAAACGAAAAGCGGATGTAGGTATATTTGCAGCCAAACGTATTGATATGCAGTCGGGAAAAACAGAAAATATGAATTGGGTATTGCAACCCACATTGTTACCTCTGAAAAAAGTATTTGCCGGAGAAGACATATCCGAAAAACTGTTTCAGCTGACCACCGGATGCGCATGGAATAAAATGTTACGGAGAGAATTTGTTGAAGAAAACGGCCTTCGGTTCCAAAGCTTGCAGAATGCTAATGATACCTTTTTTGTGAGGTTGCATCTGGCACTGGCAAAACGGATTACGGTGACGAAGGATAGGTTGATTACCTACCGTTACAATAGCGGTACCAATATACAGGCCAATAAGGACAAGGCTCCGTTGGCATTTCATGAAGCTTTCCGTGCCATAAGGGAAGAACTGGAGAAGAGAGAGTTGTTTTCCGTTTATGAAAGAACCTTTTGTAACATGGCTTTAAAGGAAAGCCTGCATAATCTGAAAACCACGAAAGGTGAGGAGGCACAGGACAGAATCCGTGATATGCTAAAGAAAGAGGGGAATATCATTTACGGATTCCAAAATCATGAAAAAACATACTACTATGACAGTGGTGCCTACGAAGAAATGCATAAAATCTTAAGAATAGAATAATTTGCGTTTCTGCACATGATATGCTAAAATATATGGGATAATGTGTACAAAAGTACAAGCAAAGGAGAGAAACGTATGTTAAATGATAAAGCGATATTGATTACAGGCGGTACAGGTAGTTTTGGTAAGGCATTTACCAGATACGTATTAGAGAATTACAATCCGAAAAAGATTATTATATATTCCAGAGATGAATTTAAGCAGTATATGATGCAGAATGAATTTAAGGAGTATAAGAGTAAACTACGTTTCTTTATCGGTGATGTGAGAGATAAGGAAAGATTGATGCGTGCTTTTGAAGGCGTGGATTATGTAATTCATGCGGCTGCCATGAAGCAGGTACCGGCATGCGAATACAATCCTGCAGAAGCCATTAAGACCAATATTCACGGTGCACAGAATGTAATTGACGCAGCTTTGGACAAAGGTATAAAGAAGGTAGTAGCGTTGTCTACCGATAAGGCTGTAAATCCCGTAAATCTGTACGGTGGTACCAAGCTGGTATCGGATAAATTATTCATTGCTGCCAATGCTTATGCAGGAGAAAAAGATATTAATTTCTCTATCGTTCGTTACGGTAATGTAGCCGGTAGCCGTGGATCCATTATTCCGCTTTTCCACAATATTATCAAGAATGGTGGTACAGAGCTTCCCATTACTGATTATCGTATGACCCGCTTCTGGATTAGTTTGCGTCAGGGCGTGGAGCTGGTGATTAAAGCATTGGAAGAGGCAAAGGGCGGAGAAACCTTTATTTCCAAGATTCCTTCTTTCAAGATTACCGATTTGGCAGAGGCAATGTTACCCGGTTGTAAGATGCCGGAAATTGGTATCCGTGAAGGAGAGAAACTTCATGAGATTATGGTTACCGTAGAAGATTCCATGACCACTTATGAGTATGACAAGCATTTTATCGTGTATCCTCAGATGGTTTGGAGTGAAGAACGCAGAGCAATTCCGACGGGTAAGAAAGTGCCGGAAGGATTCTCGTATAGTTCCGGAAATAACACAGAATGGTTAACCGTAGAAGAGATTCGCGAGTTGATTAAGACGGTAGATTTAGAAAAATAAAGTCGACATCACAGAAAGTAAGGAGTGATGTTTGGAGGTTTTATGGATAAGCTGGCAATAAACGGCGGTACTCCCGTACGAAAGGACCTAATTGGTTACGGAAGACAATATATTGATGAAGCAGATATACAGGCAGTGGTGGATACTCTGAAAAGTCCCGCATTAACCTGTGGTCCTAAGATTACTGAGCTGGAAAAGAAGCTTTGCGAGGTGACAGGAGCTAAGTATGCGGTGGCAGTGAGCAATGGTACCGCAGCGCTTCATATTGCGGCTATGGCAGCAGGAATCGGACCGGGGGATGAAGTGATTGTAAGCCCTATTACTTTTGCTGCTTCCGCAAACTGTGTGCTGTACTGCGGAGGAATACCGGTATTTGCAGATATAAATCCCCAAACCTATAATATTGACCCGGCATCCATCCGGGAGAAGATTACGGAGAAAACCAAAGCTGTTGTGGCGGTGGATTTTACCGGGCAGGCAGTAGAACTGGATGAAATCCGTAAGATTTGCGAAGAGTATAACTTGATATTAATTGAGGATGCGGCACATTCCATCGGTACCAAATACAATGGGAAGCCGGTGGGAAGTATTGCAGATATGACCACCTTCAGCTTCCATCCGGTGAAGACCGTAACCAGTGGCGAGGGCGGAGCCGTAACCACAAATGATGAAGAATTGTATCGTAAGTTGCGTTTATATCCTACTCACGGGATAACCCGTAACCAGAATGAGATGCAAAATCCTGACGATGCAGGATGGTATTACGAACAGGTGGATTTGGGATATAACTATAGAATGACTGATATCCAGGCAGCACTTTTGTTGAGTCAGTTGGAAAAACTTCCTGCATTTTCGGCAAGAAGAAAAGAGATTGTGAAGCGGTATGATGAAGTGTTTGGGGAAATGCCGGAGATTATGGTGCAGCAGGAGATTCCCGAATCTGATACCACCAGACATTTATATATTTTACGTTTGAATACAGAGCTGCTTACCTGTGACAGAAGAGAGTTCTTCGATGCTTTGAGAGCAGAAAATATAGGAACACAGGTACATTATATTCCTGTATATTGGCACTCCTATTATGAAAAGCTTGGTTACGAAAAAGGTCTGTGTCCGGAAGCAGAGAAATTGTATTCGGAGATTTTAAGTATTCCTTTGTTCTATTCTATGATTGATGCGGATGTAGAAGATGTGATTACAGCTGTAAAGAAATTGATAGCAGCTTTTCGAAAATAGAAGAAAGATAAGTTGCTAAAACGGAGGGCGTCATGGATAAGATTGCAGTATTGATACCATGCTTTAATGAAGAGAAAACCATTAAAAAAGTGGTATGTGATGTAAAAAGTACATTACCGGAAGCTGTGGTTTATGTCTATGATAATAATTCCACTGATCGTACGGCAGAGCTTGCAGTAGAGGCAGGTGCTGTACTACGTCAGGAGTATAAGCAGGGTAAAGGCAATGTAATACGAAGAATGTTCCGTGAAATCGATGCACAATGTTATCTGATGATTGATGGTGATGACACATATCCCTTAGATTGTGCAAAAGAGCTGGTGGACAAGGTACTGAATCATAATGCGGATATGGTGGTGGGAGACAGATTATCTTCTACCTATTTCACGGAGAATAAGAGACCTTTTCATAATTTCGGAAATACCTTAATGCGTACCAGTATTAATAGTCTTTTTCATACGGATATTAAGGATATTATGACCGGTTACCGGGCGTTTTCCTATGAATTTGTAAAGACATTTCCGGTGGTTTCCTCCGGATTTGAAATAGAAACAGAAATGACCATACATGCAGTGAATTACAGTCTGCAGGTAGAAAATGTGGTGGTACAGTACAGAGACCGTCCTGAGGGAAGTGAATCGAAGTTGAATACTTTCCGGGATGGAATGCGTGTGATTAAGATGATGTTACAGTTGTACAAAAATTACCGCCCGATTAGATTCTTTGGATTGATCGCCCTGCTGTTGGTTTTGGTGGCAATGGTTTTATTTGTTCCTATTCTGGGTGAATATTTGGATACGGGTCTGGTACCAAGATTTCCAACTCTTATTGTATGTGGTTTTATGGTCTTGGCAGGTCTCCAGTCCTTGTTTGCAGGATTGATACTGGATGGAACTGTGGCGAAGGACAGAAGAGATTTTGAGTATCGTCGTAATTTGGTGAATTCTGATTTAAAGCGGAAGATGTAAAGGGAGAAATGGTTTGAAAGCAACTGGCAGGAAATGGCTTTGTATAGGCGCACTCTTCATTGTAACAGTAGTGTTGATTATACTTAGTACTCCGGTATTTTATCTGAATGATGATGTGACTATGAGAAGCATTCTCAGTGGCGCATATACAGGAACTCCGGATGGACATGCGGTATATATGCAGTATCCGTTGAGCGGAGTGTTGGCTATCCTATACAGAGTGGTAGGTTTTATGCCTTGGATGGAGTTGTTTTTTGCGGGTTCTGTTTTCGCTTGCATGGTCTTCTTTGCAGAGTCCTTTGAGTCGTGGGTAAGGGGTGTTTTGGCAGCGATTGCCATATATATTCCTTTTCTGCTTTATACACATTACACCTTGATAGCGGCATTGCTTGCAGCCACGGCCTGCTTTTTGTTGGCAAAAGGAGACAAAGGAATCCGGTCCGGTGTATTGCTGTTATTGGCATTTTTGGTTCGAGGACAGATTGGTCTTTTGAGTATTCCGTTTGTACTTTGTGCTATGGTTTTTCGGGTGAACCTGATGCCCGCATCAGAACGCAAAAGGGAGTGCATCCGAAAAGGGAAATGGTTGGCGGTATTGACAATCAGTATGTTGGTGTGCAGCATAATTCATACGGTATGCTATTCTTCCGCCGAGTGGAAGGATTACAATGCTTATAATGATGCACGGACACAACTCTATGACTATACGGATTTTTTGTCCACAACCGTTTATGAAGAAGATAGTACGGTCTATGGCATGACAGCCATGGAATATGATATTTTATACAGTTATAACAATATGCTGGAGCCATCCATTGATGGGGAAAGAATGCAGGATATTGCGAACAGAATAACGGAAGCGATGGCGGATAGGACCAAAGAGGTTTCCTCGCTGAAAGATAGTGTTTACAAATATTATCTGCATATACGCTACAATGATTCACCATACAATTATATATGGGTGGTAACGGTCTGCGTGATTGCCTTCTGTTGTGTATGGTGCAAAAAATGGCTGAACCTGGGGATACTGGGTGTATTGGAAATCGGGCGTAGCTTTGTATGGGTCTACCTGATATGGAAAGGACGTTTCCCTGAGAGAATATCCGTGTCATTGTATTTGATAGAGACTCTTTTGCTGATAGGCATGTTACAGATGATAATATCTGAGGCGAAATTAAGTATTACTACAAAGAAGGTGGCAGGCTGTGTATGTATCGGTCTTTTGATGGTAGCATCCTTCTTTGAGTGGAAGGATACCTTTAAGGAACTGGAGAAGCGTCATCAGATACAAGAGGAATGGGATGATTTGAAGGACTATTGTGCACAGAGTTCGGAGACTGTTTACCTAATGGATGTTTTTTCTGTGGTGGAATATGCAGAAACACAATATAGCCGGTATGCGGAAAATATGATGTTATTAGGAGGATGGCTCAGTGCCAGTCCTTTGTCCCGGGAAGTTTTTCGTCAAATGGATGTAGAGGATGCTGCAGAAGCATTACTTTCCGGCAAGGTCAGGTTACTTGCAGATAAAGAGAAAGACCTTGAGTGGCTGGATAGCTATTTGGAGTCTCGATTCGGAGCTTGTGAATGGATTGCCTGCGATGAAGTGTTGTTACAGAATGGCAAAGGATTTAAGGTATATGAAATTCGTTCATTGACACCATAGCTATGGTGTGAGGAAAGAAGGAATATAATGGAATATAGGGATGATAAGTCAGTTGTTTATTTGCGTAAAATGACTTACGAGGATACGGATAATATTGTGGCATGGCGAAATAGTGATTCTGTGAGAGGGAATTTTATTTACCAGGAATTGTTTACCAGAGAGAGTCATGAAAATTGGATTAAGACCATGATTGACACCGGTAAAGTAGTACAAATGATGATTTGCGAATGTGAAACCGGCCGGCCGGTAGGCTCTGTCTATATCAGAGATATCGACCCGGTACATCAGAAAGCGGAATACGGTATATTTATCGGAGCTGTGGATGCCCGTGGCAAAGGGTACGGAACCGCGGCGGCAAAGCTGATGATACGGTATTCTTTTGAAGAGTTGAAACTGCATCGCTTGTTTTTGCGGGTATATGCAGAGAATCTGCAGGCCATTCGCAGCTATGAAAAAGCCGGTTTTGTAAAAGAAGCTTTTTTGCATGATGATGTATTTGTGAATGGAAAGTTTAGGGATATTGTATTGATGGGAATTATTAATCCCCTTTAGTACAGAAGTGAGGATAGAATGAAGAAAGTTAGTTTTGTAATACCTTGTTATCGTTCAGAGCATACGGTTGAAGGTGTGGTAAATGAAATCGCAATCACCATGGAAGCATTGCAGGAGAAGTATTCCTTTGAGGTGATTTTGATTAATGATTGTTCTCCGGATAATACCATGGGAACCATTCGCAGATTGTGTGAAGAAAAACCTTATGTGAAGGGTATCGGATTTGCCCGTAATTTCGGACAGCATGCAGCATTAATGGCGGGTCTGCGTCAGTCACAGGGAGATTTTGTAGTGTGTTTGGACGATGATGGTCAGACTCCGGCAGATGAAGTGAATAAACTGCTTGAAAAGCTGGAGGAAGGCTTTGATGCAGTTTATGCCAAATACGAGCACAAGCAACATTCCGGCTTCCGTAATCTGGGAAGCAAGGTGAATGAGCTGATGACCAGAGTGATGCTGGAAAAGCCCAAGGAGCTTTATGTATCCAGCTATTTTGCAGTTAAGCGTTTTATTGTAGAAGATATGATCCGCTACGAGAATTCATATCCTTATGTAATCGGTCTGGTACTGCGGGCCACCAAGAATATTACCAATGTGGTGGTAAATCACAGAGAAAGAGAAGAAGGTACTTCCGGATATACTTTGAAGAAGCTTTTGGGACTTTGGTTTAATGGTTTTACGGCGTTTTCTGTGAAACCATTAAGAATTGCTACCTGTGTGGGTGCTGTCAGTGCATTTCTGGGATTTGCCTACGGCATCTATACCATATTGAAGAAATTTATCAATCCTGATGTACCCCTTGGTTTCAGCTCCATGATGGCAGCGTTGGTATTTTTCGGCGGTATGATTATGATTATGCTGGGGCTGATCGGAGAATATATCGGACGTATTTATATCAGTATGAACAATTCGCCTCAGTATGTAATCAGAGAGCGAATCAATACGGATGCAGAGGAAACAATACAGTAGTGAAACTTGCTTCGGGAGAGCGTTATGAAGGAATTGTGGAAGCAAAATAAAATATTGTATCTGAAGGCAGTAATGATGGGATTACTGCCTCTTTTGTGTTGCGCAGTGACCTGTGCTATTCACGGCTACGGAATAAAAGATATTTATTTGCCGGCATCTGATTGGAATGATGAGTTGTTTTATTTTAAGCAGGTGGAAAGTATGCTTACCTACGGCTGTCCCCAGGGATATTTCGGCTTTAACGAAAGTCATGCCCTGAAATTGTCCTTTGCAGCCTGGAGTCCGGTGCTGGTTTTTCCATGGCTTCTGTTTGGAGCAATTTTCGGGTGGAATATGATGTCCCCCATTTACTGTAATATATTGCTGATGTCCTTGGCTTGTATAACGTTCGTACTCTTGGTAAAGCCGAAATGGAAGCAGATTTTCTTGCTTACCATATGTTTTAGTGTATTTACTCCCTTTTCTTACTATATGCTGCGAGTTATGCCGGAATGTATCTGTTTCAGTATGCTGATTGTGTATTATGGGGTATTGGAGTGGTATCAGAGGGAGAAGAAGGTAGCCGGACTGGTATGGATGCTAATCCTGTCGGGGGTAATGACCTTGATGCGACCGTATTTAATTTTGTTTATGATTTGGCCCATGATAATTTGGATAAAGAGAAATAAGAAGTGGGGAATTATTGGCGGAGTATCCGTACTGGGTGTGATTGCGGTTACTTACTGGGCTATCAATCATTATCTGGCAGCAGAATACTTTACGCCATTGTTTAAGACAGATTGGCTGGAGCCCTTCTTCAGAGGCGAGATATTCACCGGTATCAAAGAAGTGTTCAGTCGTCTCTGGCATGATGGCAGAAGGTTTATAGCATTGACGATAGAAGGTCTTCGAAGCGGTTTTACGGAAGGAGCCTTTTTCGCAGGATATTTGGCGCTTATGGGTCTGTTCCTGTGGCAGGGAATGGCTGAGTGGATGAAGAAGAACAAAGAAAAAGCATGGAAGTATTTCTATTTTGCTTTTTGTTTCTTTGCCATGTCCATTGCGTTGATTCTGATGTATAAGATGAAAGAGGGAAGCAAGCATTTATTGACCTTTATGGCTATGGGTATTTTTGTGCTGAGCGGTATGGAGACGAAGTTTTACAAAAAGGCGATGTTCTTTAGTGCTTTGTGCGTGTACCTGTACAGTATGAAGGCTACAGACCCCGTGGATTATCAGATTTGCTTTGCTACACCGGAGAGAGTGGAAAAAGTGGAAGCCTGGGAAGGGATTTTTGAGAAGGAACTTACTTTGAAAGAGGAAGATACACCTAATTATGATAATGTGGTAATCTGGGTATTTTCTGATACTCTTGCTGATTCCGAGGCAGAGGAAAGTTGTTTGACGGATTGGCAGATGTTATACAGTTTGCCCAAGGGATTTGGTATCAGCTGCTGCTATGACAGCTATATTATAGAGAATTTCGATACTTTAAAGAGTAAATATATCACCATACCCACCGGCGGCGTGATTCAGGAACTGTGTGAGAGCAAGGGCTTGCGGTTATTGGGGAAGGATGATACGGTTTGTGTGTATCAGCTGCGATAAGTTGACGAATGTTGTGGATAATCTCCCAGAGATGTGGAAGTAGAGGAAATGAGGCGTATTTAAGTGGAAAAGAAATTCCCATGGAGCCGGTTTTGGCTTTCGGTATTAAAAATATTAACGGTATTGTACGGTGCATCCTGCCTGTATCTGTATTTGAATCAGGCTGTGCAGTCTCTGGATTATGACAATCGTTATTTTCAGTCGGACTTACCTTACCATATCAGTATGATAGTGGATGATGGCTGGTATTACAGTTTTACGGCATATGCCTATCAGGTGTTGTATCTGTTGGCAGGGAAAAGCACTTGGTTGATTGCGGTACTTTTAGCGGTAGTGAGTGTGGCTACCGTACTTTTGACGGAAAAGTTAATACAGGCTTTAAGCGGCCGGAAGGAAAGAAACTCCTTTACTTTGGGCGGAGCGTTAATGTTGAATCTGGTGATGCCCTTCTTTCTGGAATGGGCGGGCCGTTACCGCTATGTGAGTTACCAGTCCGGTAATTTGTGGCATAATTCAACCTATTTATGTATGAGGTTGTTTGCCCTGGCAAGTATTTTATTGTATCTGAAAATAGAGGAGAATTACAGGGAAAAGATTCATCCGGGACAGTGGATTAGCTTTATGGTGCTGCTGGTATTGACCACCGGTATCAAGCCCAGCTTTTTGACCGTATTTGCACCTGCCATGGCATTGAAACTTTTGTGGGATTTGTTTCATAAGGTGCCTTTTAAGCAGATATTTGTTTTTGGTTGCGCGGTGCTTCCGGCATGCGGAGTGGTACTCTGGCAAAATATGGTGCTTTTCGGTGAAGATACAGGACAGGGCTTTGCCTGGAATCCATGGTTTACCTTTTCCTTACATGCGGACAGACCTAAGGCGGCAGTTCTGTGTTCTTTGGCGTTCCCGTTAATGGTAGCTGTGTTTTCCATAAAGGAATTGATAAAGGATAAGAGGTACTTTTTTGCATGGATGGTAGCCGGTATCGGCTTTTTGGAGGCTTTGTTGTTGGCGGAGACCGGTAGCCGTTCCAATGACGGAAACTTCCTTTGGGGCTATTGCTTTGCTATATTCTATTTGTTTGTTCTGAGCTTTGTAAAATGGATTGAACTTTGGAAAAAGGATCAATACGTAAGAATGTACAAGGTATTGTTTGGTATAGCAGGTGCGGTTTTCCTGTATCAGCTCTACTGTGGCGTGTATTTCTTTATCCGACTTTTGGACGGGGAAACTTATTTTATGTTGAAATAATAAAATTTTGAACAAGGATTTAAGATTTTATAAACAAGCATCTTAAATCCTTGTTTTTTTGTGCATGAAAGTTGCTATTTAATGGCATTTTTGTTATAATGAAATTTAATGTGGGAAACTATATTTATTAGGACGGATGTAAAAAACGGGATAGGAACATTATGAAAGAACGGATTTATGTATGTCATACCTATTATCATGTATATGTGACTTATTTGAAGGAGTTGAATCTGCCGATTGAAAAACGCGGACAAGCCACTTTGGTGTTAAGTAGTTTATCCATAGACTTTGAACAGTTGAAAGAACGTGTAGAAAGCACGGGATTGTTTGATGAAGTCGTAGAGTTCGATGAAAAAAGAGATGATTATTTTCCTGAATTGGCTAAATATCGGAAGGATACCGGTAGCCTGGTGAAGAACTTGTGGAACAGAATTTGGTTTACCCGGAAATATGCCAAGTTGGAGGCACCTTATGTTCCTGTGAATTTTAGAGAATATAAGGAGATATATGTATATTGTGATTCAGACCCTATAGGGTTTTATCTGAACCAAAATCATATAAAATATCATGCAGTGGAAGATGGATTAAATTGCCTGAAAAATTATGATGCAGCCCGTTATGATAACAGAGGACATTTTGGGTTAAAGGCTTTTATGTCGGAAAAATTGAATTTGATTTTTATTCAAAATGGTTACGGTAAGTATTGTCTTGATATGGAAGTGAATGATATTTCGGCGATTCAATATCCTTGTAAGAAGTACATTGAGGTACCACGCCAAAAACTGGTGGAGAATCTCAGTCAGGAAGATAAAGAGATTATATTGAAGGCATTTGTTCGTGATATGCCCAAGCTGCAACAACAGATAGCAGAAAGCAATAAGGCGGGAGATAAAATCCTTATCTTAACAGACCCCCTTTGTACTTTGGATATTCGTAAACAGATATTTGAAGATGTGATTAAGATGTATGAACCGGAAGGTACCATATTTATTAAACCGCATCCCAGAGATGAATTGGATTATAGAGTGCACTTTGCACAGTATCCCCAGTTTGATGCAACTGTTCCTATGGAAATGCTTAATTTTTTCCCGGGGCTGACTTTCAAGAAAGTGGTGGGTGTACTTACGGAAGTAAGGAATTTACAGTTCGCAGAGGAATGTGTTCGTTTGGGACCGGATTTTATGGATAAATACGAAGACCCTTTGGTGCATAGACAGAATGAACAGATTTACTAAAGGGATTAGGAAGGAACATAATGCTACAGATACTGAAAAAATTAAATGTATTATTAGATAAAAAACAGAAAAGAACCATGGTATGGCTTACAGTTATGATGGTAATCGGTGCATTTTTGCAAACAGCAGGTGTCAGTACGATTTTGTCAGTCGTGGAATTGGTAATGGATCGGGAAAAGCTTTATGAAGAGGGTATGCTTCATGATTTGTTTGTTTTGTTTGGTGATGGTTCAGAGGTTCGTTTTACGGTTTTGGCTATGATAGCGCTGATACTGGTATTTGTTGTGAAAAATTCTTTTTTGTACTTTCAACAAAAGGTTACGTTGGCTTTCGTATACACCAATCAGTTCCGTACATCAGAACGTATGATGAAGAACTACTTACGCAGGGGATATGAGTTCTATTTAAATGCGGATACAGCAGTGGTGCAGAGAAGTATTACTTCTGATGTAAACAACATGTATGCCTTGATACTGGCACTTTTAACATTGCTGTCTGATATTATTGTGTTTGCGTTTATGGTGGTTTTCTGCTTTGAACAGGACCCGGTTATGACCATTTTGGTGGCAGGTGTGATGCTTCTTCTACTGGTACTGATTAAGAAGGTATTAAAACCCATATTGCATAAAGCGGGTGAAGACAACCAAAATTATTACAGTGGTTTATTTAAATGGATTTCCCAAACTGTTCAGGGGATTAAGGAAGTGAAAATCTCCTGTAAGGAACAGTATTTCGTTTCTGAGTATGTGAAGTGTGGTAAAGGATATGTGGATGCGGTACAGAAGTACAGTTTGTATAATCAGGTACCCAAGCTTCTGATTGAAACCATCTGTGTTATGTGTATGATGGGTTATATGATGTATATGATTCTCATGGGTATACCCAGTGAAGAGATGGTGACTACATTAACTGCCTTTGGAGCAGCGGCACTGGTAATGTTACCTTGTGTAAACAGAGTAAATAATCAGGTTAACAATATTGCATATTTTGAACCTTTCTTTATGGGCGTAAGTGATAACTTGCAGGATGAAATCAATGGAGAGAAGGTGGATATGTCCTATGCTACGGATACGGATGAGAAGCTGCCCATTGAACATCAGATCGAACTGCAGGATATTGTATATGCATATCCCAATACGGAGAAGTTGATTTTTGATAAGGCAAACCTGACGATTCCGGTAGGGGCCAGTGTGGGTATTGTGGGAACCTCCGGTGCCGGAAAGAGTACGGTAGTGGATATATTACTGGGACTTTTGGAAGTGAGGAGTGGCAAGATACTGGCAGATGGTAAGGATGTTAACGAAAACTACCGTGCATGGTTAAAGAATGTAGGATATATTCCCCAGATGATTTTCATGTTGGACGACACCATCCGTAAGAATGTAGCCTTTGGTGTGCCGGAGGATAAGATAGATGAAGAGCGTCTCTGGGAAGTATTGAAAGAGGCTCAATTGGATGAGTTTATTAAGACGTTACCGGAAGGTTTGGATACCGGTATCGGTGAAAGAGGTATCAGATTGTCCGGTGGACAGAGGCAGCGTATCGGTATCGCCAGAGCTCTATATAATAATCCTGAAGTATTGATTTTGGATGAAGCAACATCTGCATTGGACAATGATACGGAAGCCGCTATTATGGAGTCAATCAATCGTCTTCACGGAAAGAAGACATTGATTATTATAGCCCACAGACTGCAAACCATTGAAAAGTGTGACATTGTATATCGGGTGGAGAACGGCAAAGCTAATTTGGAAAGAAGATAATGGGAGAAGAAAATGAAGCTCAGTGTTATCGTTCCTGTCTACAATATGGTGGCGGGCAATAAATTACAGTTTTGTTTGGATTCTTTAGTGAATCAGACTATAACAGATTATGAGATTATTGCGGTGGATGATGCATCTACTGACCGGTCCAAGGAAGTGCTTATGGAGTATCAGGCAAGATATCCGCACTTATTCAAGGTACTGTCTCATGAGGTGAATAAACGTCAAGGTGGTGCAAAGAATACCGGTTTAAGGGAAGCAACGGGAGAATGGATTGGTTTTATTGACAGTGACGATTGGATTAGTCCTGATTATTATGAAAAGCTTCTAAAGAAGGCGGAGGAGACCGACGCCGATATGGTGGGGTGTGATTATAACCTGGTTTATAATCAAACCTTTGAAGTTGGAGAAATTGTGCAAAACAACAGCATGGATCAAACCGGAGTGTTGGATAATGAGAAGCACAAAAAACTGATTATGCGTTCCGGCAGTATGGTAATAAAAATTTACAAGCATCAGATAATCCGAGACAATCATTTGGCATTCCCGGAGGGTATTTTTTATGAGGATAATTGTGCGGGACCTGTATGGTCGTTATACTTCACTCATTTTGAGAAAGTGGAGGAACCACTGTATTATTACTATCAACACAATTCATCAACCGTGCATTACATAACGGTGCAGAAATGTAAGGACAGAATGGTGGCTGCGTCTATGTTCTTGCAGGAGTGTAATGACAGAGGATTTATGGAAAAGTATTTGAAGGAAATAGAATATCGTTTTACAGAACTTTATTTTGTAAATACCTTGTTTTCCTATATGCTTGGAGCAAAAAATAGAAAACTGTCCTTTGTAGAGAGTTTGAAGCAGGGAATGTGGCAGGCTTTTCCGAATTTTCAACAAAATGAATATTATCAGAAGTTGACTAATGAAGAAGAAAAGCAGATGATTGCACTATTAGAGAAATCAACAATTAAGTTTTTTAATTATTATGGTCTTAAGGTTTGGGTAAGAAAAGTCCGCAAGAAGTTGAAAATATAGTACCATTTTAAGGAGAGAATTGTATGAAAACGCTTGGCAAGATAAATGAATTGCACCTTTGGAAAAAGAAGACTTGGATTATCCTGCTGGGAATGGAACTGTTACTTCTGATATGGGGCATTGCAGGTTTGTTTGGAAAAAACAGGATTTATGAATATGGTGTAGAAGAAGCTACGGTTCAATTTGGAGACTATTTGCAAGAAAGGCAGGGATATGTGGCTGATGTGATGACCGGAGCTACCGGTAGTATGATGGCTTTTGAAGGGATAAGCTTGCCCAGAGGTCATTATGTAGTATCACTGAAATATGAGACAGATACGGATTATGTGAATGGTTGCAAGGTGATTGCTGATGCGGCCGGATTTAGAGGATGCCTTGCGAATGGTGATGTTTTTCATGCGGCACTGGGGGAAACGAATTTAGATATGTGGCTGCTAAGGGATGCCGGACCTATTGCCTTACAAGTGGATTATAATGCCGGAACACTGATAGTAGGCGGACTTACCATAAGAGAAACCAATGCCTTAAACAGGATTTATTTGACAGTACTATTATTTGGTATTGCTTTATGCAATTCCGTACTGCTGTTTCGTGAATATGATAAGCTGGTGGGGGTATCGGAGAGAACGAAGAGAGTAATGTTTGGGTTAGGAGTTATCTGGATTTTTTCTTCGTTACCATTACTCACGGATTATATATTAGAGAGCGGAGACGTGACTTATCATCTGAATCGTATAGAAGGAATTAAGGATGGTATTTTGTCAGGACAGTTTCCGGTAAGAATAGCACCCCGTTGGCTGGAGGGTAATGGATATGCTTCTGCTATATTTTATCCGGAGATTACATTGTTGCCGGCAGCCATATTGCGGATGATAGGTTTTACAATTACTACATCCTATAGAATTTATATGATGATTATGAATCTGATAACGGTATTGGTGTCATACTATTGTTTCAGCAAGATGTTTCGGAATGAATATATAGGTGTTTTGTGCAGCATGTTGCATGTCCTTTCCATATACAGAATATTCAATATGTATGTGAAGGGTTCCTTGGGTGAGATGCAAGCTATGGTATTTTTACCCTTATTGGTATATGGGTTTTATCGGGTGTTTACGCAAGATTCAGAAACCAATTCATATAAATGGACATTTCTGCCCCTGACAGTGGCTTTTGCAGGATTAATACAGTCACATTTATTGACATGCGAGTTAGTAGGCGGATTTACCATTTTGTTGTGTATCATATTGTGGAAAAAGGTTTTGAGAAAAGCGACTTTCTTGGTTCTGACGAAAACGGTTATTCTCAGTGTTTTGATTTCCGCATGGTTTCTGGTTCCCTTTTTTGATTATATGGTTACCGGAAATTTTGTGATTCAGAATGTATCTGCCAGAACCATTCAGGAAAGAGGACTTTATGTGGCACATTTGTTTACTCCAATTCCCTTCTATGGAGATAATACATTGTTTAAGCATACCGGAATGGTGGAAACGGCACCGGTGGGAATTGGATTCATTTTATTGATAGTGATACTGATATGGCTGTATCTATGGTTTACAAAAGGTAAACAGGGTCTGAAGGAGAAGGGATTATCCGGGGAAGATATAAATCTGGGTATATTGGTAAGCGTGTTTGCTATCATTAGTATGGTTATGAGTCTCAATGTTTTTCCCTGGGACCGGATACAGACTGTGAATGGTGTGCTTGCAGTATTGGCTTCCAGTCTGCAATTTCCAACCAGATTATTGACGATTGCTAATATCATGTTAGTTGTTCTGGCAGGTATTATTGGAAAATATGTATTGGTATCCGGGAAAGAAAGCCTTGTGGGCGGATTTATTATTAGTATTTGCGGATTGACAGTGATAACCAGTTTGTTTAGCATGAACGACCATTTGTATAAAGGAAAATATATAAAGATTTACAGTCCTAGCGGAATGGGATACGGGTATATAGCAGGTGCGGAATATCTGCCCTACGGAACAGATCAGACCCGTTTGGTATTCCGAAATCCTGAAAGTAGTGAGAACATCTGCATAGAAGGCTATGAAAAGAGAGCATTGAGAGTGGATGTGAACTGCTATAATATCGGTTCGGGAGAAGGAATTCTGACCATGCCATTGCTATATTATAAGGGATATGTGGCATACGATGTAGACACAAAAGAAGAATTGGAAGTGTTTGATGGAGAAAATCATTCTGTTAGTGTGAAGGTGCCGGAAGGATACAGCGGCGTGATTTGTACACGGTTTGTGAGTCCATGGTATTGGAGAGTGGCAGAAGGAATTACAGTATTGACGGTATTTGGAGTAGTTTTATTGTATAGAAGGGATAAAAAGAAAGGAATTATTTCATGCGAAAAGTAGCTATTATTACAGCCAGAGGCGGTAGCAAAAGAATCCCGCGCAAGAATATTAAGGAGTTTTGCGGAAAGCCTATTTTAGCTTATTCCATAGAGGCAGCTATTGAAACAGGTATTTTTGATACGATTATGGTATCCACGGATGATGAGGATATTGCCCGTATAGCGATGGAGTATGGGGCACAAGTGCCCTTTTACAGAAGTGAAAAAACGGCGAATGATTTTGCTACAACAAATGATGTGCTTTTGGAAGTATTGGAAGAGTATGAAAAAAGAGGAGAAGCATTTGATATAGGATGTTGCATTTATCCTACAGCTCCTTTTATTACAGCTGAGAGATTAAAAGAAGCTGTGGAGCAGTTGGAAGCTTCTTCGGCAGAAACACTGATTCCGGTGGTGGGATTTTCTTATCCGCCACAAAGAGCCATGGTAGTAGAAAATGATAGGCTGGTATTTAAGTATCCGCAGTATATTGACAGTCGGTCTCAGGATTTGGAAAAGCATTATCATGATGTGGGACAGTTTTATGTGTTTAAAACCAAACCTTTTCAGAAAAACAGGAAGCTAATGTTAGGAGATATTTTGCCCTTGGTAATTTCTGAGATGGAGGTGCAGGATATTGACACCCTAACTGATTGGGAAATTGCGGAGATGAAATACCAAATATTAAGAGGAAAGCTGAATGAGTCATAAGATAGCATTATTATCCAATATAAATATGAATTTTGTGCTTCGTATGTTAAAGAAAACCCATCAGGTATATGAAACGGAAGGTTATGGTAATGAGTTGGGTTTGCTTTTAGATAAGGGGTCGGGGTATCATGTATTTGCACCGGATACCACTTTTCTGATTATGGACTTATTGGAAGTACTGGAGCAGGAATGCACTTCAAACGGGTGTGAGGAAAAGATTGAACGATGGTTTCGCCTTTTTGAAACCGGCAGATTGGAACAGGGAGAATACTATATCTCTGATGCCTATTTGTGGGGAGTACAGACGTCGTCTTTCTTAAGCGAAGGAAAGAAACAGAGATTGGAGCATCTGTGGAATACCCGTTTACAGCAACTCTGTGAAAGGTATAGAAATGTTCATGTATTTCCCTATCATGACATAATCAGTAAATTGGGGGAAGAAAACAGCTTTTCCTTAAAGACCTGGTATATGGGTAAAATTTTACATACCGCAGAAGCTCAGAAAAGATTGGGAGAAAAAATACTGCACTGTATTGATTTGTTGGATAGAGTACCTAAAAAGGTGTTGCTTTTAGATTTGGACAATACCTTATGGGGCGGAATTGCGGGAGAACACGATATAAGTCCTATTATTCTGTCAGATGACCATGAAGGACTTGCATATAAGAATTTGCAAAGGGTTATTGCTTTAATGCGGGAGTCCGGTGTGATTTTGGGGATTGTATCCAAGAACAATGAGGAGGACGCACTTTCTATTATTCAAAATCATCCTCATATGATTTTGAGGGAAGAGGATTTCGTGATTCGAAAAATAAATTGGGAGCAGAAAAATATAAATATCACCCAAATAGCATCAGAACTGAATCTGGGACTTGACTCATTTGTGTTTTTTGACGATAATCCCACAGAAAGAGAGTTGATTAAGCAGATTCTGCCGATGGTAGAGGTGCCTGATTTTCCGGACAAGCCGGAGGAATTGGCAGGCAGAATGTGTGAAGTCTATCATGAGTTTTTCGAAAAACCGTTTGTTACGGCAGAAGATTTGGCCAAAACCCGTCAGTATGCAGAAAATGTAAAGCGGGATGAGGCACAAAAACAGGCCACCAGCTTTGAGGAGTATTTGAAGCAACTTCAAATAGAGATAGAAAGGGTAGATGCCGGTAAGAATTCGGAGAGATTGTTACAGCTTGTGAATAAAACCAATCAGTTTAACCTGACTACCCGTCGCTACACCATGGAAGAAATCCAAAAGATAGTGGAAGATGCTTGCAAAAGGGTTTATTTATACAGAATAGAGGATTGTTTCGGAGACTATGGTATTGTTTGTGCAGTGATTGTGGATGTTTCGGGAAATCCTATGATAGAAGAATTTGTATTAAGTTGTCGGGTTATGGGGAAATATGTGGAGTATGGAATTGTCAGCATGATAGAAAAAGATTTGGCAGAAGAAGGCTATGAAATACTTCAGGGGATGTATATTCCTACAGCCAAGAATAAGCCTGTGGAGCAGCTTTATTACCGCTTGGGATATGAGCAGACAGCCTTGGAAGAAGACGGCACAAAGCGTTATCAGATTGAGATTCCGACAGAAAAGATAAGAGAGTATTATGCTACATTTGTGTAGGAG
Organism: Lachnospiraceae bacterium; assembly: GCA_017520425.1. Taxonomy (GTDB): domain Bacteria; phylum Bacillota; class Clostridia; order Lachnospirales; family Lachnospiraceae; genus Acetatifactor. Next base: position 19,127 of record JAFXFO010000032.1, on the reverse strand, counting down.
ACCCAAATAGATAAGGAATTAACGGCCCAAAAGATTTACGTAAAAAGGAAGGATGTATCAGATGAAACATAGAGTGTTAGAGTTAATGGCAGAAGTGTTACAAGTGCCGGCAGATATTATTACAGAAGATACGACGATGGATGACCTGGAAGAGTGGGATTCGCTGACCCATGTTATGTTAATCGGAGAACTGGAGATACAGCTTGGTATATCAATATCCTTAGATGAAGCGGTAGAGATTACCAATGTGAAAGAGTTGTTAGAGCTTTGCGGGATATAAGGGGGATTTGTATGGCTGTTACCTTAAGACGAATCCGGGAGAAGGATTTGGAACAGATAATGAACTGGCGTATGGACGAGGACATCACCCGCTATATGAATACCAATCCTAAGCTTACGTTGGAAGGACAGAAAAGATGGCTTGAGTCCATAAGAAAGAATCCGGATGTGTCATATTGGATGATTTTGGTAGACGGTCAGGAGGCGGGGGTTATTAATCTTACCGGTTTGACCAGGGAGGATGGCAATCTGGGATGGGCCTATTATATGGGGGAAAAGCGGTTGCGTAGTATTAAAACAGCGCTCTCCCTGGAAATGAGCATGTATGACTATATATTTGACATATTGGATAAAAATGCTCTATACAGTGATGTGTTTACCTTGAATATGGGGGTTATTAAATTACATCTTTTATGTGGTTGTGAGATTGTGGAAGAAATTTACAATCATATTTGTAAAGAGGGTGTTTATTATGATGTTACTTTTATGCGCATGACCAAGGAAAGATGGTTCGACATCAGAGAAACAAAAAAATATGAGAAAATAGATTTTTCGTTAGGAGATGAGGAAGAAGCATGAACAAAGAAATCAGAATCGGCAATCATATAATCAGCGAAAATTCCCCTACTTTTATTATTGCAGAGATGTCTGCTAATCATAATATGGATTTTGATAGGGCGGTTGCAATTATGAAGGCAGCAAAGGATGCCGGAGCAGATGCAATAAAGATACAGACATATACGGCCGACACCATTACATTGGATTGTGATGATTCGTGTTTCCAAATCACACAGGGTACTCTTTGGGATGGTACTACTTTGCATAAGTTGTATGAGACTGCTTATACGCCATGGGAATGGCAACCTAAGTTACAAAAAATCGCACAGGAAATGGGGCTGGAGTTTTTCTCTTCGCCTTTTGATTTGACTGCAGTGGATTTTCTGGAAGAGATGGATGTTTCGGCTTACAAAATAGCATCTTTTGAAATCAACGATATTCCTATGTTGAAAAAGATTGCCAAATTAGGAAAACCCATTATTTTAGCAACCGGCATTGCGCATTTGGCAGATATAGAGCTGGCTGTGAAAACCTGCAGAGAAGCAGGAAATGAGAATGTGATTATTTTAAAGTGTACTTCGGCTTATCCGGCACCCTATGAGGATGTTAATTTAAGAACGATTCCATCTGTAGCACAAACCTTTGATTGTATTGCGGGTTTATCTGACCACACGATGGGAAGTGCAGTGCCCGGAGCCGCAGTGGCCTTGGGAGCAAAGGTTATAGAAAAACACCTTACTTTGAGGAGAGCGGATGGAGGCGCTGACTCAGCATTTTCTATGGAACCGCAGGAATTTAAGGAAATGGTAGATAATATACGGAAAATCGAATTGGCATTGGGGAAGGTTACTTATGAATTGACTCCGAAAGCGGCAAGGGAAAGAGAGCATTCCCGTTCCCTTTTTGTGGCAGAAGACATGAAAGCCGGAGATGTGTTTACACCGGAAAATCTGCGTTCCATAAGGCCGGCAAACGGATTGCATACCATGTACTATGAAGAAATATTGGGTAAGAAAATAACAAAAGATGCTAAAATGGGAACTCCCATGAGCTGGGATTTGGTGGATATGCAGTAGAATGCGTGAAAAGCACGGCAGAGTTTACGAAAGACAGAAGAAATAACTTGAAGGATAGATTTGTGAGGATAGGAAAATGGAGATTAAAGCAGAAGCGAAAAAGATGAAACAAAGTGCACCTGTGCTGGCAGCTTCTACTATAGAGCAAAGGAATCAGGCTTTGGATTTTATCGCGACAGCATTGGAACAGAATAAGGCGGAGATTTTTGAAGCGAATGCAAAGGATATGGAATATGCGGAAAGTAAGCAGATTGCACAGTCCATACAGAAGAGATTAAAATACGACGAGAATAAATTAAGAGACAGTATCAGCGGTGTTTTGGAGCTGAAGGAATTAAGTGATCCTATCGGAAAGGTACTGATGCATAGACAGTTAGACGATGGTCTGATACTAAAGAAAATCAGTGTACCCATCGGAGTAATCGGCGTAATATTCGAGGCACGTCCGGATGCTATGGTGCAGGTGGCTTCACTCTGTATTAAGAGTGGTAACTGCGCAATCCTGAAAGGCGGTAAGGAAACCACTAACACCAACAGAGTGCTTTTTGAGATTATTAAAAATGCAGTAATCAAGGCGGGACTTCCGGAACAGTGTTTGCTTCAGGCTGAGCAGCACAACGAAATTGATGAACTCTTAAAATGCGACAGTGATGTGGATTTGCTGATTCCCAGAGGAAGCAATCAGTTTGTACGATACATTATGGAAAACACCAAGATTCCGGTAATGGGACATTCCAGCGGAATTTGTCATATATATGTGGACAAGGATGCAAATAGGGAAGAGGCATTGACTGTGATTCTGGATGCCAAGAAAAATTATCCGGCAGCTTGTAATGCGGTTGAGACATTATTGATTCACAGAGATATTGCGACAGAGTTTTTACCCCTTCTGGCAGCAATGTTTACGGAAGAAAATGTGAAGGTAAACGGTACGGCAGAAGTACAGAAGTTGATGGCGATGGAAGTGGGAATCATGCAGGAAGAAGAATTTGCCATGGAGTACAATGATATGGAAATTTCCATAAAATTGGTATCGGATGTAAACGAAGCAATACAGCACATTAATTATTTCGGTTCCCATCATACAGACTGTATTGTGACTGAGAATGACGAAACGGCGGAATTCTTTGTTCAAATGATTGACAGTGCAGGAGTATATCACAATTGTTCTACCAGATTTGCAGATGGATTCCGTTATGGATTCGGAGCAGAGGTGGGAATCAGTACAGGAAAACTGCATGCCAGAGGTCCGGTAGGCTTGGACGGCTTAGTTACTTACAAGTATGTATTGCAGGGAAAAGGGCATATTGTAGGCGATTATTCCAGTGGTAAAAGGAAGTTTAAGCATAAGGATTTATAAAAGGGTAAGTGCAGATGGAAGGAAAACAATCCACCATGATTTTCATTCGTACCGATGGCAATGAAATATTGGGTATGGGACATTTGATGCGTTGCATGTCTATTGCAAGAGCTTTGGAAGAGCGGAATGTAAGGTGCCTTTTTTTGGTGGCGCAACAGCCGGCAGGTGATTTTATAAAGGAAAAGGGATTTGCCTGTGAGGTGCTGAATACAGACTTTCGTGATATGGAGAAGGAGATACCTCTGTTAGAAATATTGGCTGAGAAGTATATGCCGAAGTGTTGGTTGGTGGATAGCTATCAGGTCACCGGAGAATATCTTTCTAAGCTGCGTAAGATGGCTCCTGCATTCTATATGGAAGATACCGGTGAGAATATATTCAAAGCGGACGGATTAATCAATTATAATATATACGGACAGGATTTGAAATATGAAGAAAGATGCCCGTCCGGGATGCGTCTTCTTTTAGGGGTTGATTATGCACCGGTTAAGAGAGAATTCCTAACGGCTGAGTATCAGATTCGTGATGAAGTGCGGAATATATTGATTACTATGGGCGGCAGTGATAAACTGAATATTGCAGGGAATTTGTGCAGGCATTTGATAGAAGACCTTTCTGAAGAAGTAAGTCTGACCGTTATTTGCGGACGGTTTAATGGTCATATAGACGAACTTATGAAGCTGCATAGAAAACACCCAAGGATTAAAGTATTGGTGGACGTTCCGGATATGTGGAATCGGATGCAAGAGGCAGATATTGCGGTATCGGCTGCCGGCAGTACCATGTACGAACTAAGTGCCATGGGAGTGCCTACGGTTTGTTGTTATTATGCGGATAATCAGAGGCGGATGGCAGAAGCTTGTGCTTCTCGGTTAGAATTAATAAATGCCGGGGATTATCGAAAAGACCCTGATGGAGTACTGAAGATAATGTCGGATGAGATATGTCAGTTGGTAAACAGTAAGGAAAAAAGAGAAAAATTATCTATCCGCATGAAGCAGGTTGTGGATGGCAAGGGAGTTGAGCGTATTGCTCAAGAATTATGTAATATTTGATTTCGGTTAAATATATAAAAAGCGAGGTAACAATGTATATGAAGAGTCCTTCAGAGATTTTGGTTTACCTAAAACAGAATATGAAGAAAGAATGGAAGATTGCTTTTATCAGTACGTTCCTGATAGGAGTACTTTTGCATGCTCCCATGATGATTCGGGATATTCCCAATCATGATGGCTTGGATAGTATGCATTTCAGCCAAAATATGATTGTATCAGGCAGGTGGTTTCTTTCCGTTGCCTGCGGCATATCGTCCTATTATACCTTGCCTTGGCTAATCGGTATTCTTGCTATGATTTATCTTGGGTTAGCATCTGTGTTTCTGGTGGATTTCCTGGAAGTGAAGGATACTATGTCCGTGGTATTGATTAGTGGGTTATTGGTATCTTTTCCGGCATTGGCGTCTACCTTTGCATATGTATTTACCATGGATGGTTATATGATGGCAGTACTGTTGGCTGTTTTGGCAGTATGGCTGACCAAGAATAAGCGAATGGGTTTTGTACCGGGAGCAGTATGTCTGGCTCTCAGTATAGCCATTTATCAAGCGTATTTACCCATAGCTGTAATATTGAGTATCTATGGTGTTTTAATGATTGCCATGGATAAGGGAGAAGTAAAGGAAAAGCTTCTGAATATGTTGCGATATCTGTATATGGGACTTTTGGGCTGCATCGGATATTATGTGATTTTGCAAATTATGCTGAAGCTTCAACACACTGAAATCGGAACATATCAGGAAGGAAGCAGTTTGGGGCTCTTAGGCGGCATGGGCCTTTTAGAATGTATTAAGAACATATATGTTGACTTTTTTGCCTTTACCATTAATGGTAATGTGCTTATGAACAATGTGTTTTCTGCCACAGCGCTTGTAGGTTTGGGCTTGGTGACTTTTGCTACCCTGATTCGTTTGATAGCCTATACGGATTGGTGGAAGAGTCCGTGGTTTTATGTGATAGCAATCCTTTTGCCGATTAGTCTGCCGGTTGCTACCAATATTATGCTTTTGATTTTGCCGGGTGTCACATATCATTTGTTGATGAGGTATCAATGGGTTTTATATCCGATTTTGATGATAGTATTTGTAGCGAAGCATAATAAGGGGCTTTTGGGCGAAAAAAGACGAGAGTGGTTCATTGTACTATGTGCCATAGAGCTTATCTGGAATTTTGTAGTAACAGATCAGATTGCTTATTCCAACTTGCAGAAAAAATATGAAAAGACATATGCGTATTGTGTGAGACTTTTGGATAGAATAGAGCAGACGGAAGGATATTATAAAGGAATGCCTATTGCCATGATTGGTGTAGTGGGAGATGATTCTTATCCTGAAACAGATATTACTGAAAAAGTAACGGATAATCTCATCGGAATGAATGGGGAATGGCTGCTTTATACAGGAAATAATTACGAGCTGTTTATGAAGCATTATTTGGGAGCTACCTTAAATATTTTGCCACCGGACAGCATGGAAGAGATGTATTATGACGAACGGTATAGGGCGATGGAAAGCTTCCCGGCACAGGGTTCCATACAGATTATAGATGGTGTGATGTATATAAAGACCGAAAACAAAGAGTAGGGGAAAGTGAGGAACGGCATGGCATTGTTGTCAATAGTACTTCCTTCGTACAATGAAGAGCAAAATATTGCAAATACAGCAAAGGTATTGTCTGATTTGCTGGAGCGGGAAGAAATCGAATATGAGCTGGTTTTTATCAGTGATGGTTCAAAAGATGCTACATATGAGGAAATACAAAAGGTTGCAGAAAACAATCCCAGAATAAAAGGTGCAAGATTCAGTCGTAATTTTGGTAAGGAAGCCAGTATTTTTGCAGGACTGAGGCTAACCACAGGAGATGCTGTGATTGTGATGGACTGTGATTTGCAGCATCCGCCGCAGACCATTCCTGCTATGTGGAAGCTTTGGCAGGAAGGCTATGAGGTAATCGAGGGAGTCAAGTCTGACCGAGGAAAGGAAAGTCTGGGATACAAAATGTCTGCCGGTATTTTCTACAAGGTCATGAGTAAACTGATAAAGATGGATATGAATGCCTCTTCGGATTATAAATTGCTGGACCGTAAGGTGGTGGATGTATTACTACAGTTGCCGGAAAAGAATACTTTTTTCAGAGCACTTACCTTCTGGGCCGGCTTTAAGACCACTACCGTAGAATATGAGGTGCAGGAAAGAGCATATGGAACCAGTAAATGGTCAGTTATTAGTCTGATGAAGTATGCCGTAACCAATGCTACTTCTTTTAGTACCCTACCATTACAGTTGGTAACAGTTATGGGTTTGGTATCCATATTAATGAGTGTTATATTAGGGATTCAGACTCTGGTAAGATATTTAATGGGAAATTCGGCAGAAGGCTTTACTACCGTTATTTTATTGATTCTGCTTATCGGTGGTTTCATTATGTTAAGCCTGGGTATTATTGGTCATTATATTGCCCGTATTTATGAGGAAGTAAAGGGTAGGCCTAAGTATATTATCAGTGAAGTGACAGAGAATGTACAGGGCGAAGCAGTGGGTACCTGGAAGAAGTAAAGAAGAGAGGACTTGATTTTATGAAAAAGAGAGTCGTAAGCATGGAGCTACTTCGCATCATAGCCATGATGATGGTAGTCATGTTGCATTATTTGGGAAAAGGGAAATTGCTGGAACCGTTAACCGGCGAAATAAGCGTGAATGGTTATACGGCATGGGTTATTGAAAGTTTTTCCATTGTGGCAGTTAATGTGTATATGCTGATTAGCGGATATTTTCTGGTGAATTCCCGGTTTCGGATATCCAGAGTGATAGAGTTGGTATGTCAAGTTCTGTTTTATACCATCTTGGTGGAAGTGGTATTGGTAGCTTTGGGGTTTGTAGGGAAGGACGTATTGACATTGAATCGATTACTGGAGATAGTTTTCCCTTTACAGATGGAGCATTATTGGTTTATTACAGCTTATATTATTATGTATTTATTCAGTCCTATTCTTTCAACTGCAGTGCAGAATATGGAGCAGAAGCAGTTACGGAATGTGATTTTACTGTTGTTGGTATTTTTCTCATTGAGTAAATCGGTTTTACCTGTGCAGCTGATGATTGACAGAAAGGGATATGATTGCATTTGGTTTATTTGTGTGTTTCTGGTAGCTGCTTATATTCGACGGTATGGTCTGTCTTATTTCGAAAAGGGAAAGAATCGGGGATGGATATGCTATGTAGCAGGCATACTGGGAATCATGGCGGTGACCTTGGCAGTCCGATTTGTTTATTTGAAAACAGGAAGCTTGGACCATTTCGTAGGTTCTGCTTTTCACTATAATCATATTTTTAACCTGCTGGCGGCAGTGGGATTGTTTTATGCATTCTTACGGATGGATATTCCTGCGGATAAGTTGATGTCAAAGCTTATATGCAGAGTGGCACCGTATACATTGGGAGTGTATTTACTCCATGAACAGATTGATATGCGCAATTTGTGGCCGGGCTGGCTGGGTGCTTCTTCAGAAGGAAATGTCCTTCTGTTTGCAGGAAGAGCATTGTTTGCGGTATTGACTGTGTTTGTAGTGGGTATTCTGGTAGATATGTTGAGAATGACAGTCTTTCAATTGGTTACTAAGAGGTTTGTAAATGACTCAAAAAAATAAATGGAAAGATAAACTGAATGATTGCTTGAGCATTCTGTTTCCGGTAATATTGTTTTTCTACCCCTTGCGTCATGTAAGAGTCGGTGCAGAATGGTGGGATACAGGATACAATTATGCTAATTTCACCTATATGGACCATATGGATGAGATGTGGCTGTTTAGTACGTACCTGGGTAATGCAGTGGGCAATTTCTTTACAAAATTGCCTTTCGGAGGTACTATGCTGGGGCTGCAGGTATATACCGGATTGGTAGTAAGCTTGTTAGCTTTGATGTCCTATTTTTTCTTTGTGAAAGAAGTGAGGATTCCTAAGGGGATTACCTTTGTGGGAGTCTTTATCGCATTAAACTTGTGTTGGTGTCCTACGGCTGTTTTGTATAATTATCTTACATATGTGTTTTGGAGTGTGGGAATCTTATTCTTATACCATGCCCTTATGTATGAGAACAAGAGTGCATGGTATTTTGTGCTGGCAGGAATCAGCCTGGGTATAAGCGTTTTTGTGCGGTTCTCAAATCTGTCCAATATGGCTTTGATTGTGGCTGTATGGGCTATGGGAATTATCCGCAAAGAGAAGGTAAAGAAAGTATGCTGTCAAACCTTATGGTGCATTCTGGGATACCTGATAGGACTGGGCATTATGTTTGGGTGGATTGGTATCAGATATGGTGCGGGGAACTACGTACAAAGTATTATAAGACTGTTATCCATGCCTCAGGAAGCTTCCTCCTATACCTTATACTCCATGATTTATTACCAGATTATCAATTATCAACAGAACCTTATATGGATTAGTTATTTGGGATTGTTCGTGTTGGCCGGAATGTTGGTATATCAGATATTACCGAAGTCTTTGAATTGGCTTAAGAATATCGGTTACGTGGTTGGAGCCTTTGGATGGTTTTATGTGCTGATGGTTAGAATGAATATGTTTAACTTTAAGTACAGTACCAAAATGAGTGTATTTCAATGGGCAGTTATGCTTCTGACAGCCACTTTGATTGCGGGAGTTGTGGTAATATTCGGAAAAAGATTTACCCATAAAGAGAAGCTTCTGTGCGGATTGGGAATGATTGTGATAGTCATTACGCCTCTGGGAAGCAATAATCATTTGTATTTGTCCATTAATAATTTATTCTTGGTAGCGCCGGTTACTTTTTGGTTTTTGTATCGTTTTTTGAGATATCTTCCCAAACAGTGGAAGCTTAAGAAATATAGTCTTTACACTTACCCGGTGAAAGCTATGTGCCTATGCATACTGAGTATGGTTTTGGTTCAGGGAACTCTTTTTGGATGGGGATATATCTTTTCTGAAACGAACGGCGGAGAGAATCTGCATGTTTCTATTGAGAACAATGCAGTTTTGGCGGGTATGAAAACAGATTCAGAAAGGGCGAAGCTGATTTCGGAAATATCTTCCTACGTTTCGGAGAATGATCTGAAGGGTAGAGAAGTGATTTTATACGGAAATATTCCGGCCCTGTCCTTTTATCTGGAAATGCCCTTTGCCATCAGTGCCTGGCCGGATTTACCTTCCTATAATTATGGCATTATGCTGGAAGATTTGAAGGAAGTGGAAAAGATAGCTGAATGCGGAGAGAAAGAACTTCCGGTTATTTTGATGGATAAACCGGAGGGGACTTTTGTGACGAAAGGAATGGAAGGTGTAGAGGCATTAGCCACTGTATCGGAAACTGTGATTACGAAAATAGAAGCAGATCAGAAGCTACTGCTTTTAAAAGATATGATTCAAAGGAATGACTATCAGGTCACTTTTGAAAATGAGAAATTTGTGTTATTTTTAGCACAAACAAAAGGAGAATAACTTGCTATGATTAATTTCAATGTGCCCCCTTATACAGGTAAAGAAATGGAATACATCCGGGAATGTGTAGAAAACCAGAAGATTTGCGGTGATGGTGTTTATACCAAAAAGTGCAATGAATGGATAGAAAAAAAGACAGATACTAAAAAGTGTCTTCTTACTACATCTTGCACCCACGCTTTGGAAATGAGCGCCCTGCTTGCGGACATTCGGCCCGGGGATGAGGTGATTATGCCCGCATACACCTTTGTGTCCACGGCGGATGCATTTGTAATGCGTGGAGCAGTACCTGTATTTGTAGATATCAGACCGGATACCATGAATATAGATGAGAACCTGATTGAAGCGGCTATTACAGAGAAAACAAAAGCCATTGTACCCGTTCATTATGCCGGTGTGGCTTGTGAGATGGACAAGATTACGGAGTTGGCTAAAAAGTATAATTTATTTGTAATTGAAGATGCAGCACAGGGTATTATGTCAACCTATAAGGGGAAGGCACTGGGAACCATCGGTGACTTCGGCTGTTTCAGCTTCCATGAAACAAAAAACTATAGTATGGGTGAAGGTGGTGCTTTACTGATTCAGGATGAACGTTATGTGGAAGGTGCGGAGATTATCCGCGAGAAGGGTACCAATCGCAGTAAGTTTTACAGAGGACAGATTGATAAATATACCTGGGTGGATTTTGGTTCTTCTTATTTGCCCAGTGATATGAATGCGGCGTATCTGTATGCCCAATTGGAACTGGCGGAAGAAATCAACGAGCAAAGAATTGCTTGCTGGAACCGATATTATGAAAACTTAAAACCTTTGGCAGATGCCGCAAAGATTGACCTTCCTGTAGTGCCGGAAGGCTGTGTGCACAATGCACATATGTTTTACATTAAGACAAAGGATATTGAGGAAAGGACTGCTTTGATTCAGTATTTGAAGAGCCGGGAAGTAATGTCTGTATTCCACTATATTCCTTTGCATACAGCACCTGCAGGAAAGAAATTCGGACGTTTCCATGGAGAAGACAGATATACGACCAAGGAAAGTGAACGACTGACCCGTTTGCCGATGTATTATCGTCTTACATTGGAGCAGGTGGATTATATTTGCGAGCAGGTTAAAGATTTTTATTTGAAATAGTGGCGGAGCTATAGGAATGACTCTGCCTTGGAAGGGTAACGATGAAGAAAAGGGAGAATAACAGAGAAAAAGGATTTATATTGGCGGTATGCATTCTGGGAATGGCTTTCTTAATGCTTCTGGTTTTGAATATTTTCTACGGTGACCATTGGTTGGATTCCGATATGGCGGCTGAGATGATATTCGCAAAGCAGATTGCAGAGGAGGGAGGTTACTTTACTACCCCAAACTGGTATTATTCCACAGAATTCAGATTGCTGTATACCCAGCTTTTTATGGTGCCTTTGTTTCACATATTTGAAGACTGGCATGTAATCCGTGTGATTACCAATGTGTTGACTTATGTGTTGATGCTGGGAAGTTATTATTATTTTATGAAGCCCTTGAAGGTAAGTAAGACTAAGGTGGTACTCAGTTCGGTTCTTTTATTATTGCCTTTTTCGGAAACCTTTGTCACCCATATGCAGATGGGGAATACCTATATGCCCCATGTGATTATTGTATTTTTCTGCTTTGGTATGTTTCTGCGCCTGGTGCAGCAAACTAAGATATTAGAAAAGAAAAGAATTATTTTATTAGTGATTTATACGCTTTTGAGCGTGGTTTGCGGTATGTCCGGAGTGCGTTATATGCTGGCCTTGCAGGTGCCTTTGGTATTGACGGCAGTGTATTATGTGTTTAGTTCGACAGCATTTACAAGTTTAAGAGAAAAGTTTGATAAAGAGAATCTGAAGAATGTTTGTAAGGGAGAGGGCTTTTTGTGTCTGGTTTACAGTATCTACAGCGCATTTTTTGCACTGGTAGGATACGCCTTTAATGTGGTAGTAATAGCCCGAAAATTTCCTTTTCAGACCTATGAAGTCACTAACTTTATTAAAGTATTTCAGGGCGTATTATTAGAACGTCTTCAGGATACAGTGGGCAATTTGCTGATGCTCTTCGGATATATCGAGGAGAAGGGCTTTTTGTCCCTGCGGGGATTGATTTCCATTATAGCGTTTGCATTATTGGCGGGAATCGTTTTACTGACAAAGAGTGTGAAGACTTTGGCGACTAAGAAAGGAAAGGAAGCGGATTTAAGAAGCTTTATCCGTTATTTCTTTGTGATAGCCTTTATGCTGAATACCTTTGTATTTGTATTCACTACCAGCACCATTGTATCCAGATATTACATCACAGTATTTATTTTTGTATTACCTTTGTTGTGCTTCTATTTTGAACTGGAAGAACGGTGTTTGGACCGATGGTTGGTGTTGTTATTCCTGTGCGGCTGTATGGGTTTGGCAACCATGAAATGTGTGTATTCTTTTATTGATAAGGATAAGAATGCGGAAGAAAAAAAGGTGGTTGCTTTTCTGGAAGAGAATGGCTATACCTTTGGTTATGCCAGCTATTGGAATGCCAATATTATGACGGAATTAAGTGATGGTGTGGTAGAGGTAGCAAATATAGCGGATTTTGAAGATATGTCTTTTTTCCGTTGGTCCAGTCCCATGAGATATTATGAGGCAGATTATCATCAGGGCAAAACCTTCCTGCTTTTGGCAGAAGAGCAAAGAGAAAAGTATGGTGTGTTGTATCTGTTGCAGGGAGGAAATGTGGTGTATGAAGATGAAACCTATACGGTAATCCATTTTGACTCTGTAAACGAAGTGTTGAAGGAACAAAACATGTAGGAAGCGAAGGAGGAGAAATGATAGGAATAGGATTGGTGGTTCTGGGGATTTTCTTGCTGGTGCTTCCTGTTCTGGTGGGAACCTTATTTGAAAGAAGACAGGGACAAGCAGATGGTCTTATGTTTTACTGGGTAAGCGGTCAGATGCTTATATGGGCAGGATTCTTGGTAATCTGTGTTCCCATGATTTTATTAAGACAATCTTTTTCTTTGGTTAGAACCTTGTTCCATGGTTATCAGGGAGTATTGCTTTTGGCGGCAATTGTACTGGGAATCTATAAGAAGCGCAGAAGAGTAGGAATACAGAAGAAGGAAATAGGCAAGAAAACAGGGATGGCAACAAAGATATGGTGGGTTGTGTTTTGGTTGTTGTTGATATTGCAATGGGTATTGACTAGCTTTTTGGCCTATGAAGAAGGCGATGATGCTTTCTATTTTGCAACAGCAACCATTACGGAGCAGTCTGACACCATGTATTTATTATTACCTTATACAGGTTACGCTACAGGCTTAGATGCCAGACATGGGTTGGCACCGTTTCCGGTGTGGATAGCATATCTGGCGAAAGTATCCGAGATACCGGCACTGGTGGTGGCACAGGTTATACTGCCGTTGGCACTGTTGGGTATGTCGTATGGAATTTACTATTTGATGGCAAAACATTTATGTACGGAAAAAGAAGAGACAGTTCCATTGTTTATGGTTTTGACGGAAATACTATTTTTGTTTGGAGGATATTCCCTGTTTACGGCAGAAAATTTTATGCTTGTGAGGGCGTCACAGGGAAAAGCGGTAATCGCCGGTATTATACTGCCATTTTTAATGTATTTATTAATGCGGTTGATGAGAAACATGCAAAAACAGGAAAGAAGTGGAATTGCTTTCTGGATATTGTTTGCAACGACTATGGCAGCTGCCTGTTTATGCAGTACCCAAGGGACAATATTGAGCTGTGTTTTGATTGGGATTGCGGGATTATGTGTAGCTGTAAGTTATAAAAAGATAAGGCTGCTGATACCGTTGGTACTATGTTCGGGTGTACCGGTATGTATGGCCCTGTTGTATTTTGTAGTGAAATAGGATGATGTTGGTGAGGGAATTGCCATGATAGAGACATTTCAAAAATATAGTGGCACAGGCTTACTGGTTTGTTGGTTTCTGGTAGCGTGGTTTTATTTATTCTTTTGTGAGAAGAAGAAAGAAAACAGGGTGCTTTTGGTATATATGCCGGCAGTATTGCTTCTGTTATTTTTTAATCCTTTGTTTTACAAAGTGTTTGGAAACCTTACAGAGGAAGCAATTTATTTTCGATTCCTGTGGCTGTTACCTATAACAATGGTAATTTCATATACGGTGATAAAGATATATAGTACATTGAAGGGGGCAATGCAATACGTTTTTGTATTATTATCCTTTGTGCTGATTGTGTTTTCAGGGCGTTTGGTTTATTTAAACCCGTTATTTGAAAAGGCGGAGAATCCATATCATGTACCGCAGAAAGTGGTTGAGATTTGTGATATGATTGAAGTGGAGGGAAGAGAGGTTGTAGCCGCTTTTCCAAGAGAATTTATATTATATGTCCGTCAATATTCGGCAACAGTTTGTATGCCATATGGAAGAGATGTGTTTTCGTATTATGACCCTTTTTATTCCATGATGAATGAGGCGGTTATAGAAGTGGAGGAATTGGCGGAATTAGCGAAACAGGCAGGATGTCATTATATTGTTTTGAGTGAGGAAAAGGAACTGGATGGAAACCTGGAAGAATATTCCTATGAAGTGTTTGGAAGAGTTGATAAATATGTGATTTATCGGGATGTTGATATATACATCGGATTATAAAAAGAGTAGCCGTAAGGCTACTCTTTTATTCGTCATAATAGGTCAATGCATATACAAAACGGTTTGCTAATTTTTTACGGCCATCCACATTTAAGTTGATGTGGTCTAAGAGATATTGGTCAGCATTGATTTCGTTGACAGTTCCGTATATATTGTCCACAAAGGAAACGCCGTGGATGGTGGTGAAGCGTTCAATTGTCAGTGCATAGTCGGAAAGCTTATAGTTTTCAACATAATTGTATAAATCACTACTGATATACTCGCCTTCCGGAGTGAGGGCATATGCATAGGTGGGTGACATCACAATGATTCGGATATGGGGGTAGGTTTCCTGTATCAAACGGATACTCGCTACTAAGTTGCCTATAAAACAATATACATCCGTAGGATTGTCGTGATTAATCAGTGGCTTGGCAGCTAAATAGTCGTTGGCATCATACATAATACCAATTACATCCACTGTATCAAAATCGATGGAAGTAAGTGTTTCATAGGCGGCGATTCCTTCCTCTGATAACTGGTCTCCGTAGTCTTCAAACATCTTCTCATAGGAAGTATCCACATCATATTTTGAACCATAACAAAAAGCTGTAGTCAGCCAATATAGGTTGAATGCATCATCTGGATGGATATAATTATGGGAAGAAGCAAGGTAAGAACCTGTTACTGCACAATTATATACGGTGCTGTCTGATAATTCGGAAATCATTTGAGCCATGTCATCGCTGGTTCCTTTGTTTTGGGCAAATGTATCATTGCCAAACAAAACAACCTTACGGATGCCATCATTGGGAGCGGAAGCATTGCCTTCGTAAATAAGAGGAAGGATATTGTCCAATCTTTCCACATCATATTCATTATCATCAATAGGAGCCAATTTGTCCAAATCAACTTTAATTCCCCAATTTTTAACACGCCAGACGATAAAAATAACGGCGAATATAAATACAAGAAGAAGAACCAAGTGCCAGTTGATTTTCAAAATACGATCAAGGATACCTGTTTTTGGGCGGGAAGAAACATTTGTAGATGTTTTCATGTCCAAGTTATAAGACTTTTCTTCTGCAATTTTGTCATAGTCTATATTGGTGTCGGCATCCAATTTGTCTAAATCAATAATGGTAACTTCAGAAAGCTCTTTTTCTTTCGAAGTCAGATTTTCGTTGTTTGTATCATTATTCATAGAACACCTCTTTGTGTTTGCTTTCTTGGATTCTCACTTATTTTACTATTATATGCATTGTTTGTCCACATTACTTATAAAAATTTAAGAATTGATGAACAAAAACACTTTCTCTTGCACCATATGGTGCGAAATGGTATACTAGCAATAGTATTGTGATGAGTTAGGAAGGATAACACAATGAAAATGTCTTTTGATTTTAGATCCAAATCTCTTAAGAATAGAAACAGACAGGAATATATGAATCATGATTGGGAGATGATGGATGAGGAAGCATGGGAAGGTTATGAGGAAACTGCCGATGAGTACGCAACAGAAGAATATTTTGAGTCGGATGAGATAGATGAGTATTATGAAATGAATGAGACAGAAGAAGAGTACTATGAGCCGGATGATTCTGAGCAGGACTATTCTGAAGAGTATGAGGCAGAAGTGACGGAAGGTGCTTATTGTGCGATGGAAGCATATGAGGAAGGCGAAGAATACTATGGTGAAGCAGAAGAGTACTATGAAGAATATGACGGCACAGAATATGAAGGTGAAGCAGAAGAAGGATACTATGCTGAAGAGGGCGATTCGGAATATTACGAAGAACAAGGCGAAGAGTATTACGAAGAATATTATGAAGAGTACGACGGAGAAGATGCTCAGGCGTATTATGAGCAGGATGGTTATCTCCCGGAATATGAAGATGAAAGAAGAGAACGTAATGCTGTAGCGCCTGTGTCAAAGTGGATGGATTATATGATTGTGTTCGGCGCAGTGGCTATGCTTTTGATCGTAATTGTATTGGGAGCGAAGCTGTTTTTGAGTGGCAGGGACAACACGGATACAGAGAATCTGCAGCAGGTAGGTAACCAGCTGGCGAATATCGATATGATTGGTGAACAGGGTCTGCTTGCCATGTCAGATGCCCAGAAGGCACTGCTGGAGGCTTCCAAACAGCCCCAAGTTACGGAACCGCCGCAGCCTACGGAAGAACCGGAATATGAAGAGGAAGAATATAATTATGATGTAACGGTAAAGCTTAGCTTCACCTCTATTGAGAAAGACTTAAAGATTAAGTTTTTGAACAAGGATACGGGTAAGCTTGTTGGTAATGTACCATTTGGTGTAGAGTTGGTGAATCCGAATGGTGAAACGCTGTTTTGGTCGGATGATGATATGGATGGTATCATCTACAAAAAGAATCTTCCGGCAGGAAAGTATACTGTAAAAATGCAGGAACTGACCGGTGAAAAGTACAAGACCTATGCCATATCCCTGGTAGAATCCAAGGTGGATGTAAAGTCTAAGCTGGTATATGAAAAGGTGGATGTGGCTAACGAGATAAAGTCAGAGTCACAGGTAGATGTAAAGAAAGAAGATACAAAAAACAATAATTCTATTGTTGAAGAATATATGCAGGATACGGTAGCTTGGGTGGAAAGTACTGTTTTGGAGGAATCTTTTCAAGAAATAACCAAAACAACCATTCAGGATCCGTTGACATTGGCTATGGTCGGTTCATTTGTACGTTTATCGGCCACAGATCCTTCTGTGGAACCTCCGGCAAATAATCCGGAGCCTGCACCGGAACCTACAGCCACCCCGGAGCCTGTAGTAACACCAACACCGGAACCTACAGCCACCCCGGAGCCTGTAGTAACACCAACACCGGAACCTACAGCCACCCCGGAGCCTGTAGTAACACCAACACCGGAACCTACGGCTACACCGGAACCTACAGGAACACCGGAGCCTACAGGAACACCGGAGCCTACAGGAACACCGGAGCCTACAGGAACACCGGAGCCTACAGGAACACCGGAACCCAGCGGCTCACCTGAACCCAGTGAATCCCCTGAGCCAAGCGAGTCACCGGAACCCAGTGAAGCACCTAAGTTAGAGAAGGTTGCATTGGAGAAGAAGACAGCAGTGGTTTATGCAGAGGACGAGAAACATTTAGAATTAGCTATAACATTAACACCAAATGATTTGAAGGATGTAACCTTATCAGCAGAATCTTCTGATTCCGGTGTAGCAACCGCAGATATTAAGGATGGCAAATTAGTTATAGTTGGTAAAAAGGAAGGTAAGAATATTACCATTACAGTTAGTGCAAAGATTGGTGATGCAGAACCGGTTAAGGATACCTGTACCATTGAGGTAAAATTGAATCCTAAAAAAGACAGAACCACAGTCTTAAAGGATAATACAGGACGTGAGGTATTTGTATTCGAAAACAATGCATACAGAAATGCATACTATGCAGATTTTTATACCTTTGATAAATTCTATATCAAGAATGATGTGAAATATACCGGATGGCAGACGCTTGACAATAAAGTGATGTACTTTGACGCTGCAGGCAAGTATGTGACAGGTCAGCAGGTTATTCAGGGTGTGAAGTACCAGTTTGCCAGTGATGGTTCCTTGGTAACCGGTACCGGAACTTTAGGTATCGATGTATCCAAGTGGAATGGTAATATCGATTGGAATGCGGTTAAGAATTCCGGAGTATCTTATGTGATTATCCGTTGCGGATATCGTGGTTCATCAGCAGGTGCACTTATAGTGGATTCTAAGTTTAAGGAAAACATTAAGGGGGCTACGGCTGCAGGACTGAAAGTCGGAGTTTATTTC
This sequence comes from Lachnospiraceae bacterium, assembly GCA_017520425.1. Taxonomy (GTDB): domain Bacteria; phylum Bacillota; class Clostridia; order Lachnospirales; family Lachnospiraceae; genus Acetatifactor. The sequence continues at coordinate 866 of JAFXFO010000032.1, read as the reverse complement.
TTTACTCAGGCAATAGATAAGAACGAGGCCTTGGAAGAAGCATCCATGGTATTGGAGTTGATTAAGGATTATAAGATTTCTTATCCGGTATTTTTGGATGTGGAGCCCGGTGGTGGCAGAGCCGATTCCCTGAATGTGGCTACCAGAACGGAGATTTGTAAGACCTTTTGTGAAACCATTAAGCAGTATGGTTATACACCGGGAATCTATGCCAATAAGACCTGGCTGGAAACCAAGCTGGATATGAACGTATTAAATGCTTATAAGGTATGGTTGGCCCAGTACGCTTCCGAACCCACCTATCAGGGACGATATGATATGTGGCAGTACAAGGATACCGGCAAGATTGGCGGCATAACCGGTAGTGTTGACTTGAACCAAAGCTATTTGGGCTATTAAGCAATAGGACTAGCCATATTAGATAAATAATGGTATACTGTTTGCGAGTAATAAGTAAGATAAAGGAGCTTAAGATGAGAACATATTTAGTAACAGGAGGTGCCGGTTTTATCGGTTCCAATTATATTCATTACATGTTTAAGAAGTATGACAATGAGATTCGTATTATCAACGTAGATGTACTTACCTATGCAGGTAATCTGGAAAACTTAAAGGATGTGGAGAATAGAGATAACTACACCTTTGTAAGAGCAGATATTTGTGATAAAGAAGCGATTGCAAAGATTTTTGCAGAAAATGATATCGACCGTGTGGTACATTTTGCGGCAGAAAGCCATGTGGACAGAAGTATCCGTAACCCGGAAGTATTCGTACAGACCAATGTACTGGGTACTGCAGTGATGTTAAACTGTGCAAAGGCAGCCTGGGAGCTTCCTGACGGCAGCTTCAAGGAAGGAAAGAAGTTC
>JAFXFO010000031.1 GCA_017520425.1 Lachnospiraceae bacterium | reverse complement strand
GGATGAAGATGAAGATGAAGATGAGAAGAAGTCCTCTAAGGAAGAAAAGGAAAGTGTAGCAGAACCGACTCCGGAACCTACTGCAGATCCTCAGGAGGAGATGCGTAAGCAGGATGAGGAGGCTTTAAAGATATTAGAAGAAGCAGTTAGTGCGTTGGCTTCGTTTGCCGATACCGAGGATGTAGGGATTTTAGAGGAAGCAAGGAATAAATTAGATGAAATTAATCTTCGAAAGTGTTCTCCGGAAATGCGCCGCTTGGTAGAAGAGTATAATGTGGTATTTGAAGATTTGGGATTGATCTTAGATTTTGCTCAATCATTAATGGATTTTGGTAATGCACTGTCACTGATTAATTTTGAGAGTATGGTTATACCGGATAATGCCACTTTACAAGATATAGAAGATGCATATTATGGCGTGTCCGATTTGGTTGAAGAGATTGAAGAACTTGAAACTCCCCAGTATTTGGAGCATGCTATAAATCGTGAGATTGATATTTTGGAGAAATACCAAACCATATTGGTAGAGATGTATAAAGCGGAGCAAAATGACGATGTTCTGACTGCTGTGAGCGCAATGTATTTTTGTACTGATATTATGAGTGAGCAGGAAGACTGGAACAATGATATCCAAAAAATAATGGGAGACTTAGAATCTCATATCAGCGTTTACATGGAACGAGTGGAATCCCTGGTGGACGAGTGCGAGGAAAATACAGAACTTTTAAAGGATGAGGATTATGATAATGTAGATTTCTCTTACTTTGATCAGCTGGAAAAAACCAAGGTGACTTCCAGTATCAGCTGCATAGATACCATCTATCCTGCCATGTATAACAGATTACAGGCGGTTGCTATTCTGAATTTATCCTATATAAACGGAGAAAAGGATGTATTGGTAACAGTTGAGGTGGACGGTTTCTCACAGAAGTATGAGAAGACTATGACCATTAATCAGTTCCCGCAAAGATACTATATTAAGCCACCTGTTATTTCTTCCGGATTAAATCTGGATAATCAGAAAAGCACACAGATTAAGGTGACGATAACAGATGTGGAAACAGGTAATATTATTGCGTCAGAAACCGAAAATGTGAAGATTATGTCTATTAATGATTTTATCCTGAGCAATAATGAGTATGGATATACCGACTATGCGGACGTATTGGCTTGGGTAACTCCGGAATCCAATTATATTCAGGAGTTATTACGAATTGCTGCGGATTATATGGAGGAATATACCGGATATCACGGCATTGCCGGTTATCAGCCTGTAATTGATGATAAGCAACATATGATAACGGCATATCAGGTATATGCGATTCAGAAAGCCATTAGCGATTTGGGTGTTCGCTATGTTATGTCCAGCTATTCTATCGGAGAAGCAACTAATGCTACCCAGAGAGTAAATCGCCCGGATGAAACTTTACTTTCAAAGAGTGGAATCTGTATTGAGACATCCGTGCTTATGGCAAGTGCATTGCAGGCGGCAGGCTTTAATTCCATGATTGTACTAACTACCGGTCATTGTCAGGTGGCGGTAGAAACTTGGAACGGTTCCGGAGATTATTTATTGATTGAAACCACCTTGTTGCCTGTTGAAGATCCTTTTGACAGCTATGGTAACAGTAATTATATTAATCGTTTGATGTCATATCCGGATGATGAACAGTGGATGGAATATATAGAAAATAACAATGGTATTATTTATAGCTGTAATTTGGCGACCTATATGGGAATCATTCCATTGGCATATTAAGAAAAACAAAATAGAGGTTGACAATTGTAATCCTAAAGTGATAAGATGCAGGTAGGCAGATGCTTACCTGCATCTTTTTAATGGGCAGGGATAATGAATTGTACTTATGAGAAAGGGAATATATATATGAGAAGCAATATACGTAAAATAATAACGATGTTCTTAGTAATTATATTAATCGGGACTATAGCAGGTTGCGGTGAGAGTAAGGAAGAAGAACGTACAGAGAAAAAGGAGTCTCAGTCTTCGGAAGAACAGGTACAGGAAACACCGGCACCGGAAATGCCTGCGCCCACACCGGAGCCCGCTTCTACACCGGTGCCTACGGCTTCACCCACACCTACGCCGACCGGGACTCCAATGCCGGAAGCAACGGTTGCGCCCACGCCGGAGCCAACAGTTACTCCTACACCGGAGCCACAGGAGCCGCTACCGCCCAAAGAGATAGAGTATGGGGATATTATTACGATATCTTATGATAAAAAGATGTATGGTACTGAAAGCTGGAAATACTCTTGCAGTCAGGAATTTGTGGTGAGCACTGCATCGAAACAGTTTCAGAATAAGTCGGAAGAAATCACTGAGCAGAATATTGAAAAGGCTATCGGTAAGACTGCCGGAGATACCTTTACCATTTGGGTTGAAGAGGATGGTGGTTTCCACGGTTATGAACATACAATAGTATATGTGAAGGGCAAGAATGCAGATAAAATCGAGTATGGTGACAAAATCTATACCTCTTATGCGATGCGTGGTTTCGGAGTGGATACCGGAGAAGGTGTCACCATACATACCGGTAATCAGGTACTTCGCATGGCAAACAACGATTCATTTTTAACATTAGGAGAGGATGGATATTATTTAGAAGAAGCGGACTATTACATTAATGAGTTATTGGGTAAAGGAATCGGCCATAGCTTTGATTTGGTAAAGTCATCCTATGAATGGACCCATCACTACAAATATAGAATTCACGGTATCAGCAAAGCAATAAAATATGGAGATACCATAAAAACAGAGGTGAGGGAAGTGTATTTAGAATGTGCAGGTGTCACAGATGAAGAAAGTACCTTTGAATTTAAGCTAACCGGTCCGGAGGTGGAATGGCATGAGATAGAGGAAGGTCGGATTGTATTTCAGAAGCTGCTTGGCAAAACAGTAGGAGATACTGTGGAGATATCTCTGTTTGAAGAAGATGGCTATTATGGAGATGCTGAGATTTACAGTATGGAAATTCTTTCAGTGAAGCCCGGTGAAAAGACGGAGGAAGATCATGAAACGGAGGGGCTGAAAGCACTTATGCTGGCTGATGAAGAGGATATTACTTTTATTATGGAATCCCCTAAAGAGAACGGATATTCAAATGGTGGTTGGCGTCCGAAGGTGGTTTATATCATGGCGGAACATCCGGAGAATGAAATGACCTATGAGTATTATTGTGATTATTATGATCAAAAGTACGCTTTGGAATATGTACATGGCATAGAGAGAGAATATGATGCAGAAGGCAGAGTCAAAAAAGAGATTACTAAACAAGACTGGCTTGGAGATGGAGGGATGAGCTATAACATTGTTGAGTATCAGTATGATGCAGCCGGAAACTGTATAGAGCGTGTTGATGGGTATCTGGATGATGAAGGGGTGTTTCAAGTATATGATATTACTACATATCAATACAACGAACAGGGTATTTGTACGGAAGAGAAGAAAGATTATGTAGGATACGAAAATGAGATGGTAGACTATGCATATTATAATGAAAAGGGCCAGTTGATTAGGTCAGAACATATTTATAATGGAAATCGAACTGTTTACGAATATGATCCGTCACGTCCCCAATATTATAAAAGAATCTATTATGATGCAAACGGAATGGTAAGGGAGAGTGACTCTGGTGAACGTGAATATGATGACTGGGGATTTTTAATCGAAACGTATTATTGACGCATGAATAATAAGATGTTTACCTGCATCTTTTACTGTTAATAAGTAATAGAGAATCAGAGGGGAGATAATAAAATGAAAAGAATGCAAAAGATATGGATTCTGTGTTTAATATTAAGTCTAATGTGCGTTATGTACGGCTGTGGGAACAGTATGGAAACTGAGAAAGAAGACAGAACTGAAGAAAGCGTAGAAGTGGAGATTCAGACTACAGAAGCGCCGGTACAGGCAACACACGAACCGAAGGAGACAGCAACACCCACACCTACTATGACTCCTGAACCAACGGCAACACCTGTGCCGGAACCACTGGAATCCTTGCCGCCCAAGGTCATCGAATATGGTGATAAGGTAAGTGTTACCTATACGAAAACGTCTCAGGAATTGCAGTGGGAATACACCGGCATGCAGGAGTTCCAGGTGGCTACCACATCTAAACAGTTTCAGAAAGAATTTGATGACTCGGAAGAGGCATCTATGAAGCAGGTGAAAGAAGCCATCGGAAAAACGGTGGGCGAAACCTTTACCCTTTGGTTTGAAGGCGGGGATGGCCGTTATGGTTATGAATATACCATAGTGGAAGTGAAAAGTCAGAATCCGGATATAGCCGAATATGGGGATAAACTTCTGGCAGATTACAGTATGACACATTACGGTGTAGATACCTGTGACGGAGAGAAGATACATACCGGGCAGTTGCCGGTACATCTTCTTAATACGAATGTATTTTTTGCAGTTGATGTAGATGGTCATTGTAGTTTAAGACAAGGAGATTTGGAGCTTAAAAAGATTCTGGGAAAAACCATAGGAGACCAATTCCAGTCAGAGAATGACTACTATGAGGACAGTTTCTATTATCAATTCACTATAAAGGAAATCAATAAGGCCGTAAAATACGGGGATACCATAGTGGCAGAAGTAAGAGAGGCTAATACCCTTGATGCCAAAAGCTATGAAGAGCATTCAGAGGAAGAATGGATTTTGGATTTAGGTGTGATGGATGGACTTGATTCATTGGATGGAGAAATCCTGTCCCTGGAGAACATCATATCCCTTTACAATGAATTGATTGGCAAAAAAGCCGGAGACAGAGTATTTTTTGTTAAGGAAGACAGGGAGAAACGTGAAATATACAATATAATGATTCAAAGTGTGACAGCTTGCAAAGGTGAAGATGAAGAAGATGATATGGAAGCACTGTTTATGGCTGAGGAGGATGAGCTTTTAAAGTTTTATCAGTATTTTGATGAATATAAAGATTATTTTGGTGATGATCCGGGAACCTATAGTGAGCCGGCTTTACGAGATATCGTTATAGATGACAGAAAAGAGCAGATGGTTTATGAGTATTATACATATTCTGATGCCAGAGGAATAGTTTGTCATCTGACTGATAAGTATGAATATACTTCCGAATATGATGAAAAGGGAAGATTGTTGAAAGAAACCATTCGTGGTAGCGAGTGTTACGATAGATTGTTCGAATATAAATATAACGAACAGGGACATTGCATAGAGATTATTAAATATGCGCTAGATTATGAGATGCACTATTATTATGATGATATGGGAAAGCCGATAAAAGCTGAATATATATCGGATGATAATATCTGGAATGAAGAATATTTTTATTGAATAATAAAATAATAATCCGGGAATACTCCTTCTAAAAGCTGTTTTTGGAAGGAGTATTTTTATGGAAAATCAAGATACTGTAAAGTTATTAAAGGAATGTGATGCAGGTACCAAGATGGGTATTTCCTCCATTGATGAGGTGTTGGAGAAGGTGTGTGATTCTGAGATGAAGGAATTGCTGCAGAAAAGTAAGGCACATCATGAAAATCTGGAGAATGATATTTGCAGTATGTTGCAGGAGCATAATGCCTGTGAAAAGGATCCCAGCCCTGTGGCAAAGGGGATGTCCTGGATGAAGACCAATATGAAGCTGGCTATGGATAACAGCGATGCTACCGTAGCGGACTTAATTACTGATGGCTGCAATATGGGTGTAAAAACCTTAAACCGCTATCTGAATCAGTATAAGGCTGCAGATGAGCAATCAAAGGCGATTTGCAGCAAGCTGATCGAAATCGAAGAAAAGCTAGGCAAGGATTTGAGACAATACTTGTAAATGAATAATACCAGCCAACAGGGGAAGCCGTGGCTGGTATTCTTTTCTATTTCGACTTATCATATCGTCTCAAAATCAATCTTGCAAGTGGCTTCTCAATCAGATAAGTGGTTAATATGGCTACAACAAGTGAGACAGCAATACATAGCAGCATATATTTCCACATCCAGGGCTTGTCCCCCAGTTGATTGGGCGGTATGTCGCCTTCCCAGTAGGGGATGCGGAACTCTTTTAGCTTTACGGCGATATACTGGTGCCAGATATAAAGGTTAAAGGAAATGGTAGCCAGGAACTTCATGAGCCTGTTTCCTAAGAAGAAACGGAAGTACTGCTGGGCCATCAGGCACCCGAAAAGTATTAGTAAATATACCAAGGATAGTACATAGCGGTACTTTACCTGCCACTGCTGACCGTTTGGAAAGTTCATATGGTGATCACAGAGGATTTTGTATAGCACCAGGCCAGCCAGTGTCATTAAAATATATAAGAATTGCTCGGCCTTTACAGGCTTTTTGTCATGAGTTATAGAGATGTAAGCCCATGCACCCAGCATACCATTGGCAAAGACCGATAAAAAGGTAAGGGTATGGTTTACATAGAGTGCCTGATTCAGCGTACCAAAGTTTTGGCTGATAAAATGACTGCTAATCAGACCGATTAAGGTCATGCAGGAGTAGGTCAGTATGGGCCTCTTTTGAAACCATTTAGCCAGCAAAGGGAAGATTAGATAAAACTGAAACTCCACAGCTACCGTCCATAAGACGCCGTTTAGTTTGGTGGCTACCAAAGTGTCGTAGGAAAGATTATTAACAAAGAAAATATGGCTCAATAAATCCTTCCACAAAAAACTCTTATTTGCGTATTCGCCCAAAGGAAGGGCAAACAGAAACAGTACCAGAAATACGTTGAAATAGTAGGAAGGGAAGATGCGTGCCACACGTTTCTTATAAAAGCTTTTTGCGTGGGGTGCTTCCGTTTTGTATACCATACTGCGTGCATAGGGAAGAAACAGGCAGAAACCGGATAACAGAATCAGCATATCCACCAGCAGGGCACCGTTTCTGGGAATCCAGTCAATATTAAAATCGCCGGCAATGGGCATGAGCCAGGATTGCTGCCAGAAATGAAACCATACCACGATAAGGATGGCAATGGCACGGATACCGTCCAGGACATCAATGTGATTATGTTGATAAGAATCTTGTAAAATGGTAGTATTGCTTGCCATAAAGGCCTCCTTTGTATATTGATTCCTGATAATATCATAGTAAAAATCACGGAGTTTGACAAGTAATAACAGAAAAGTCCGGTTCAGAAAAGAATGTTGTAAAATCCCCCTAACACTGATATAATCGAATAGGAATCATATGTAAGAAACGAGGAAGATAAGATGAAACAGAACAATCCGAAGAAATTACCATTGGCATTGCTGAATGCGGCATTGGTTTTGCAAATAATTTATTTGGTGGGTACCTTTTCCGTAGTAATGGCACCGGAGTTTTATATAAGAGCCTATGTTGCAGATTATAACGGCGGTTATCAGATGCCCTTTGACAGTATTCATTTCGGAGCAGCAATACTAACTACCCTGATTTTTAGTGCGATGTATATTTTGCTTATGTTAAGCATTAAGAAGGGGAAGCAGTTGGGAATGGGCTTTGGTATCCTACTGGGTGTTATGGCCTATTTGTCCTATTTTATTGCCACATCAGGTGTGGCGAATCTGGCATCATTACGGGTGGAACAGATTGGTAAGAATGCAGAGCTGATTGCCGGATGGACTATGTCCTGGGAAGAAAATGTTGCTATGTATGCTATCGTAGTGGGCAATCATGATATTATGAGACTGGCCTTAAAAACAGCAATCATACTTGTGTTTGTTGCATTCGGTGTATATGCAATGCGTAGCAGAGAGCAGAATCCGCCGATGCCTAAGAAACTATATTAATAAGTGGAGGATGGGAAGGACCCTAAATTGAAAGGGTCCTCCTTTTTAAGTATTATGAGATATCAGATAAAGCATGCATTGGTACAATACGGTGCCGATACCATCTTAGAGGATGTGAATTTTGAAATACACGACAATGAGAAGATTGCAGTGGTAGGAAGAAACGGCTGTGGCAAGACCACTCTGTTAAAGCTGATTGTAGGCGACATACATATGAATAACCTGGACAGCGATGAAGAGTGCGGTATTATGATGGCAGGGAAGCAGGAGATTGGTTTCTTGCGTCAAATCAGTTTCCCGGATAGGGAAGTGAGTGTGGAGGAGGAGATTAAGAAAACCTTTGCACCGGTGTTTGCCTGTGAAAAGCGTATGGCTGAGATTGAGGCACTGTTACAGCAGGAAGGGGAGAATCAGTCCCTGTTTTATGAATACGACCATTTGCAGAAGAAAATGGAGGCTCTGCGAGGCTATAGCTGGAAGCAGGATATGGAGGTTATGTTCCAGAAATTCGGCTTTCCCTTGGAGGATTTACAAAGACCCATAGGCAGCTTTTCAGGAGGTCAGCAGACCAAGGTGGCTTTTATTAAGTTGCTTCTTAGCAGGCCGGATATCATGCTTTTGGACGAGCCCACCAACCATTTGGATTTACCTACCATTGAGTGGCTGGAAAATTATTTGAAAAGCTATGACAAGGCTGTGGTAATCGTATCCCATGACCGTATGTTTTTGGACCGGATTATTGATGTGACTTATGAGATAGAATATCATCGTATGAAACGCTATCCGGGCAATTATACAGCTTTTTTGAAGCGTAAGGAAGAGGATTTGGCAAAGCAGGAAAAGGATTATGAACTGCAGCAGAAGGAAATCCAGCGACTGACCGAATGGATTGAAAAGTGGAAAAATACGCCCACTAAAGTGACTGCTGCACGTTCGAAGCAAATGGCTATCGAACATATGGTGAAGATTGAGAAGCCCAGAAGATTTGATACTAAGACCTTCCATATGATGTTTACACCCAGATTGGAAAGCTATTCGGATGTATTGATTGCCAAGAATCTGAAAATCGGTTATGAATGCGAGTTGAGTCAGGTGAGCTTCCATCTGCGTAAGAAGGAGCGTCTGGCTATTTTGGGCGAAAACGGCAAAGGTAAGTCCACCTTATTAAAGACTTTGGTAGAACTGATTCCCCCGTTGGGAGGAAGCTTTACTATCGGCCAGAATGTGGAGTACGGCTATTTCGACCAGCAGAAGGCGGTAGTGGATGATGCGGACCCGAAACAAAGTGTACTTGATAATTTCTGGGATGTCTATCCGGATATGAAAAGGGAAGAGGTTCGTAGCGCCTTGGGAAGCTTTCTGTTTTCCGGAGAGGACGTGGAGAAACTGATGGGACAACTTTCCGGTGGAGAGAAGGTGCGTCTGGCGCTTTGTAAAATGATGCAGACTAAGCCCAATCTGCTTATTTTGGATGAGCCTACCAATCATATGGATATTATGGGTAAACAAGCCTTGGAGCAGATGCTTCAGGTATTTGAAGGAACAGTGCTTTTTGTATCCCACGACCGATATTTTATTAAGCAGGTGGCTACGGGTATCCTGGAGTTTGGTAAGGATGCGGTGAAGCAATACGACTATCCTTATGAGGAATATCTGGTGGAGAAGCAGAAGCAGGAGGATAGGGAAAAAGCAAACAACTCTGCTGTGACTACGGGAGTACAGAGCGGAAAGAATGCCACTGCCGGAGCAGCAGTACCTACCTTACAGGATGTATTTAATAAAAAAGAATACTACAATCCGGGCAAGATAAAGTCGCGTTTGTTAAAACAATTGGAAAAATATGAAAAACAATTGGCTGAAAGCGAAGCAAAAGCGGATGAATTGAAACTTCAGCTACTGGATCCGGCTCTTTCTTCTGACTATCATAAGCTGATGGAGCTGCAAAATGCCTTGGACAAAGAGGAACATTTGCAGGAAAGTTTGTTGGAACGTATGCTGGAAGCCGAAACGGAATTGGAAGAGTTGGGAGAAGTGTAAAATAGTTTGACAAATTAAATAATTTATTCGGAATGTTTTTACAAATACTGTTGGATGTGATATAATGTATGTAATCGATTGAGGTGACTATATTATTGAGTCTCAATCATCAAGAATGACATACAAGGGGGTACATCCTATGGAGCAGCAAATTTTTACAAATGAAGTGATTTTATCGTGGTTACAGTATTATGCCAAGAATACAACCTTGGATTTAGAGCATGTAAAAATGATTGATATCACAAAAAAGAATAAGAATATAATTCCCACTGTGGAAGCCCATAAAACCACTATGGTATTTACCAATGCGGGTATTGATGATATTTTCTATCGTCTGTGGAATGCGGGTTTAGGCGAATGCGATGTTTGGTACAATGAAGGATCAGAGCCGGTAGGAGAGATTCTGCATCAGAAAGTAAAGGATATGATTGACAGAGGTATTAATGCTTCTGCGGGTATGCTGATTATCAATCCCAATGCCAGAAATACTGCAAAAATCGGTCTCAGTAACGAGCTGTTCCAGCGTGGTTCCATCCAGTATGTAGGTAGTGAAATTCGTGCCATTATTTTGAACAAGATGATGCTGGACCCGCAGGATGATATTTGTGTTATCGGCGGTGAAAGTATTGCCATTGAGGCAGCGTTGATGGCACCGGAAGGTTCCGTAGTAGCAGTAGAGTATAGTCACAGAGACCGTGCGACCCTGGAAGATAATGTGGCACATTTTGACTTGCATAATATCAAAATTATCGATCACATCGATGCAGAAACCATGAAGGATTGTCCGGTACCTTCTTTGGTATTTATGGTGGCATCTGCCAGCACAGAGCAGGAACTGAATTATCTTGTTGGTCTGAATCCGAACATCAATGTGGTGATTTATACTTTGGATTTTAAGGTGGCTGCTAATATAACCGCAACCCTGCAGGATATGGGCCTTACTGATATCGATACTATTCAGGTGTCCATAGCAAAGCTGGGAAGCAATAATACCTTTAAACAGCAGCCTGCACCTTGGATTATTACAGCGAAAACAAGAAATAACGGATAAAATAAAAGCCCCTAAAACGGTTAGACGTAATGGTCTGACAGTTTAGGGGCTTTTCCGTTAACAAATATAGTGACCTATAAGTGGTATTCGTCGCAGAATGGCAGAGACAATACCACTTATTACAAAACAAATAATACTTAGCAGTAATATACCGGGAATAGGATGCATATGTCCAAACAAGATTTTTTCATTAACAAAATATTCTAAAAGAGCAACATGCATCATGTAGATTCCCAAAGTATCCAAGGATAGCTTCTTAAAATAGGAAGATAGCTTTGGGTTTGATATTTCTGCAGGTATTAAATCTGTTACGAAGAGAAATAATGCTATGATGTGGATAAATGTAAAAAAGCCAAAGCAATCATAAATTCCCGGTGTATAAAAGCCATTTTTGTTTGAAAGATAATGTGATACAGCATAGTTGGCAATAATTCCTATAGGAGTCAGACTATAAACCAATATTTTTATTTTAGAAGAAACAGGGCGCGCGGTTAATAGATAACCCAATACAAAATAGCCCAAATAACCGCTCAATTCTACAATGGTAAACATATCAGACAATTTATATATGAGTGATTTATCCAGCAAAATAGTAAATGTAGTACGAAGAATTTGAAATACAACGAAAAGTGTTACAAAATAGTACAATTCCTTGGTAGTAGCGTTGTGTACCCAGGTGCGTAATAGGGGGATTAATGTATATAATCCCATAATCATAAACAGAAACCAAAAATGTTCAGATGCATAGACGCAACCTACGAGGGTACGTAATAGTCCTTTATTCCAAAAGTCGAAATGCCAATAATATAGTGATTGAAAGACATAATATCCAAAAGACCATATCAGAAATACGATAAGCAGGCGAAAAATGTTTTTCAACCATATTTTTGAGATGCTTACGCTTTTTTCTTCCGAAAGAAAAATGGCACCGCTTATCATAACGAAAATAGGAACACCAAAACGGGAAACCGAATTTATGAAATTCGACATACAAAACTCATCGGATCCAACCGGATAGCTCATAATGTATTGACCGCTTACATGAAGAACCACTACACTAAATGCAGCAATGATGCGTAATATATCAAAGGATGTATTATGTTTAGCAGAAGTTGAATTTCGATTCATGTTTCTTCTCCGTTTCATTTGATTATTATATAGTCATTATAATAATCAACGAAAGAAATGGCAACTATTTCAGTAAAAAACAGAAGAATTGTATAGGTTGCAAATATGTTGAAAAATTATGATAATTTACATAAAAAAGCTATTATTTTATGAAAAATGTGATATAATGAATTATATTATGTGGAAATGGATTAAAAAAGACTGATATTCATACAAGAAATTGAGATGGAAACCCCATGGGAGGTAGAAATGGCGATATTTTGCAGTAATGAAATAAAGCAGTTTTTTGAACTGATGCAGAAACCAATTCGAACAAGTGAAGAGTTGTCAGTAAATGTAAGACTGGCTATAACATGCCTTGAAGGGAGTCTGGAAATAGGAAAAGTCCTTCTTGAATTGTCTGCGCCTAAGACAAAGCTTCGTGTACAGACACAGAATTTTACAAGGATACTATATGAAAGAGCTGATGTGAATGTGGCGAATCCGATTACTCATACTTTTCAAACCGGTGACGGCGGACAAGTCGTTATTACACTTTATTCCGTAGCAGGTCATATCTGGTCGGAAGAAGAGCTGGATATATTGAAGATTATCAGTAACACTATTTTCCATGCATTCAAGATGGAAAATATGAATACATTGTTGGACCAGGCTATGAGTAAGGACTTGTCGGTAGATATATCTAATATAAACGGCTTTATGCAGGTTGTTATGGAGAAATTCTCCCGTGGCTTATTAGAAGAATATATTGGTGTTTATTTTAATATACATAATTTTAAGTATGTGAATAATGTATTACCTTACGTGAAAGCGGATGAGGTAATGGCCATGTATGTTAATACAGTAAAAAACCAAGTAGAAAATGATGAAGTGATTGCCAGATTGGGCGGCGATAATTTCGTGGTTTTAATCCATAGTGAAAATATTGAGAAGTTCTTTTCATTTATCCGTAATGTAAAGCTTATTTACAAAGATGGTAATGAAGAAAAGAAGTTCCGGTTTGGTGCTACCATAGGAGCAGCCAAACTAAACGATATCCAGCGTCCCGGAGATGTGATGATTCGTATCAGTATTGCCTATCAGGTGGCACGCCAGCAGGAGAGTGCTGATGTGATATTTTATCGGGATGAATATTATAGGGACGTGATGAAACAAAAGGAGATTATTGCCGGCTTCCATAGAGGATTAGAGCAACAGGAATTTGTGGTACATTATCAGCCTAAGATAATGTGCAAGGAGAGAGTCGTATACGGAGGCGAAGCCCTTGTGCGCTGGAACGTTAACAATCAATTGGTATATCCCATGGAATTTATCCCCATATTGGAAAGGGATGGCAGTATTTGTAAGCTGGATTATTTTGTTTTGGGAAAAAGCTGCGAATTATTAGCTAAGTGCAAAGCGGAAGGAATACCATTGCCCCATATCTCTGTCAATTTTTCCCGCAGACATATGGAGAATCCGTATTTGGTGCAGGAAATCGTTGAGATTATCGATAAGTATAATGTTCCTCACGAATATATTGAGATTGAATTGACGGAAAGTGAAGATTTCAGGGATTATATCGTGATGGCTACCTTGATTGATGAATTGAAGGCAGAAGGAATCAGTACCTCCATTGATGATTTCGGAACCGGTTATTCCTCTTTGAATATGTTGAAGATGACGAGTATTGATATCTTAAAGATAGATAAGTCTTTTATTCCTTTTGATAGTGAGGATTCGCAAAAAGACAAAGCATGCATTATGTTTGAGAGTATTGCAAGATTGGCCGGTGAATTGGGAGTGATGGTTGTTGCGGAAGGTGTGGAAACAGAGCAACAATACGAATACCTGACCGGTATGGGTTGCGATATTATCCAAGGTTATTATTTTGATAAGCCCTTACCGGAAGAAGCATTTTTAGAGAAGGTTAAGATGGCAAAATATTAATGATAATTATGTATGCGAGAGAGGGATTTGATGAAAAAGAAAATCGCAGTATGCGGAAACGGTTGGAATAATGAATTCTTGAAAGTCGCATTGGACGGAATAAAAAGAAGTGCGAAAGAGAATAATGTGGACCTTTTCATTTTTATGAATTATTCTCATGATGAAGGTGTGGAATATAATGATATTGGTGAAACCAATATATACCGTTTATTGGATTATGCACAGATGGATGGCATTATTTTGTTAGGAAATACATTTCACCTGCAGGAGGAATTTCAGTACCTGACTGATAAAGTAAGGGATACCGGTATTCCGGCAATCAGTTTGGAGTATCAGATGCAGGGTATTGACTTCCTAGGTTCTGATAATTATTCGGGAATGTACGATATCTGTATGCATCTGTTGACTGTGCATGAGGTGGAGAAAGTGGTCTATATTAGCGGACCTGAGCATAATGAAGAAAATTGTATCCGACGTAAGGCGGTGGAAGATGCTTTGTCAAGCAGAGGCTATACGCTGATGGATAGTTTTTGCGGGAATTGGAATTATGTAGAAACACAAAGATTACTTCCTGCTTGGTTGGATGCACATGAACAGGTACCGGATGCTTTTGTATGCGCCAATGATGTGATGGCCATGGCAGTATGTGCTGTGTTAAATGACAGGGATTTGAAAGTGCCGGAGGATGTGATTGTTACCGGCTTTGATCATTTGAAGTCTGCCAGAGAGCATAGACCCTCCATAACTACCGTTGACCGTAATTGGAATGATATGGGGTATCAGGCATTATATCATTTGTTATGGAAGATAGAGAATAAACCGGTGAAAGAAGCAACTTATATTAAGTCATGCGGTATCCCGGCCAGAAGTTGCGGATGTAACTTTAACTATCTTAAGGATGTGCTGGGTCAGAGGGTTTCGGAACAGGGCGGCACCTATGATTCTATAATGAATGTGGTTTATTGGGGCGGTCATTTGTGTGATATTTCCGAGAGTATGACCATGGTTACCAGTGAAGATGAATTACATCACAGATTTAACGACTTTTTGGAAAGAGAGCATATGCATGAAGGGGAGGAAGTATATATTTGTCTTCTGGATGACTTTTTTTCCACATTAAAAGAAGGGGTTCCGTTAAGGAAACGTGGTTATACAGAAACCGTTGATGTGATATGTGGTTTGCATGAGGGAAAAGGATTTAAGCGGATTCCCAAGATGGATATCAGTCAATTAGTGCCGGGGTACAATGGTGAAAGCGATGAAACGGGTTTTTATCTGTTTCTTCCTCTGTATGATAGGGAAGGATATTACGGATATGTGGTATTTGGCACAGAGATACAGATCATGTATGATTATTCCCTTTATAACTGGTTGAGGAATATCAAACAAAGCTTAGGTAATGTGCGCCAGAATATACGTCTGGTAGAGTTGAATAAGAGATTGGAAAAGCAGTCGGTTACCGATGGATTAACCGGGGTATACAATCGTATGGGCTGTGAGCGAATAGCATATCCCTATCTGGAGAAGTGCCATAAACAGGGCAAGGAAGCTGTTTTGATGTTTGCCGATATCAATAAGATGAAGATGATTAATGATAAGTATGGGCATTTGCAGGGCGATTTGGCGATTTGTACCGTGGCTAAGTCTATTCAAAATGTACTAAGGGAAGATTGGATAGTGGTACGTTATGGTGGGGATGAATTCCTCATGGTAGGAGAGTGTGGTGCCGGAAAAACAGCGACGCAATTATTGGATGAGATTCAGACGGAATTGGAGAATACGACCAAAGAAATGATGCTACCCTATCCGCTGAAAGCAGGAGTGGGATATGTAGTGATTTCACCGGAAGAAAAACTGGATATGTCCGATTGTTTGAAGCGTGCTGATGAAGCTATGTATTTGATGAAAAAGAAGCAGAAAGAAAATGAAGAGGTAAAATAGTATAAAAACCGCGACATCCTTGGTGGAGTCGCGGTTTTGTTTATAGTACTTTTGATAAAAATTCCTTCAGACGGGGATGCTTAGGATTTTCAAAGAACTCCTTAGGAGCAGCACTTTCTAAGATTAATCCCTCATCAATAAACAGTACTCTGTTGGCTACTTCTTTTGCAAAACCCATTTCGTGGGTTACAATAATCATGGTCATACCATCCTGAGCCAAAGATTTCATCAAGTCGAGTACTTCGCCAACCATTTCAGGGTCTAATGCACTGGTAGGCTCGTCGAAGAGAATGACTTCCGGATTCATGGCGAGAGAGCGGATGATAGCAACGCGCTGCTTTTGACCGCCGGAGAGTGTAGAAGGATACACATCTGCCTTATCTTCCAAACCAATACGTTTCAGAAGGTTTAATGCCTGCTCACGTGCTTCCTGCTTAATCTGGGCTTTGGAAGTGGTGATGGGAAGTAATTCCTTCTTCTTATTTGCTGATTTAAAGATATTTGTAAACTTAATCAGATTGTTTTTGTGTTTGGTTTTCTTTAAGTCCTGACATTGTACATAAACGGGAGCCAGCATAATATTCTGAATTACGGTTTTGTTGTTAAACAGATTGAAATGCTGGAAAACCATGCCCATTTTACGACGGTGGATATTGATATCCACCTTGAAGTCTGTGATATCCACACCATTAAAGATAATCTGACCGCCGGTGGGGTCTTCCATACAGTTTAAGCAACGTAAAAAGGTACTTTTGCCGGAACCGGAGGGACCGATAACGCAGATAATGTCGCCTTTATTGATGGTAACACTGATTCCGTTCAAAACCTTGTTATTTCCAAATTTTTTCTCAAGATTAATTACGTCTATCACTTTTTCTCAGGCTCCTTTCCATAATCTTAATGCCGGCACTGATAATAAGTACCAGGACAATATATATCATGGCCATTACCAGATAGGGTACCATGAATTCGTAGCTGCTGGATCCGATATTGTTAAATGCAACATAAAGGTCTAACGCACCAACAAAGCTTACAACAGAGGTTTCCTTAATCAGGGCAATAAACTCATTGCCTAAAGTAGGAAGAATATTCTTAACTGCCTGAGGAATCACGATCTTCATCATGGTGGTTGAGAAGCTTAAACCTACAGCGCGTCCTGCCTCCATCTGACCGGAATCTACGGACATGATACCGCTTCTCATGGTTTCTGATATGTAGGCACCTGAATTCAGACCAAATACCAATATGGAAACATTCACCGGTGTGATGTTGATACCCATAAGAGGGAGCAGTACATAGTAAAATACCAATAACTGTACCACTATGGGAGTACCACGGAACAGACTCACATAGAAACTGCAGAATCCGTTTAGTATTCTGGGTAACAGTTTGTATTTGGGAATCACACGTACCGTAGCAATCAACGTACCGATAAGGATACCGATAATCAAGCCGGAAACGGCAATCAAAAGAGTATTTTTCAAACCATCAATAACTTTGACATAGCCGTTATAAGTTATAAAGTTTTCTATAAATGTATTTATCTTTACTTCAAAATTGCCCATGAAAACCTCACTGTCTAATCAATAACAATATTAGCGCATTTTGTTAATGGCTTCAGTAATAAATGCTGCAGGAGCAGAGTCAATAACAACATAATGGATATTACCGTTTAATAAATCCTGTACGGCAAGGGAACCGTTCTTATAGCCGACGGTGGTTACCTTGTAACCTGCAAATCCCCATTCTTCATCACCTTCGCAGTAAAGCTGACCGGTGGTACCGTTCTGGACACCAATCTTGGTAGCCGCATCCTTGGCATTTAAGATAGCTTCTACTGCAGCAGCATCCTTACAAGCGTCAAATTCGGTATTGTCAGAAGGAACTATCAGCTTCTGGGAAGCGGTGTAGTAGGAATCAGAGAAGTTTACATGCTCTAAACGATCTTCTTTAATGGTGAGACCAGCCATGGCAATGTCACATTTCTTCTGTCCAACAGCTAAACATACTGCATCAAAGTCCATATGTTGGATTACTAATTCCTGTCCGAGGTATTCTGCCAGCTTGGCTGCGATTTCCATGTCGATGCCATAGTAGCTGTCACCCTTAGTATATTCGAAGGGCTCAAATGCAGCGTTGGTAGCTACTACCAGCTGTTCCTTAGAAGGATCCAAAGCAGCAGAAGTAACTGCTACAGGAGTACCGTCGCCAAAATAATTGTTACAGATAGCTTCGAAAGTCCCGTTGCTTTTGATTTCAGCAATAAACTTGTTAACGGAAGCTAAAAGCTCAGGCTGGCTCTTATCCACACCGAAAGCATATTCTTCGCTGGTAAGGTCGATGTCGATTACCTTTGCGGTAAGCTTTGCAGTATCAGCCTTGTGTGCATCCTTATCTGATGCACCGTCTTCGGTGTTGCCGCAAGCAGTCAGAGTACATACTGCCAAAATGAGGCAAAGTGTTAAACTTAAAAATTTTTTCATAATTCAGTTCCTCTCTTTGATAGAAAATGATATGTTAATTTACCAGCATAATATATCATTTTATGAAAGAAAAAGCAAATAAAAAACGTTTTTTTGCCGATATATAAGTTGATGGTGAGAAAAACTATTAGAAAAAGACATAAGAACAATATAAATTTACTATAAATAGTGCAAAATATCCAGAATTGTTATATAATAGCAATAGGCTATGTGATATCATTATCTTATAGAGTGTTACGGAGGATAAGCGTATGGAAAAAAAGACAAAGAACAAGAGTGTGGTGAAAGAGAAGAAGGTTAGTATTTTTCATTCCATTCAGACGAAGGTATATTTGTTGATTATATTAGGTGTTGCTATTTCCGCAGTTACCATTACTTCGGTTATGATATCCAATGTGCGGGAACTTTTGGTGGAATCCGCATACGGCAAGATGTTGAATGTGGCTACCTCCTATGGTAAGATTGTGGACAAGGAAGAGGAACCGTTGGATACGGTATATAAGAAAGAAGCATTGACGGCTGAGCAGTTGGCGGCAATCTTTGATGGTATGGAAATAAATGGTATGGATTCCTTTTCATATTATGTGGTGAATAAGAGTGGTATTATTTCTTATCATACGGATTCTTCAAGAATAGGTAAGCCGAATACCAATAAAGTAATTCGTGATATTTGTGCGAAGATTAATAAAGGTATTATACCGGATAATCTTTGTACCGAGTATACGGAAAAAGAAGTTAAAATGTATGCCAGCTATTATATTTCAAAGAATAAGTCTGTAGTAGTAATCTGCACTACAGAAGAGGAATTGATGAAGCCGGTTACCAGATTGACTACCATAGCAATTGTTTTAGCAATCGGTGTTTTGGTGGGCATTATCCTGATTGCTACCTTTATTATTCGTCGTGTAATTAAGCCTTTAAATCAGGTGACAAAGATTATCGATGATACGGCTAATCTGAAATTACGCTTACCTAAGAATATTGATAAGCTTTGTAAGAGAAAAGATGAAACCGGTTCGATCAGCAGGGCAGTACGTGAGATGAACAAGAATCTGCACGAAGTAGTTTCAAAGATTGACCTGACCAATGATGTGGTGAGTAAGAATATGAGCAGGTTGGAGGACTCAAGTAACCAGGTGCACATGTTCTGTACGGACAATTCCGCTACCACCCAGGAGCTGGCGGCCAGCACGGAAGAAGTAAACAGCATGACCCAGATCATGAATGCCAATATGGTAAACATGAAAGAGCAGGTTAGTGAAATAAGTAAGGAAACAGAAGCAAGTAACGCATTCTCAGCTGAAGTGGCAGGCCGTGCACAGAACATGCAGGTTTCTACCCAGAATGCCATTCGCCAGACCAAAGAAATGTATGAGCAGATTAAGGCCAGAAAAGATTATGCACTGGAGGGTATGAGTGCAGTGGCTAAGATTAATGAGCTTACCAATGCTATTGTTGAGATATCAGACCAGACCAGTCTTCTTTCTCTGAATGCAAGTATTGAAGCGGCAAGAGCAGGAGAGGCAGGACGTGGATTTGCAGTAGTTGCACAGGAAATCAGTAATCTGGCACATCGTTCCCTGGAGACGGTAAGTGATATTAATGCCATTATATCTGAAGTAAATCTGGCAGTTAAGAATATGACCGACAGCATGACGGATACCACCGATTTCTTGGAGAAGAGCGTATTGGTAGATTATGATAACTTCAATCAGATTGGCATGCAGTACATGAACGACGCGGATACTTTCAAGAAAGGTATGGATAATATTTCAGAGGATATCAAGGTCTTGGATGAAGCCATGGAACAGGTGGCTGTGGCTGTGGAAAATATCTATCGCACCATCGGTGAAACTTCCATCGGTGTCAACGATATCGCAGATAAGACCGCAAACGTGGTAAATGCAACCAGCGACAACTATGATTTGACCAGCAATACCTTGGATCGAATCAATGAACTGAAGGAAATCGTAGATAAATTTAGTTTTGAATAGTATCGGACACATAAGAAAACCTGCATCCCGGGAGGGTGCAGGTTTTTTGTAAGTAGTTATTTCAGTAAATTAAAGAGTCCGGAAAGCAGGCTGTTGCCGCCTGAGGATTCTTCCTTTTCTTCTGCTTTTTTCTTTTTCTTCTTTTTCTTTTTGCCGTTTGAGGTGGTGGTTTCTTCTTCCGGTTCAGAAGAGCTTCCCAACAAACCTACCAGAAGGCTTCCCATATCAGCATTGCCAAGAAGGGAACCCATAAGGCCACCGATAGCTGAGCTGTTGTCTTCTTCCTGTGTCTGCTGGCCCAATAAGCTTAAAAGAAGGGGTGCAATGGCAGAAAGGATGGAATTGGTCTTTTTCTGGGATACGCCGGCTTTGGTCGCCACGTCCTTTACGATATCATTCTTCTCTGAACCTAAAAGGTGGCTGATAATTTTGGCACCATCTGCCATATCCACCTTGCCCAGGAAACCGCTGATGTCTTTGGTGTCGTCCTTGGCATGCTGGGACAGTGCGTTTACGAAGCTTTCTGAAGTGCTGTCGTCATCTGCCTGGTTCTTGGCACCGTTTAACAGTGCGGGAATTGCATTGGTCAAGACCTTTTTGACTTCATTGCCGGTAGCACCGGTAGCAGTACTGAGACCGCTGATACTGTCGGAACTTAAGAGAGTACCTGCAAGTTTTTTGAAATCCATAATAATCACTCCTATGTAAGAATAGTTTGTAAAATTGTTATATTTTTATTATCGGCCATTGCTTAAAAGAAGTCAAGAAAATTGACGATTTTTGGGGGAAAGACTTGCCTATTACAGAAAATATAGTATAATACAATTATAGTGATTTTCTTATATTATATTATGATAAAAGGAGAATGAATCATGGCAGAACCAAAGAAGAAAAAAATCGTATCTGCTTCTACCGGAGAAGAAGTACAAGCAGGAGCAAAGAAGAAAAACATTAAGCAGGCAAAGCCTGTAGGCAATTCCATGCCTTATCGTATCGGAGCATTTGCACTTTGGGCAGTAGCATTGGTACTTGAATTTATCGCAATCTTTATTTTATTCGGAAAGATTACCTGGACTTTCTTACCACAGCTTACCTTAATTATCATCGCATTGGTATTAGACCTTGCATGTGTTATTATCGGTGCACAGCTTTGGAAGAAGGCAAATCATATTAAGCCTGCCAGCGAAAAGAACAAATTCTTATTCTGGTTGTGGAACAATATGGGTGTTATCGCATGTGCAGTAGCGTTTATTCCTTTTGTTATTTTAGCATTAACCAATAAGAATGCCGACAAGAAGACTAAGGCAATCGCAACTGTTGTGGCAGTAATCGCATTATTAATCGGCGGTGTAGCAAGCTACGATTTCAATCCTGTTTCTGAAGAACAGCAGCAGGCAGCAATTGAGGCTATTAATACCACTGTTTACTGGAGTCCTTTCGGTAAGGTATATCACACTCACATGGAGTGTTCTGCATTAAACCAGTCTGAAACATTGACAAAAGGTAATGTAGAAGAAGCAATCGCAGCAAACCGTACCCGTCTTTGTTCTTTCTGTGCTAAGAAGGATGAAATCACCGGCGTTGTAACAGACGATAAGGATGTAAGCGATGCTGATGTGGCTGAAGAATAAATGAATTAAATAAATAGTGCGTAACTCCCCTCACGCTAATCTGCTGAGGGGAGTTTTTGTAATTATTCATACATTTGCATAGCTCTGAATAATTACCTCTAAACTAAGTGACAATCCATAGGAAAAGTGATATACTTTAATTTGCTAGTGCATTGAAGAAATAAGAAAGAAGAAGGTGGTTGAATATGAGGAAATCGGCGGCATCAATTGTGTTAAAAGTAATGATGGTTTGGATTCTGGTAGTATATAGCATATTACTGTTTCGCCGCACATTATTAAAGCCGGTAGCGGATGTTTTGGGAATGGATTATAAGTTTTATTTGGGGGCACTTCTGGCAGGGGCTGTGATTGCGTTGGTGGCTTGTGTCGGTATTGCATTGCAAAAGAAGAATCCTTTAGAGCTGACTACGGCAAAAAAGAATTATAGTGCAGCCGGTGTGATGCTGTCTGTGTTTGGTGTATTGATGATTAGCTTGGGAGCCTGCTATGATTCTGTGATGGAATTGTTTTTTGGAGAAGATATCATGACAAAGGATTGGTATTCCTGGGTAGGAACCATTGCCATCACAGATGTGATTTGTTTGATTGCAGTTTTGGCTTTGGCAAGCAAGATTGAGAAAACACCTGTGGAAAAGCATAAAATGACCTTTGGACAGTTCATTTCAGCTGTTTTCATGAATGCAGGAGTCATTGGCGCCGGTATGATAATAGGATTTTTTGCGGATCAGTTAATGTTCAGTACTGTTGGTACTATGGGGGGCCAGGCGATTACGGACATGATGATGGGGTCCGATGATTTCTGGCGTATATTAACCGTGGGCATCGGGGCACCCATTGTGGAGGAATTGGTATTCAGAAAGTTTTTGATTGACAGAATACATAAATATGGTGAAGGAATTGCCATATTTGTATCCGGCATCTTTTTCGGATTGTTCCACGGCAATTTCACACAGTTTTTCTTTGCCACCGGAATCGGTTTGTTCTTAGCATTTATTTATATGAGAACCGGAAAGATTTGGTACACCATTTTATTACATATGGTAGTAAATCTGGCCACCTCCGTGATTTCCATGAAGCTGGTAAGTATGCTGGATTTAGAGAAAATGTATGAATTCCTGGAAATGGAGAATATGATGTCTCCGGAAGCGGAAGAAATCATGATGGAAATAATGCCAAGTATGCTTCTCTTTTCCGGTTGGGTGCTGTTTTTGATAGCTTCCGTTATTGTGGGCTGGGTGCTTTTGATTCGAAATCGCAGGAAATTATTCTTAAAGAAAGCACCGGAGCATGTGGAGAAGAGAAAGCTGTGTACTGCATTCCTGAATTTCGGCATGCTGTACTTTTTGATCATGGCTATAGTAAGATTCACCTCATTTTATATGTAAAGCGCGGATAAATGTAATATAGGAGAATGATTATGGAACAAAAAGCGAAAATATTTGCAGATAAGATTATAGAGAATATAGGCAAGGTTATTATAGGAAAGAATGAAGTGATTAAATTAATTTTGACCGCCATGGTGGCAGAAGGTCATGTGCTTTTAGAGGACGTACCGGGTACCGGCAAAACCAAGCTGGCAAAGGCATTGGCAAAATCCATGAACGGAGAATATGCACGTATTCAGTTTACACCGGACTTGCTACCGGCGGATATTACGGGATTGAATGTATACAATCGTCAAACCAATGAGTTCGTGCTGCGTAAAGGCCCTATTTTTACCAATATTTTGCTTGCGGATGAAATCAACCGTGCCACACCCCGTACCCAGGCCGGACTTTTGGAATGTATGGAAGAGAAGCAGGCCACCATTGATGGTGAGACCTATAAAATGGCAGGTGAGTTTTTCGTAATCGCTACCCAGAACCCGGTGGAAACAGCAGGTACTTTCCCTTTGCCGGAAGCGCAGATGGACCGTTTTATGATGAAATTATCCATGGGAGCTTTGGGCAGAGCACAGGAGCTGGAGGTATTGGCCCGTTATATGGAAGCGGATCCTCTGGACACCTTGAGCAGCGTGGTGACCTTGGAGGATTTGCAGATTGCCAGAGCGGAAGCGACCAAGGTATATGTGCATAAATGTATTCAGGAATATATCGTAGATTTGGTGGCAGAGACCAGAGTGGGTGCCTCTGTGGTGATGGGCGTCAGCCCCAGAGGCAGTCTGGCGTTGTTGAAATGTGCAAAGGCATATGCTGCCTTAAGCGGTAGGGAATATGTGGTGCCGGATGATGTAAAAGCAGTAGCACCGTATGTATTGTCCCACAGAATTATTTTGGGCTATGGAGACAATGAAACCGATAAGTTTGTAGATAAGATTTTACGCAACACGGATGTACCCACAGAGGATTATAGTGCATGATACAATTAATTGGTATTGTTATTTTAATACTTTTGTTTATATGGATTCAGATGAAGGTATACATATATTACTGGAACGAGAATCTGGAAGTGGACTTAAAGTTTGGTTCTACGGATATGTTTGCCGGTGATACCGGTGAACTCATAGAAGTAATCACCAATCAAAAATGGTTGCCGCTTCCCTTGTTTCATGTGAAGTTTCAAACCAGTCGCAACCTTTTGTTTGAGGATTCAAAGGAGACCCAGAAGACGGATCAGTATTACCGTAATGATGTGTTTGCAATCGGAAGACGTGAGAAAATCACCAGAACCTTGCACTTTACGGCGGATAAGAGAGGTTGTTATCATATCCGTTCCATTGATTTGCTGACAGGTGATTTGTTCATGCTTACCAATTTGCGGGAAACCAGAGAAATCGACGAGTTTATTTATGTATATCCGCAACCTTTTTACAATAAGGAGATTCTGCATTCCCTGCAAATGGTGAATGGTATGGTGAATACGAAGCGTCAATTCTTGGAGGACCCTTTTGAGTATCGCGGCATTCGAGAGTATCAGCCATATGATGATATGAAAAGCATCAATTGGAAGGCTACTGCCAAGACAGGAGACTTAAAGGTGAATTTAAGAGATTTTACGGCAGTGAAATCCATTCGTATTTTCCTGAATCTGGAGGATGAAGGAATCCTGAAGAAAGAGGATTGTGCAGAGGGATGTATACGGATTGCAGCCGGTATTGTGAGGTTCTTTGCCGGAAAAGGGATTAAGGTATCCTGTTATGGTAATTGTAAGGATTCGAGAACGGACAAAATACTGTATTACAATGAGGATACGAATGTACGGGAAATCTATCGCTCCTTGTCCTGTATTGATTTGAGCAAAAAGATGAAGCCCTTTCACGAGCATTTTGAAAACAGGCTGTTTCGCAGGACAAACGGAGAGTATACTTTCGTATTGTCCATGAATGCCTACGATGAGTTTACACAGTTGTTGCAGGCATATTGCGGTGTCTCAGAAGATTTTATGTGGTTCTATGTAAAGGATTCCAAGGATGAACCTAAGATACCAAGAAATTTACAACGTTTCTATAAACCCGTTGAAATTAGCAGGATGCGTTAAGGAAAATATATGACAATAAAGCAAGTAAGAGCAATTCACAATTACATAATGATTTTTCAGAACCATTGGTGTTTTTATATTGTGATATATATGATATTGCTGGTGGCCGGTCAGAATTATAAAATACTGCCGGCACATTGGCTGATTTGGTTGGGGATTGGTTTTCTTCCCTATGTATTCAGTAAGCTGAAGAAACTTAAGGTGTTGCGGTATCTTATATATCTGCTTCTGGCTTTGGGCATTTACAGTATACCATTTCCTCACATAGCATATACCATAATCTATCTGGTTGGTGTGGCCTATTACGTTGTGACTACGGAAATGTACGACTGGACCAAGGATGACAGCTCTGATTATAAACCCATACCTCTTGTGGTTATTATGATTATGACAGTGGTAGTAGCTTTCATTTTTCAGTATATCAGATTGTTTGAGTATCAGAAGAATGTTATCTATATCATGATTTGGAATGTGGTACTGTATTCGGTTGCCAGCTATGTGAATAAGTACATGAAGTTTCTGGAACTGAATAAGCACTCGGTAGGATACATGCCTATTAAAACGGTATTGGGTTCGGGGGTTATCTCCATGCTGGGCTTTTCTTCGTTGCTGTCGGTATTGTTATTGGTGGTGGCTAATATAGGGCGTATGGATGATGTGTTGCAGTATATAAGGAAATTTTTGGGATTCTTTGGAAGGAAGATTCGTGATTTTATAAAGCGTTTTGATTTTGAACAGAATGGTGGACCGGATTTGGGAGGCGCCGTGGAGCCGATGATTCCGGAGCAAATATCGGACAAAAACAGTGTGTGGGATATTATACTCAGTATTTTGGTGCTCATTATCCTTTTATGGATCGCATATAAGCTGATTCGTATGCTGTTTGAATTTTTGAGCGGTCTGTTTGCCTTCGACGGAAGCGGAACCGCGGTGAAAAAGGAAGAGGATATTTATGAAAAAACGGATGTGGTAGAAAAGCTGGATGCACCTAAGCGGGATGGTATATTTGCGGCCATGAATCCTGCCCTTCGTATCCGCAGGCGTTTTAGAAAGAAAGTATTAAGCGAAGAGAAGAAGATTGCTGAAGCCGGAAAGAAGGACAGAATGGAACTGTATACAGCAAGGGAGTGCTCCGGCATTCTGGAAAATACGGAGATGGGTAATCTTTATGAGAAGGCCAGATATTCTCCCTATGAATGTACTCCGGAGGATGTGAAGCGGATGAAGAATCTTTGCAAAGGAAAGGAATAAGCAGTGAAAAAGAGCAGAGTAAGATTAGGACTATATATGATGTGTCTGGTGCTTTTCACCGGATGCGGCAAGGATGCGGAAGGAGTGTCCGAGGAGAGTAAGCCTTCGGATGTCAGTACGGAAAGTGAGGCGGAGGCAACAGCAGAACCTACACCTGCACCTACAGAAGCACCTACTCCCACACCGGAGCCGGTATTTGAGGATGGAATCGTAGATAAGATACCTGTGGCGGATCTTGGAATCATGCTTAAGGATTGCGGTACGATTCAAGAGATTTCCTACACCACCAAGGCATATTACGGGGATGAATCAGAGATTACCAAGACAGCCTTTGTATATTTGCCCAAGGACTATGATGAGACCAAGCAGTACAATGTGCTGTATCTGATGCATGGTATCGGTGGCAATGAAAGGGAATGGGGCATGTATAACAGTAGCTCCAAAGTGAAGGCCATGATGGACCGACTTACCGCAAGAGAAGCCATTGAACCGTTTATTATCGTAGCACCTAACGGGCGTTCCTGTACGGATTTTGCCAATACCAATGCAGATTACAATTCCTTCTATGTATTTGGAAAGGAACTTCGTAATGATTTGATTCCTTATATTGATGAAAATTTTGCCACTTATGCGGATTACAGTGAGGATGGATATGACCTGACCGAAGCCAGAGATCACAGAGCTATGGCAGGACTTTCCATGGGAGGCATGCAGACCACCAATATCGGATTGTGTGAATGTCTGGATATTATCAGCTATTTCGGAACTTTTTCTGCGGCACCCACTACCTACAATGCTACACAGATTGCAGGGTATCTGGAGGTTTTTGAAGAATATGATATCAACTATTTTTACAGTATGTGCGGCACCAATGACGGGATTGCCTACAGCAGTGCAAGAGCGGCAGTGACCGGACTTACGGACAAAACAGATATGCTGACAGATGGAGAGAATTTCACCTGGCAGACATTGCCCGGTGGACATGATTTTAATATTTGGTATTTGGGCTTCTATAATTTTGCAAGACTGGTGTTTCAATAAGGCACCCGAAGGACTATAAAAGGAAAGAGAAAGGAAAGAGAAAAATGGGCAGTTGGGGCGAGAATTTTGATGAAGAATTAAAGAATCAGGAGGAGATAGAGGTTGGCGTACGATTCGGTTTTAAGGGCATGAGCTTTTTGATAGACCGTATTGTGGAGGAAACCAGAGAATATGATGATAAGCATCCCAAGGATGATTTGAGATTTATTCTGTTTAACGATTTGTTTATTATAGCAATATTGGTGACCTTTTCGTATAACATCCTAATGATTGTCACCCTATTCTTTATGTTGTTTTACGGTTACATACTGATTCAGCTGGGCAAGGCATGGAAGAGATTCAGCTATCCCATGTGGCAGTATCGGCTGATGGCTATATTGGGATTGATTGTGGCTGTAGCAGTAGGTGTGGTAGCACAGATATTGATTTTTTAGTGATTTCATCGACAAAATTGTAAATCGTTTTATAAAATACTGGCATTTCAAAAATGATAGTGTTATAATGTTTCGTTGTGTAGAAAATTTGACGTTAAATGTAGGCAAGGAAGACGAGATATGCAGAAGTTATATGTGAAGGATAAACAATTTTATAAAAACGCATTTGGCATTGCATTACCAATTGCATTCCAGGGCTTGATTACTACCGGTGTAAATATGGCAGATAATGTTATGGTGGCTGAAGTGGGGCAGACACAGTTTGCAGCAGTTTCAGCAGCAAATCAGTTTATTGGTATTTTTCATATCTTCTGTATGGGCATTGGTATGGGGGCTTCTGTATTGGTATCCCGATACTTTGGTATGAAGGATAAAGATTCCTTGAAAAAAACGGTGGCGATTATGCTTCGTTTATGTTTGGCTATGTCGTTACTATTCTGCGTAATTACCATACTTATTCCGGAACAAATTATGCGAATCTATACTGAGGAAGATGGAATCATACATGAAGGTATGAAGTATCTTGAGTATTCAGTGATTACATATTTTTTAATGGGATTATCCTTAACAACGACGATAGTATTGCGTAATGTAAAGCAGGTAAGATTGCCATTATACACCTCCATAGCAGCACTATTTGTGAATGTGGGAGCGAATTATATGTTTATTTTTGGTGAATTCGGTGCACCCAGAATGGAAGTGGCGGGTGCCGCATTGGGAACCTTAATTGCCAGATTTTTTGAATTTTCCATAATATGCGGTTATTTATTGTTTAAGGATAAAGAAATTGGATTCCGGATTCGTCACATTTTTGCACCGGTGGGAGTGTTGTGGAGAGAGTACATACGTATCAGCATCCCGGTATTAATCAGTGATGGTATTTTAGCATTGGGAAATAATTCTGTGGCTATGGTGATAGGACGCTTGGGTGAAAGTTTCATGGCAGCCAATACAGTGACGGTGACCACACAGCAGTTGAGTTCTGTCATGACCCAGGGATTTGCACAGTCCGGTGCGATTGTTACAGGATATACCTTGGGAGAAGGAGATCGTGAAAAGGCACAGAAGCAGGGATATGCATTTCTTGGTATCGGTCTTTTGTTTGGTGTTTTGGCCGGTTTGATTATTTTACTTATCAGTAATCCTATGATTAGTGCGTATAGCAAGCTTACGGAGGAAACCAGAGAGATTGCTAAGCAGCTGATGTTGTCCATCAGTATTATCGTAGTATTCCAGGCGACCAACAGTATTATGACCAAGGGTGTGCTTCGCGGAGGCGGAGATACCAAGATGCTGATGCTGGCTGATAATGTTTTCCTTTGGGTAATATCTCTTCCTTTAGGTTTGCTGGCAGGCTTTGTATGGCATCTGCAGCCTTTCTGGATTTACTTCTTCTTAAAGAGTGACCAGGTAGTGAAAGCCTTCTGGTGTCTGATTCGTCTGAACAGCGGTAAATGGATTAAGAAGATTAAGTCCGCAAATGAATTAGAGGAAGTGATTGAATAATTTAATGTAGTAAAGTGTTGAAAAAAGGGTTGCGTTGCAACCCTTCTTTTTATATACTATAAACTAGGAGAATTTGGTACTTGGAGGTACAGACATGTATTATAACAATATTTTGGAATTAATCGGCAATACCCCTTTGCTTAGTCTGGAGGAGACCACCGGTTGTCATATTTATGCAAAGGCAGAGTTTTTAAATCCGGGAGGAAGTATTAAGGATCGTATTGCACTCAATATGTTGGAAGAAGCAGAAAAGAGCGGTAAGTTAAAACCGGGCATGACTATTATCGAGCCCACATCCGGTAATACCGGTATCGGTCTGGCACTTTGCGGCGTTCGTAAGGGATACAAGGTCATTATCGTCATGCCGGAAAATATGAGTGATGAGCGTAAGAAGATTATCAAGGCTTTGGGAGCCGAGCTGGTGTTGACTCCTCCGGAACTAAGTATCGGCGGTTCTGTGGATAAGGCTTTGGAGATTGCATCATCGTCCGATGAATATTTTGTACCGCAGCAGTTTGAAAATCCGGCAAATCCGGAGGCGCATTTTAACGGTACAGCTAAGGAGATTCTGGAACAATTGGATGAGAAGATTGATGTATTTGTGTCCGGTATCGGTAGCGGTGGTACCTTGCAGGGCATCGCATCCCGCATTCTGGAGAAGAATCCGGATTGTAAGATTGTGGCAGTGGAGCCCAAGAATGTTTCGGCATTGTTGGGGGATGAGCCGGGACTCCATCAGATACAGGGTATTGGTGACGGTTTTGTGCCGGAGGTGTTGGATACCTCCATTATCACGGATATAGTAGAAGTTACAGATGAAGATGCCATAAATACAGCAAGAGAATTAGCAAAGGTACAGGGATTTTTGGTGGGGACCTCTTCCGGTGCCAATGTATGGGCAGCTAAGCAGATGGCGAAGAAGTATGGTGAGGATAAAGTGATTGTCACCATATTGGCAGACAGAGCGGAGAGATATTTCAGTACAGCATTGATTTAGGGGCGGTTAGGTAACTTATAGGTATGCAGTAGATGAACATAGCAGAAGCTATATAGGGGTAGCAATGAAGCATATTTTAATTGTAGATGACAGTAATATGTATTGTATAATTGCCAAGAATGCGTTGGAGAGCACTTATCGTATTTCTCTGGCACATTCCGGACCGGAAGCCTTAGCTTTTTTGGAGAAGGAGATTCCGGATTTGATTCTCATGGATATTGAGATGCCTAAGATGAGCGGCAAAGAAGTGCTCAGACAGATCAAATCCCATAAGGAGTGGTCTAAGATACCGGTGATGTTCATGACGGCACTTTCTGAACTGGAAACAGAAGCAGAGTGCTTGGAGCTTGGCGCGGATGATTTTATTGCAAAACCAATAAAGCCGTTAATTATGGCCAGTCGTGTCAGCAAACTCTTGGAACTCTATGATTTGCGTAAGGATTTGGAACATCAGCTGATGAAGCGTACCCAGCAGATGGAGATGGCTACATTAAAGTCATTGACTGATGCTTTGACCGGATTACATAACAGGGATTATTTGGAAAAGAAACTGAATGAGCTTCTGGAGGAAGGTCATTCAGGTGCCCTGTTTATGATTGATTTGGATAATTTCAAAGGAATTAATGATACCTACGGTCATATTGTGGGAGATAAGACTTTGCAGGTTTTTGCGGAGGTTTTGCGGACATATTCCCGTGAGGATGATGTAATATGCCGATTGGCCGGGGATGAATTTGTGACCTTTTATCCGGAACTGACGGACAGAGAGATTGCCGCAAAAAAAGCCGGAGATATTATTAAGCTGTTTAATGAAAGAATGGCATCCGTAGGATATCCGGATGTGGTTTCGGTTTCCATAGGTATCATGATGGCTACCGGAGATGAGGATTATGTAAGCTTATACAATAACGCGGACAAATCCCTCTATTACGTGAAGAATAACGGTAAAAATTCTTACCATTTTTACGGAGAACAAAAAATCAGTTCCGAAAAAAGCAGTACAGAGGTGGATTTGGAAGTTGTACATCGTATGATGGAACAGGGTGTGGTACAAACCGGCGGTGCCTTTAGTGTTGCTTATGAAGAATTTCAAAAACTGTATGATTTTGTAATCCGCTATGTAGAACGTAAGAAACAGGAAATACAAATCGTATTGTTTACTTTAAGAATGGGGAATGAATACCTGGCAGGTATCAGCATGGATAGTGCCATGGAGATATTAGAGAAATCAGTGGTATCTTCTCTTAGAGCCATGGATGCGGGTACCAAGTACAGTAATAAACAGTACATTGTGTTATTAATGGACACAGATACAGAAAATGGCAAGAAAGTGGCGGACAGAGTCATAAGAAAGTTTTACCAGAATGCGGAGATTGCGGTATCCGGTGTCAATGTAAGTTATGATATACAGGCCAGAAAGCCGCAGTAGAAGGAGATTTTACATGTATTTATTTCTATCACATTCCTCAAAAGAATATGATATTGCAGAAAAAATATGTGAGTACTTAGAAAATCATGGTCATTCCTGTTTTTTGGCTCCCCGTGATATACGTTCAGGACATATTTATGCACAGGAAATCATGGAAGGTATCGAGAGCACCGATGCCATGTTGATATTATTATCAAAGGCAGCTAATGAGTCGCCTCATGTTTTAAGAGAAGTGGAAAGTGCTGTCAGTAAGAATAAGACTGTTTTCGTATATCAGCTGGAAGAAGTGGAATTAAGCAAATCCCTGCAATATTTCCTAATGACCCATCAGTGGATAGGAAAGTTTTCTGACGGGAATTATGATGGGATTCTGCAGTCCATTACGCAGTATGGCGAGCCCGATGGGGAACGAAGAGGCGTAGGGAAGGATAGATGTGATAAAGCGAATACCGGAAGAAAACAATTTAAGTGGGTATTATGGCCGGTTCTGTTGTTGGTAGCAGTAGGTTTACTTATTTGCTACATAAACAAGGGCGAGAAAGCGAAAGAGCAAGCATTAATAAATGAGGAAACCGCCCAACCCTGGAAAACGGGAGAGAGAATTGTTTTCGGAAGATATGGACAGGAGGATATTTGCTGGCGGGTTTTAAGGGTGTCACAAGACGGAAAAGAAGCAACTCTTATAGCTGAGAATATATTGTCCATGAAGGCCTATGATGCAGCAGAAAGCGGAAAATATAATGAAGCCCTGGATACGAACTATTGGGGAAAGGAAATTTCCGGTATGGATTTAGATTTGCAGCATCAGCTTCGCGGGAATAATGATTGGGAAACATCCAATATAAGAACCTGGTTGAACAGTGCAGATGAAAATGTGACCTATGAGAATGGAATTCCCCAAGCATCCGCCATGTCGGAATTGAAAAACGGTTATCACAAGGAACCTGGCTTTTTAAGCTATTTTACGGAAGCAGAACAAAAAGATATTTTGGTTACAAAAGTGGTAACAAACGGAAAAGAAACGGAAGACAAAGTGTTTCTATTGTCATCCGAGGAGCTTGAATGGATGGAGAAAGCCAATGTCAGTCGATTAGCAGTGCCTACAGAATATGCATTAGAGCAGGATAAAGCTGACTGGTATGATAGTTATGCATTGGAACTTGGTGTAGAAGATTTCTACTGGTGGTTAAGGGATGGCAGCGAAAGCAACGGATATCAGGCTTATATGGTGTGTAGTAGTATCAGTCAGGAAGAAATCAGAACGGAAAGCGTGGGATTGGAAGGCTATGGAATCAGACCGGTGTTGACCATTCGTACAGATTCTGAAAATGTGCAAAGAATAGAAAGGTGAGAGTATGGTACTGAATCAGTTATTGCAATATGATGATATCGTAATACAGATACATGATAATCCGGATGCGGATGCAGTGGGGTCCGGATATGCGATTTATCAGTTTTTAAAGGAACATGGTAAGCAGGTGCGCCTGGTGTATGGAGGAAGATATCCTATCAGCAAGAATAATATGGTGATGTTTATCAGGGAGCTGGAGATACCTGTGGAGTATGTTACGGAGCTTGCCAAGCCCCAGTTGCTTGTGACGGTGGATTGCCAGTATGGAGAAGGTAATGTGCAAACCTTTGAAGCGGAACATATCGCTATGATAGACCATCACAATACCGGTAAAATGTCGGACGATATGTCAGAAATCCGTAGCCATTTGGTGAGCTGTGCCACTATATGCTATGCCATGCTTCGTGATGAGGGATATGATATCAATGCCAATAATAAAGTGGCTACTGCTTTATATTACGGATTGTTTATGGACAGTAATCAGTTGTCGGAAATCAGTCATCCTTATGATAAGGACATGATAGAACTGTTACAATTCGACAGAGACCTGATTAATCGGTTAAAGTATGCCAATTTAAGTATTGTGGACTTTGAAACGGCCGGATTTGCCATATTAAGTAAAAAATATAACGAACAATACAGATATGCATTGATTAAAGTGAAGGAATGTGACCCTAATCTATTGGGAGTTATCGGTGACTTTGCACTTCAGGTGGACTGTATTGACGTAGGAGTGGCTTACTGTGAATATCCGGGTGGGTATAAGATTTCCGTCAGAAGCTGCCTTATGGAAGTGGCGGCCAATGAATTGTCTTCCTTCCTGACAGAAGGAATCGGTGACGGTGGCGGACATCTGGATAAAGCAGGTGGATTCATATCCCAGTACAAATTTCTGGAAAAATACGAGAATATGGATATTGAGGAGTATTTCCGGAAGAGGATGACGGAATACTACGAAGAATATGAGGTGGTTCGTTTCGGAGAAGGAATGAAGGACAGAGAGAACTTCAAGAAGTATCGCAAGCGCGCCAATATGTTTGGTTTTGTGAAAACCACGGATTTATTCGAAGCGGGTGTGGAATGCAGAGTCAGAACCCTGGAAGGGGATGTGTTTGTTACCTGTGCAGAGGATACCTATATCATGATTGGTCTGGAAGGAGAGGTATATCCTATTAAGAAGGATACTTTCGAACAAAGATATCGTGTATCAGAGGAGGCGTACGATAAGGTATTTGATTATTCGCCCTCTGTGATAAAGCTGGGAACCAATACTCTTGTGAAACTTTTACCTATGGCAAAAGCCTGTATGTCAAAGCCGGGTGCAATGATTTGGGCAAAGCCGGTAGACATTCATACCAAGGTATTTACAAGATGGAATTATGAAACCTATATGAATGCCAAACCGGGGGATATGATTTGTTACAGTATGCAGGATGAAAATGATGTGTATGTGGTACAGCGCAGTAATTTTGCGATGATTTATGAGGAAGTAGTCTGAGGAAGCTCGGATAATGTATCGGAGTGTAATATTTCGCGTGTGACATAGAGAGGATAAAGAGGCGGACATTTAGCGGAACCAATGTTAAGTGCTCCGTCTTTTTGTGTGCGGACACACCACTTTACAAGACGAATTTGGTAGCCGGTCAACTCGATACAGGTAATACCGCCGGGATGAACACAGCTGCCGCTGTTGCAATAAGGTGATAGTACTGTGCATAAACCGGGATTATGTGTATGGCCTGTCAGAAGATAACAGCCTTGTTTCTTAGCATAGGAAAGATAGCGTTTTTCCAAACGGTTCTTTTTGTAATTGTTTTTGGCAGCACTGGTAGGGTCTTTTAATCCGAAAGATTCCAGTGGTGCCCACAAATGACGTACCAGAAAACGTGAAATTCGCCATAGAGTGGAATTAATAAAATCTATTTGATGACCGTGTATGATGCGGAAATTAATGTGGGGTGAATGACTTTGCAGAATGATACTTTCTTTGTAAGAGAAATTATGAAAGGAAAAGCAGGGATACTTTTTTATGATGTCATGGTTACCATACAAAAGTGAGAGACGATGGGCTTGTTGAAAACACTCTAATTCTCTGCAAATACCGGAATGAATCTCACAGATTTCGTCCAAGCTTTTGTTTTCCCACAATTCATCCCCGTCACCGGCTTCAATATAGTGATAGCCATTTTGATAATAGTATTGTAGGGCGGCAGAGTAGTTGGTGGCATTTTTTAGGAAATTATCGGTATAGTTTCCGATTCCTCTATGACAATCGCTGAAAATAACGTATTTGGTATCCTTGTTTAGGGGAAGACAAAGTGCATCTTGAAAAGCCCGGTCAAGGCGCTTCCGGTAACTCATATTATACCTCCTATTTGCTGTGTTTCGGCGGTTTGAGCATGTGCTTTACAAGTGCCGGCAGGTAGAAATACAGATACAGGATTTTGTCCCCGGAATTGGTAAAGGGTCTGGTGAGAAAACGGAAAAGTCGACAGAATAGGCGGCAGGAGTTTAAAGCCAGAAAACGTAGTATCTTTCTTGTGAAGCGATAGCTCCGTGTACTTTCATGGAAGGGGAAGCGGATTCGATAGCCGTTTACCAC
This sequence comes from Lachnospiraceae bacterium, assembly GCA_017520425.1. GTDB lineage: Bacteria > Bacillota > Clostridia > Lachnospirales > Lachnospiraceae > Acetatifactor. The sequence goes on along the minus strand of JAFXFO010000031.1, from coordinate 218,365 downwards.
ATAAGGGGTATCCGGCAGTGTTTTTTGAAAGCTTTCCAGGAAGGAAATCAGCATACGATACTCCGGGAAGGTGATGGATACATCAACGGATAACTCCGAGGGCTTTGAATAGCTGCCCAATTTGAAAATGGTTAACCACCAGGGTTTGCTTTGGTGTGAGCCAATAAGGCTGCTGTAAGGTGTTTCTTTATATAACTCTAAGGAAACGGTAAGCATATCCTTGGCAGAGACCGCTTCAAAATGGGTATTGTCATAATCCGCAGGGTCAAGGATTTGATCTGCATAATATATGCCAAGTTCACAGCCGGAGTTAATGCCGTACTGGCCTTTCCAAAGTTCAATCAGCCAGGTACGTCCCCGATAATCAAAGTAGATGGTCTCATAATCAAAAACCATATTAAAAAAGGTTGCAGCAAAATCATAAAAAGTATGATAACCAAACAACTTTTGGGGGGCATTGATATGAGAGGTGAAAATATCCTGATGGGGATTGTAGGCGTAGCCCAAGGGTTCTACCAGGTAGTTTATCTGTTCGGTCTTCTCTGCAAGACTGAGAGAACGGGTTTTTCTAATACACTTAACTTTTTTCACGTGTAAAAGAAGTGTGGACATGAGTAGAATGAATAAGGGAATCAGATATAAAAGGAAAGCAGAAGATTTCATAACAAACTCTTTTCGACAATTTACTACATTATACGCAAAAAATCGAAAAAGGTTCGCGAAAACAGAGAAAAAGAACGTGAAATAAGATAAAACATTCTCTTTACTTCTCGGAATGAATGATGTAAAATAACAAAAGATTCCTAACATAAGTATTTGTTAGTGGAAAGGAGTGCATGGATATGAAGATACGAATTGGTATTTTAGGCTATGGCAATTTAGGAAAAGGTATAGAGTGTGCAATAAAACAGAATGATGATATGGAGCTGGTAGCAGTGTTTACCAGAAGACCGCCCGAAAAGGTGAAGATTTTAACCGAGGGCGTTGCGATTTATCATGTAGATCAAATTCTTGATAAGAAGGACGATATTGATGTATTGATTCTGTGTGGCGGAAGTGCCACTGATTTGCCTGTTCAGACACCGGAGTATGCAAAGTATTTTAATGTGGTAGACAGCTTTGATACTCACGCGAGAATTCCTGAGCATTTTGCGGCAGTGGACGCCTCTGCAAAGGAAAATGGTAATGTGGCTATGATTTCCTGCGGCTGGGATCCGGGAATGTTTTCCATCAACAGATTGTATGGTGAAGCAGTTCTTCCCAAGGGAAGTGCATATACCTTTTGGGGAAAGGGCGTGAGCCAGGGGCATTCCGATGCTATTCGTAGAATTGATGGTGTTGCCAATGCCATTCAGTATACCATTCCCATAGATGAAGCACTGGAAGCGGTAAGAAGCGGTAGCAATCCTCAATTAACCGCAAGACAGAAGCATCTTAGAGAGTGCTTTGTTGTGGCTGAAGAAGGTGCTGATTTGACACGAATTGAGCAGGAAATAAAGACAATGCCAAACTACTTTGCTGATTATGATACCATTGTGCATTTTATTTCAGAGGAGACTCTTAAGAAAGAACATGCCGGTATGGCTCATGGTGGCTTTGTTATTCAGAGCAGCAAAACCGGTTGGAACGAAGAGAACATAGCGATTATCGAATACAGCTTGAAGCTGGATTCCAATCCGGAGTTTACTTCATTGGTGTTGGTAGCCTATGCAAGAGCTGTGTATCGTATGAAGAAGGAAGGCATGAGCGGATGCAAAACCGTATTTGATGTGGCACCTGCGTACCTAAGCCCTTACAGCGCTGAGGAATTAAGAAAGAGAATATTATAATTAAGAGCTAAGAGCCTTTTTCTCACAACCATGAGGTTGAAAAGAAAAGGGCTTTTTGTTATACTAAAGGTGGTATAAGAGCTTGAAAATATTAAGTTTTGACTGAAAAATGCCGATAGTGAAAGCATAAAGAACCTAAAAACCGTAATTGATAATATGAGGATTCCTATGAAAATATTGGTAAGGTGTTTAAAAAGTGATTTTGCGGTATGTCCGGTCTGCGGAAGCAGAAACGTAGTGGGAATGGAAAAAGAAAACTGTCATTGCGGACAGTGCGGACAACAGTTAGAGGTTATTTTTGTGAATCGGGTACTAAATAATGAAGAACCGGAACCCGAACCGGAGGATCTGTTTATGCAGATGTCTCTGTTTGATGAATAATTTCAGAAGACATAAGAGGTAAAGCATTGAAAATATTACGAAGATTATTTTATGGGATTAGCTTGTGTATCTTTCTGGTTTGTGTGGCTATACTAGCCTTTACGTCCAATCCGGAATGGTCTGAGAAGCTGGCAAATGCATTGTATGGCGAGAAAGAAAAACAGGAAGAGTCTGTAACTATGGAAGAGCCTGAGGAAGATAATGATTTTGAGGTATCGCAGCCTCAGAATACCCCCATGGTTTATGCCACACCCACGCCGGAACCACAAGGCGGAGAAACGATACAGACACCGGATGAATATAAGCCGATAACCATTGATATTAAGACGGTGATTCCCCAAAGGGCACCGGTTGGTACCTATGTATCGCCTTTGACGGATAAGGTGACTATCCCGGAAGCAGTGAGCGGATTTAGTGGATATATGGAAGTAGAAGCAAAGCCCGAGGAGGTAACCAAAGTACAGGCAGATGCGTTGGAAACCGAGCTGGATGTTGGAGATACAGGTTCCTTACTTGTATTTGATCAGAGATTCTATCCCTATTATCACATGCTAAATGATAGCGAAAAGGAATTGTATCGCCAGATTTATGCCAATGCATATGGTGTTGTGGAACGTTTTAAGCCTTGCGTAGAGGTGTTTTCCACCAATGTGGGCAGAGTTGTGGAAGCGGTGCTCAATGATAATCCGGTGCTTTTTTGGGTAGAGAATTCCTATGGCTGTAAATACGGACCGGACGGACGAGTGGCAGAGATTTCTTTGCAGTATAATGAAGCGGCACAAAAACTGGATCAGTCCCGACAGAAATTTGAGGAGCGTGCAGAAGGAATTCTTTCCGTTGCACGAAATCTTAAGAGTAATTATGAGAAAGAAAAATATGTCCATGATAAATTGGCGACAATGGTAGAGTATGTTGCGGATGCGCCTATGAACCAGAGCGCTTACAGCGCATTAGTAAACGGAAAGACGGTATGTGCAGGTTATGCAAAGGCTTTTCAATACCTGATGCAGCAGCTGGATATCCCCTGTTTTTATTGCAGAGGTTACAGCGGTGCAAATCATGCATGGAATATCATAGATTTGTATGGTGATTATTATAATGTGGATTTGACATGGGATGATGCAAAACCGGGGAATTACGACTACTTTAATAAAACAGACAAGGAACTTCAGGATACGCATATCAGAAAGGGTGCTTCCATAAATCTTCCGGCATGTAACGGTGAACTGTATGGTGAATTGGAAACCAATTATGGGGAAGAGAAGGAAGAAGAGGAAGCTTCATACAGTGCCGGTCTGAAATTATTTTATAGCAGATTGTGTGAAAGAATAGAGGATTTGGGAACCGGTAGTGCTACGTATTCGGATTTGTTGGATTTGGCAGTATGGAAGGAATTGGAGACGGCATATACTAATGGAAACATCAGCTTCAGGGAGGATTATCTGATTCGTTCATTACATCGTGCCGGTGCGGAGTATTGTCTGATCAGTCTTTCAGCAGAAAGTGTTACGGAAAATGCATATGAAGTAAAATGTTCCATTATAGTCAGATAATGATACGAACAAGGGCAGAAGTAGCATTCTGTCCTTGCTTTTTGGAGGAAATCATGCAGGAAGAAAGCATCAAGAGACTAAAAGGGTTAAAGGTAAATATTGAAAAAGGGATTGATACCTATGGAGAAGCGTACGAAGAGAAGTTGAAACAATTTTTGAACAGCTATGATTTTATGCGTCTGGGTCAATCCGTGAATGGCAGCCGGTTTGAAAGTGCAGCTATGTGTATACGAAGAATGAGCATGGAAGCCGAGAAACTGGGACTTGAGTGCTTTGCAAGACCATTCACTGGACTGCGCCAAAATATTGCCAGAAAGGATATACAAGAGGTCAAAAACATCCTGAGTCTGGTAATCGTCAAACGAATACAGCTTCAGGATGCTTTGAAATAATCAATATTTTTTCCAACAGGCGGGGTGGAACAGCATCAGCATGGGGAACAGTTCCAATCGTCCGGCCAGCATGTTAAACATGAGTACAAATTTAGAAAATATGGAAAAGCCACTGAAATTTGCAGTAGGGCCCACTCCGTCCAATCCGGGACCGATATTGTTTAAGGTGGCAGCCACAGCAGTAAAGCTGGTGGTGAAATCACGGTTATCCACGCTAATAAGCAGTAGTGAAATAAAGAACATAATAAAATAAACGGCAATAAAAACATTGGTAGAACGGATGACTTCGTGTGGCACGGCGTGATCGTCTACCTTTATTTTTTTGACCAAACGGGGATGCATCAATATGTGAAGCTCCTTGCGAATGGTTTTAAATAAAATCGTAATACGGGAAACCTTAATACCGCCACCCGTACTTCCTGCACAGGCACCGATGAACATCAGCATGACCAGTATGGTTTTGGATAACATGGGCCAGGTATTGAAATCCGTAGTGGCATAGCCGGTAGTGGTAATAATGGAGCCAACCTGAAAGAAGGCATGGCGTATGGTTTCTTCCGCACTGCCATAGATGGAGAAGGTATTAAAACTTATCAACGCTACTGCTGAAAAAATAATCAGCAAATATACTTTCACCTCTTCAATGGAGAAGGCTTCTTTAAATTGCTTGCATAATATACAAAAGTAAGCAGAATAGTTGATACCGCTTAATATCATGAAAATGGTAATAACATTCTGTATAGTAGCACTATAGTCTGCACAAGAAGAATTCTTGATTCCGAAACCGCCGGTACCCACAGAACCGAAAGTCATGGTCAGGGACTCAAACAAAGGAAGCTTACAAATAAGGAGAATAATAACCTCCAAAACAGTGATGAAAATATATATCAGATATAAAATCTTAGCGGTATCTTTTACCTTCGGAACCAGTTTGCCCACGGATGGCCCGGGGCTTTCTGCCTTCATAAGGTTCATGGTAGTACCGCCCATCATGGGCAAGATGGCCATAATAAATACGAATACGCCCATACCTCCAATCCAGTGAGTGAAACTTCTCCAAAACAGGCTGGTGTAGGATAGTGCTTCCACGTCAGAAAGAATGCTGGCACCTGTAGTAGTAAAGCCGGAGATAGTTTCAAACAGAGCATCGGTAAAGCCGGGAATCTCTCCCGTAAGCATGAAGGGGAGAGCACCAAATAAACTCATAACAATCCAGCCCAAGGATACCGCAATAAAGCCTTCTCTGGGATATAGTCGCGTGTTTTTCTTGCCAAAGAAAGTACAAATACAGCCTAAAATAAGACATAGTCCTGCAATACCTACATAAACAAGGGATTCTGAATATTCCTGATAAAATATTCCGGTAATGGCCGGTAAAAGCAAGAAGGCGGATTCGAATTTGAGGATCCAGCCGATAATAAATAATACTAATCTGTGATTCATAATAGTTTCATCTCCATACCCTAATTCATTAAGATATCTGAAATATCCTGCAGGCGTTCACCGGTCATAACAACCACCACAGAATCGCCCGGCTGTAATACGTCTTGGCCGCCGGGAATAATGATGCTGTTTTGACGATTAATACAACAAACCAATATATTTTTCTTAATGGGAAGATCCATGAGAGGAATATTCGTGATTTTAGGATCCTCTTCTTTAATCAGGAACTCCAATGCTTCTACACGTCCATCCTCCAGTTTATACAGATTCTCCACATTGATATGCAGGGAATTGTTCATGGAACGGGCGTATTTAATAATGGATTCAGCGGTTAAAGTACGGGGATAGATAATACTATCCAGCTTTAAGTCCTCCAATACCGTATTAAAAGAGGTGCGATTTACTTTGGTTACCACCTTGGCTTTAGAAACCTTCTTTGCATAAAGAGAGAGAAGTATATTTTCTTCATCTAAATCCGTTAATGCAGCAAAGCCCTGTACATTATCGATTCCCTCTTGTAAAAGAAGGTTCTGGTCAGTACCGTCGCCGTAAATAATGGTAGCTTCCGGAAGTAATTCGCTTAACTGTTCACAACGAGCTGGATTCGATTCCACAATTTTAGTGGAGACACCTGCGGAAAGGAGACGACGTGCCAAATAATATGCGATAGTACTACCACCTACAATCATGGCCGTATGAATATGACCAATATTAATGCCTATTTTCTTGAAAAAGGTATGAGCATTGGCAGGGGTCGCAACAATGGATACAATATCTCCCTCACAGAATACAAAATCACCTCGTGGTATAATAATTTCTTCGCCTCGGGATACGGTACATGCCAACACTTCACATTTTAAGGTGGTACGAATATGAAGTAGTTTATAGTTATTCAGCTTACAATCCGCAGTTACACGGAAGTGCAGCATTTCAATACGACCTTTGGCAAAGGTGTCAATTTTTGAAGCGCCCGGAAACTGAAAAATACGGGCAATCGAGGAAGCGGACGCCAGTTCCGGATTAATAATCATGGCGATGCCTAATTCTTTGCGTAAGAACTCCAGCTCCGTATTGTAAATGGGATTACGTACACGCGCTATGGTCTTACAGTTACCGGCCTTTTTCGCAATGACACAACATAGCAGATTCTGTTCATCGGAATTGGTCACAGCAATCAATAAATCAGCCTGGCGTATTCCTGCCTCTGTAAGAGTCTGATAGCTGGTACCGTTACCGATTACACCCATGGCATCTAAAGAATCCGTAATAAAACGGACATTATCTTCTTTGATATCCACTACAGTGATGTCATGGTTTTCCAGACTTAATTGTTCTACTAAAGAATAGCCGACTTTACCGCAGCCTACGATTATGATTTTCATATTTATTGCCTCCACAAAAAGCTTTTCTTAAAAGCGTCTTTTTATTCACAATCATAAAACAGTATATCATAAAGCATATCAAAAGAAAAGAAGCAGGTGATGATTCCTGCTTCTTTCTTAATTTGTTCCTTATACACCTTCATGGAAGGTACGGCTGATAACATCTGCTTGCTGTTCGGGTGTGAGCTTAATAAAGTTTACAGCATAGCCGCTTACACGGATGGTTAACTGGGGATAGTTTTCGGGATGCTTTTGTGCATCCAACAGGGTTTCACGATTCAAAACATTGACATTTAAGTGATGACCTCCTGTGGAAACGTATCCGTCTAATAAATTAACTAAATTATCTACCTGTGCCTGATTGTGCATAAATATTACCTCCTTTAATATAATAATGATAATGATTATTGATATAATTATAATATCAAATCTATAAAATTATGTCTATATTTTTATTGAAAATTTTTGTATTTATTTTAGAACATTTCACATATATTGGATTGAAGGAGAGTGGACAAAATGTATCAAAGCATATTACAGATGTTTCCTACATCAGAGAGAGCATTTTTTGAATATACGGCTTCCAGGGAGCAGTGGGTTACAGAAATACGACTGCGCTGCGAGAAACCTATTTTAGTAATGGAAAGTGAGAAGGAGTGGTTTTTGGATAAGGAGGGAAAATACACGGATTGTATTCATAAGGCCACGTTGATTAAGCAGGATATATTGAAAAGAATGGTCCAACATATCTGCAGTTACTCCATGTATGCTTTTGAAGAAGAAATCCGTCAGGGATTTATTACGGTATCGGGTGGTCATAGAGTAGGACTGGTGGGACAAGTGGTTACAGAAAATGGGGGAGAGATACGTACCATTAAGCATATAAACGGAGTGAATATAAGGGTTTCTCATCAGAAGAAGGGGGTGGGGCAGAAGCTTTTGCCCTATTTGTATAAGAATGGATGTTTTCGCAGCACTTTGATTGTGTCACCGCCGGGATGCGGAAAAACCACATTGTTAAGGGATTTAATCCGCTATATATCCAATGGGAATGAATATGCACCGGGACAGACTGTGGGAGTGGTGGATGAGCGAAGTGAAATAGCAGGTGCTTATTTGGGACAACCACAGAATGATATGGGGATACGCACGGATGTGCTGGATGCCTGTCCCAAGGTGAGCGGAATGATGTTATTACTTCGGGCAATGTCACCGAAGGTAATAGCCATTGATGAATTGGGAAGCCCGGAGGAACAGGCTGCGGTAAGTACCGTAAGTAATTGCGGCGTGAAAATGCTGGCCACCATGCATGCGGGGAGCCTGGAAGATTTGTATAGGCGTACGGGGGTAGATACTCTTTTAAGTCAAAAGCGATTTGAAGTGATATTGATTTTAAGCAAAGTAGAAGGTCTTTATTCCCTAAAGGCAATGTATGAATGGGACGAGAAGGGGGAGTGGAAATGTTGCGACTGTTAGGGTTTGGATTGGTGTTCATGGGGTGTGTGGGATTAGGGATGTGGTACAGCTTCCGGTTTCGGCAGGAGATACATCAACTGAAAACCATGTGTTATGTATTGAAACTCTTGGAAGGGCAAATAAGCTACGGTAGTAATACTATGGCCGTCAGCTGTATGGAAATCGCGGGGCGTGTAGAAGAACCCTTCAAGAGCTGTCTTTCACGGATATATCATGAATCATGCAGGAATGATGGAAAAACCTTTGGTGAAGTCAGTACGGAATGCTTTTCACAGATACTGAAAAAAGTACCGGTGGGTGAGAAAGAGAAGCAAAGCTTTCTAAATTGTTTTATTCATTGCGGTTTTGAAGAAGAAAGGCAACAGACCGGGAACATACGACAGGAAAGAGCGGATTTGGAGGAGCATTTACAGGATTTGAACAAAGAAATTCAGTCAAAATGCAGATTGTCTGTCAGTTTAGGGACCATGGGAGGAATCCTGCTGGTTATTCTGTTTTTGTAAAGAGCGGAGGGAGAGGAAAATATGACGGTAAGTCTGATATTTAAGATAGCGGCAGTAGGAATATTGGTGACCATTTTGTGCCAGGTATTGAAGCACAGCGGTCGGGAGGAACATGCATTTTTATTAAGCTTGGCAGGTTTAATCCTTGTGTTAATGTGGATTCTTCCTTACATATATGAGTTGTTTGAAACCATACAGACGTTATTTGAGTTGTAACGGAGGGACTGCCATGGAAGAAGTAATAAAGGTAAGTATATTCGGTATATTCGGTGTATTGATGGCCATCCAGTTTAAGGCAGTGAAGCCGGAATATTCTACGTATATCAGCGTGGTACTGGCTATGATTATTTTCAGTATTGTGATTCATCAGTTAAGAACCATTTTGGGTGGACTGGCTTGGTTAAAGGATTTGTTTGAAGGAACCGGCGGTTATCTGGGAATCCTTATGAAGGTAATCGGAATTACCTATCTATGTGAATTCAGTGCCGGTATTTGTAAGGATGCTGGATACGGGGCTGTCTCTGAGCAAATAGAGGTGTTGGGCAAACTGTCGGTAATGTTTGCAGGATTGCCCATACTTTTGGCAGTAGTGGAGCAAATACAAAGCTATATGGGGTAGAACAGGAATGAATGTAAATCTGGAGGAAATATGGCAGGATTACGGTCTTGATAAGGTGCAGGAAAATATAGACAAGCTGTTCCCGGAATATACATTGTCGTTAGGAGATATCATGGGCATGCTTGTCCGAGGGGAACTGTTGGAAACCATAGAATATATTTTTGAGGGAACCATAGGAGTGGTACTTCAACAAATGACAGGTCTTCGGGATATACTGCTTCTCCTCATATTGCTGGGTATTGCTTCTTCGGTTTTGAGTCATTTTGTGGAGATATTTGACCGGCATCAAATCGCAGACCTGGGATATTATTTTATGTATTTATTGTTTATGATGATTTTGTTTCGGGTGTTTGAGCAATGCGCAGAAGTGGCAGGAGAAGCGTTGGAGACCATAGTGTTGTTCATAAGGTTGTTGGTGCCCACCTATTTGTTGTCGGTGGGGGTGGCGGCAGGTGCCATGGCGTCCGGAGCTTATTCGGGAATGTTTGCATTGGTGGTATACGGTACGGAGGCCTTTTTGCATCAGTGGGTATTTCAGGTGATAAGGGTTTATGTACTTTTGTGCATGGTCAATGGAATATGGACGGAAGGAAAGCTTAAAATGCTGGCAAATCTGATACACAAAGTCATAGTGACAGCCTTAAAAGCTGCACTGGGTGTAGTCACGGGACTCAGTGTGTTTCAAAGTCTGATTTCGCCTGTGGTCAGCAATGCACAAAATACACTGCTACATAAAATAGTGAATGCCATTCCGGGAATTGGAGATGTGTCCGGTGGGGTTATGCAACTGGTTTTGGGGTCTGCTCTTATTATTAAGAATAGTATAGGAATTCTATTGTTATTGCTGTTGTTGCTTCTTTGTCTGGCACCCTTAGTTAAAATTTTTGTGATTGCCTGGGTGCTCAGACTGGCAGCCGCCCTGATGGGAATGGTCAGCGATAAAAGACTGGTTCAGTGTACTCACAATATGGGAGAAGGGTGTATGTTAATGTTTCGCTTGGTAGGGACGGCCATGCTTCTTTTTATGATTTTGATTTCCATCATCGCGATAAGTACCAATTATATGTTATAGGAGGAGAAGATGGAGAGCTTTTTGGAAAAAATAGGCCAGATTGCAATATTTATGATTTGTGCCCAGACACTCATGCATTTTAGGGCTAAAGAATCCTATGATAAATATTTAAAGCTGTTGGTAAGTATGATGCTGCTATTGCTTCTGGCAGAGCCATTGCTGGGATTAATGGGGAAAGGTAGGCAGCTTACTCTTTTGGACCGGATAGAGGTCTATCAGAGGGAACTTCAGGGAATTATGGGAAATCAGGAGTTGGATCAGGAAGAAATCACAAGTATTCTGTCACATATGACCAATGAAGCGGCCGGGCAGGTACAATTGGTGGATAGCGTGGAGGTGGAGATAGATTATGGAAAAACTGCAGAATGTCCTTGAGGAGAAGAGAATACAGAAATGGTTTCAAAAGGATAATTTAATCATCCTGGTATTGGCGGGAGTCCTGCTTTTGGTTATTAACCTGCCCACGGAAAAAAAGCAGGAGGGATCCAAAAAGGACACAACGGAAGCAGGTACCATGGTATCCGTTACGGAAGAGAGGCGATTTGGGGATTTGTATGAGTATACGGAGTATCTGGAAGAAAAGCTGGAAACCATATTGGTCAATATGAAAGGTGTGGGGCGTGTAAAGGTGATGCTCACCCTGGAAACCTCGGAAGAACAGGTGGTGGAGAAGGATGAACCCATCACACGGGACAATACTACGGAAACAGACACACAAGGGGGTAATAGAAACATTTATAAAATGGATTCCGGCCAGGAAACGGTCTTTATGAAGCAGGGGAATGATGAAATTCCCTATGTGAGTAAAACCGTATTGCCTAAGATTTCGGGTGTGTTAATCATAGCCCAAGGAGCTGGCACGGGGAATAACAGTAAAAGTATTTCGGAGATTGCACAAGCGTTATTCGGTGTAGATGCCCATAAGATAAAAGTGGTACCCATGGCACAGTGATAGAAAAAACGGTCATAACAGTGGAATACGGTACATACAATGAAGTAGTAAAACAAAACGCAGGGAGAGGAATGGCGTGAAAAACTTAATCAAAAAAAATCAGCTAATGATTACAGCATTGGCAATCATGTTGGCAATTGCAGGATACTTACAGTTCGCAGGAAACAATCTGGAGGAAAAGGATTATCTGGCGGTAGATAGTTCCGTGAATCAAATTTCTTATGAGGAATTGGAAAGCTTGGATTCGGAAGTGGATATTGTATTAGAGGACTATTTGGATGAAGATATGACAGTGGCAGAAGCACAGCCGGAAGAAGGTGAAATCCCGGGAGAAGCCGTATTCACAGCTACCGGAAACGTGGCTGTTCTTTCCGAAGCAAAGCTTCTTAAGGAGCAGGTAAGAGCAAAAAATAAAGAAACCTTGATGGAGATTATCAACAGTACAGGGCTTACAGATATGCAGAAGCAGGATGCAGTAAATACCATGGTGGAAATGACTGCCATTGCGGAAAAAGAAACCGCTGCGGAAATCCTGTTACAGGCGAAAGGATTCACGGATGTGGTGGTTAGTATTAACGAGGATGCAGTGGATGTTGTGGTAAATGCAACAGAGCTTAGTGATATACAGAGGGCACAGATTGAAGATATTGTAAAGAGAAAAACAGAAATCGGTGCAGAGAATATTATTATCAGTACCGTAACCAATCCTTAAATCATAATTTTTCGTGTACAATACATAAATTTGTGGTATACTCATAGCAATAACGGCATTTAGCCAAACAAGGCACAGGAGATGGAAGATGAATAGTAAAAGAGTGATTTTAATTGTATTGGACAGTTTTGGAATCGGCGAGATGCCGGATGCTGCTGAATATGGTGACGCAGGAGCGGACACCCTGGGAAGCGTGGCTAACCATGACCGGTTCCGGATGCCCAATATGCAAAGCTTGGGTTTCTTTAATATAGATGGTGTGAAGCACGGAGAAAAGACTGATAAGCCGAAGGGAAAGTTTATGAGGCTTGCAGAAGCCTCCAAGGGAAAAGACACCACCATCGGCCATTGGGAAATCGCAGGAGTCTGTTCACAGTACCCGTTACCCACCTATCCGGAAGGATTTCCGGAAGAGGTTATTGAAGAGTTTTCCAGGCTTACCGGCAGAGGAGTTTTGTGTAATAAGCCTTATTCCGGCACGGTAGTCATACAGGAGTATGGTGAGGAGCATATGCGTACGGGAGACCTGATTGTATACACCTCGGCTGACAGTGTATTTCAGATAGCAGCACATGAGGATATTGTCCCGTTAGAGACATTGTATGAGTATTGTAGGATTGCCAGAAGGATGTTAAAGGGAGAGCATGGCGTCGGTCGTGTAATTGCCAGACCTTTTATCGGTCCCTGCAGCGGTGAGTTTACCCGTACCTCCAATCGACATGATTTTTCCATAGAACCACCTGCAGTCACCATGCTGGATCAGTTGAAGGAAGCCGGCAAGGATGTGATTGCCGTGGGTAAAATCAATGATATATTTGCAGGGCAGGGTATTACAGAGTATGTATATACCAAGAATAATGAAGACGGTATCAATAAAACCTTGGAGTATTTAGATAAGGATTTTGAAGGCTTATGCTTTGTGAATCTGGTGGATTTTGACTCCATGTACGGTCATAGAAGAGATATCGAGGGCTATGCCCGTGCATTATCCTATTTTGATGAAAGATTGCCGGAAATCATGGCGAAATTAAGAGAGGATGATATCCTGATGATTACGGCGGATCATGGCTGTGATCCCGGATATACGACGACCACGGACCATACCAGAGAATATACCCCGTTTTTGATTTACGGGGATAAAATAGTGCCTGAGAATCTGGGTACGGGAGAAACATTTGCAGATATAGGGGCAACTGTGTTACAATACTTTAATATTGTGCCTGAATTTGCAGGAAAAGACGTTTTGGAGGAAAAGTAAGTGGGTAATTACGATAAAGAGATAAACAGAAGAAGAACATTTGCGATTATATCCCACCCCGATGCGGGTAAAACAACATTAACAGAAAAGTTTTTGCTTTACGGAGGAGCCATTAATCTGGCGGGTAGCGTAAAGGGAAAGGCTACGGCCAGACATGCAGTATCGGACTGGATGGAGATTGAGAAGGAGAGAGGTATTTCCGTTACTTCTTCTGTACTGCAGTTTGAGTATGACAATTATTGTATCAATATTTTGGATACACCGGGACATCAGGATTTCTCAGAGGATACCTATCGTACCCTGATGGCTGCGGATTCTGCGGTGATGGTAATCGATGCATCCAAGGGTGTGGAGGCACAGACCAGAAAGCTTTTTAAGGTATGTGTGATGCGTCATATTCCTATTTTCACCTTTATTAACAAGATGGATAGAGATGCCAGAGATACCTTTGAGCTTTTGGACGAGATTGAGAAGGAACTGGGGATTGCTACCTGTCCCATAAACTGGCCCATTGGTTCAGGTAAGGGATTTAAGGGAGTATATGATAGGGAAAGCAAATGTGTTATCACCTTCTCGGATACGGAGAAAGGTACCAAGGAAGGTGTCAGTGAAAGAATCCCCATAGAAAATGAAGCGGTATTAAGAGAATTAATCGGGGATGATGCAGCAGATACCCTGCTGGATGAGATAGAGCTTTTGGATGGTGCCAGTGCAGAATTTGATCTGGAGGAAGTAAGAAAGGGTGATTTGACACCGGTTTGCTTCGGTTCTGCATTGACCAATTTCGGTGTAGAAATCTTTTTAAAGCATTTCTTGAATATGACTACCACGCCCCTGCCCAGAAAAGCAGATATCGGTATTGTAGACCCTGTTGAAAATGAGTTTTCGGCATTTGTTTTTAAGATTCAGGCAAATATGAACAAGGCCCATCGTGACAGAGTGGCATTTATGCGTATCTGTTCCGGCCGTTTTGATGCATCCCAGGAGGTGCGTCACGTACAGGGCAATAAAGTAATGCGTTTGTCACAGCCCCAGCAGATTATGGCAGATGAACGAAAGATTTTAAGTGAAGCTTATGCGGGAGATATTATCGGTGTGTTTGATCCGGGCATCTTCTCCATCGGAGATACAGTATGTATGCCAAAGGCGAAGTTTGCTTATGAAGGAATACCCACCTTCGCACCGGAGCATTTTGCCAGAGTACGTCAGGTGGATACCATGAAACGTAAACAGTTTATTAAGGGCATCGAACAGATTGCCCAGGAAGGTGCCATCCAGATTTTTCAGGAGTTTAATACGGGTATGGAGGAAATCATCGTAGGTGTGGTTGGTGTGCTTCAGTTTGAGGTACTAAAGTATCGTCTGGAAAATGAATACAATGTGGAAATTCGACTGGAAAACCTGCCCTATGAGCATATAAGATGGATTGAAAACCACAAGGATATTGATATTGCAAAGATTATAGGTACTTCCGATATGAAGAGAGTAAAGGATATGAAGGGTAATCCCTTGCTTCTGTTTGTAAATCCCTGGAGTATCGGCATGACTTTGGATCGTAACAAAGATTTGGTGCTGTCAGAATTCGGCAGAGATTAGGAAGAAGGAGCGGACAAGGTTATGATAAAAAGAAACAGAACTCTGTTACTGATTGGCTGCATGCTGTTACTGTTGTCCGGATGTTCTAAACCGGAGGCCGTGGATGAATTGTTGGACAAGGTTGGCTTGGGAGAGGATTCAGCCAAAGAGACATTAACAATGGACGATGTGGATTCAAGTGCACGTGATTGTGAATGGATTGAAGAGAACAGTGATGACTGCTTTGAAGAAAAGAAGCATAGTAAGTATGCTTATAAGCAGCTGTCCGAGAAAGAAAAGCTCTGGTACAAGGATATCAATACTCTGTTGGCATACCGGTATGACGGTCCTTTGAAACTGGATGAGGAAGGGCTTAAGCAAGGACTGGATGAGGAGAATGTTGATAAGATATATAATGCGGTTATGATAGACCATCCGGAATATTTCTATGTGGATGGTTATGAGTATACGGTATATACCCGAGGCGAAAAGACGGTGGGGATAGAAATCACAGCCCGGTATACTCTGGATAAGGAAAGCTGTTTGAGCCGCATGGAAGAGATTCAGGAAGCGGCGGAGGATATTCTTTATTATGCTCCCGAAACAGATGATGATTATGAAAAAATCAAGTATGTATACGAAACAGTAATTTATCATACGGATTACGATATGGAGGCAGAGGATAATCAGAATATTTACTCGGTTTTGGTAGGGGATGTTTCCGTTTGTCAGGGTTATGCCAAGGCTACACAGTATCTTTTGAATCAAATGGATGTGGAATGTTCCATGGTTTACGGCCAGGTAAGGGATGGTGAATATCATTCCTGGAATGTGGTGAAATCCAACGGAGATTATTATCATCTGGATACCACCTGGGGAGATGCTTCCTACAGTGTGGAAACGGATGGTGCAGCTTCGGGAACCACACCGCAAATCAATTACGATTATTTGTGTATTACCACCGATCAGATTACCAAAACCCACAAAATAAAGGAAGTGGTGGATTTGCCTGTATGTGATTCGGATGAGGATAATTATTATATCCGTGAGGGCAATTATTTCTACGAATACGACACCGACCAACTGGATGAGGTGTTTTATGATGCCTATGATGCCGGTTCGGAAATGGTGACACTGAAATGTGATTCGAAGGAATTGTATGATGAATTTTACGCCAAGTTAGTAGACGAACAGCAGATTTTTGAGTATCTGTATGAGGAGTATGACAGTATATCCTATGTGGAAAATGAAGAGCAGTTAACCATGACTTTTTGGATGACAAAATAAGGGAAATATGATATACTGATAATCAAATACTGATTCTGGTGAAAAAGGGAGGAACAGAAATGGAAAAAGAAATAGATAAGAAGAGTGTTATACTGCAGAGTGACGAGAACAGAGGCGAAGTACAGATTGCAGATGATGTGGTAGCTATGATTGCCAGCTTGGCAGCAACTGAGGTAAAGGGTGTGCATGCATTGTCCGGCAATATTACCAACGAGCTTATGAGCAAGGTTGGCGTAAAGAAGCTGACAAAGGGTGTTAAAGTAATAATCAATGAGAGCAATGTGACCATTCATCTGGCAGTTACCATGGAGTACGGCTTTAATATTCCTGCCACATGTACCAAGGTTCAGGATAAGGTAAAAACAGCTGTGGAAAATATGACCGGTTTGAGCTGTACAGATGTAAATATCCGTATCGTCGGAGTAAAATAAGACTTAGGATGAGAACAATGGGAAGACATGAACAAAGAGAGCAGCTGTTTAAGTTATTATTCCGTGTAGAGTTTAATACTCCGAATGAGATGCCGGAACAGGTGAAGCTGTTCTTTCAGGATGATGAAGTAGAGTATACTGAGAAAGTAATGGAAGCCATTGAGAGCAGGTTTGCATCCATTCAGGAGAAACTGCCTCAGATAGATGCCATGTTAAACGAAAAGGCAGAAGGCTGGAATGTGGAAAGAATGGGTAAGGTGGAACTTACGGTTCTGCGTATTGCCGTATACGAGATGTTATATGATGATGATGTACCGGAGACGGTAGCCATTAATGAAGCCATTGAAATTTCAAAGAAATACGGACAGGCAGCATCCGGCGGATTTGTGAATGCTGTGTTGGCTAAGTTTGTGAAAAAATAGGAAGTGTTACAATGGCACGAAGTGTATATACCGTTACACAAGTGAATACTTACATTAAAAATATGTTCACGCAGGATTATATGTTGCAGTCCCTCTTCGTAAAAGGAGAGGTGAGCAACTGCAAATATCATTCCTCTGGACATATTTATTTTACGTTAAAGGATAGTAAAGGTACCATGAACTGTGTCATGTTTGCCGGCAACCGAAGCGGTTTGAAGTTTCAGATGGCAGAAGGTCAGCAGGTGATTGTATTTGGTACAGTGGATGTGTATGAACGGGACGGCAAGTATCAGATGTATGCGAAGCAGATAGCATTGGATGGTGCCGGTGCTCTGTATGAGCGATATGAGAAGTTGAAGCAGGAACTGGAAGAATTAGGGATGTTTGCCAAGGAATATAAGCACCCCATTCCCAGATTTATCAAGACCCTTGGGGTGGTTACTGCAGATACCGGAGCCGCAGTCAGGGATATAATTCAGATTGCACGCCGGAGAAATCCTTACGTACAGATTATTCTGTATCCTGCCATTGTACAGGGAGAACAGGCTGCAGAGAGCATTGTAAAGGGCATCCGGGCCTTGGAGCATTATGGCGTGGATGTGATGATTGTGGGCCGCGGCGGCGGCTCCATAGAAGATTTGTGGGCCTTTAATGAGCGAATGGTAGCCCAGGCAGTCTTTGATTGTACCGTGCCGGTTATTTCAGCGGTAGGCCATGAAACGGATACTACTATTATTGATTTTGTATCCGATTTGCGTGCACCTACTCCGTCTGCGGCGGCGGAACTGGCGGTTTATGATGTGCGGCATCTTTTTGAGCTTCTGGAGAACTATCGTAATGTTTTGTATAGGGGCATGTATTCTCGCCTTGATGCAGAGCGTGAAAGAGTCAAAAAGTATGAATTACAATTGAAATATATGAGTCCCGCGAACCGGATTCGTGAAAAGAAAAATTATTTGATGACCTTGGAGGAACGCTTGGAGGAATTAATGAAGCGTTCTTTGCGTGAAAAACGCCATAGGTTGGATATTTATATTGAGAAAATGAAGGGATTGTCCCCTTTGCAGAAATTACAAAGCGGATTTTCCTATGTAATAGACGAGGATGGCAGAAATATACGTTCTGTGAAGAATGCCAAGATAGGGCAGGAATTACAGATTCAAATGTCGGACGGACGATTAAGTGCGACGATTACCGGTGTCATGGAGGAGCAGTATGACGATTGAAGAAACATTTGCAAAGATAGAAGAAACCATTGAAAAACTGGAGCAGGATGATATTGCATTGGAAGATGCCTTTGTTGCATATAGCGAAGGTATGAAGCTTTTGAAGGATTGTAATGACCAGATTGATAAAGTGGAAAAGAAGGTATTGAAGCTGGCTTCAGACGGCAATCTGACAGAAATGGACTAACAGAGGGAAGAACTATGATGAGTTTTCAGGAAGAATTAAACGCAAAAGTCGCTCAAATAGAACAGGTGATAGGGAAGTTTTTGCCTCCGGAGGAAGGCTATCAGAAGGTGGTTTTGGAGGCTATGAATTATAGCGTACTGGCAGGCGGTAAGAGACTTCGCCCCATGCTGATGAAAGAAACCTATGAGCTCTTTGGAGGAATGGGTAAGGAGATAGAGCCCTTTATGGCAGCGATTGAAATGATTCATACCTATTCCCTGGTTCATGATGATTTGCCAGCCATGGACGATGATGAGTACCGCAGAGGTCGAAAGACCACACATGTGGTATACGGAGAGGCATTTGGCATATTGGCAGGAGATGCTTTGCTGAATTTTGCATTTGAAACCATGCTGAAAGCAGTGCCCATCCATACGGATGAACCGGAACACTTAAGGGTAGAGCAGCTTCTGGGTCTGGCAAAAGCCATGGAAGTGATGGCACGGAAAGCCGGAATCTATGGAATGATTGGCGGCCAGACAGCTGATATTGAAGCAGAAAAGATGTCGGAAATCAGTAAGGAGCAGCTTCTTTTTATCCATGAGAATAAGACAGCAGCCTTGATACAGGCAGCTATGATGACGGGTGCTATACTGGCAGGCGCCGGTGTGGGAGAAGTAGAGCGCATTGAAAAATGTGCTTATAATATCGGAGTGGCATTCCAGATACAGGATGATATATTGGACATTACCGGTACTATGGAGGACTTGGGAAAGCCTATCGGAAGTGATGAAAAGAACGGTAAGCAGACCTATGTTACATTAAACGGTTTGGAGAATTCAAAGCTGCAGGTGGAAAAACTTTCCCGGGAAGCGGTTGAAATTTTGGAATCCTTTGCCGGTGACAGTGGATTTTTGAAAAAATTGATTGTTTCGTTGATTGACAGAAATAAGTAATACATAAGATATTTGGGTAAACTGTTAGAGAATAACAGTGAAGAGGTAAAATACATGTTTTTGGAACAGATTAAGGAAGCAAATGATATAAAGAATATCCAAAAGGATGATTATGATACATTGGCAGAAGAGATAAGGCAGTTTTTGATTGAGAAAATCAGTGTGACCGGTGGTCATCTGGGCTCTAATCTTGGTGCTGTGGAATTGACCATGGCATTGCATCTGGCATTGAATCTTCCGGATGATAAGATTATATGGGATGTGGGACATCAGTCCTATACACATAAGCTGTTAACCGGTCGTAAGGATGGGTTTGAGAACTTGCGTCAGTTTCATGGAATGAGTGGGTTCCCTAAGCGTAAGGAAAGTAATTTCGATGCCTTTGATACCGGCCACAGTTCCACCTCTATTTCAGCAGGTTTAGGCCTGGTAAAAGCAAGGGATATCAAGGGAGAAAGCCATACGGTAGTGTCTGTTATCGGTGATGGTTCCCTGACAGGAGGTATGGCTTATGAAGCCATGAACAATGCAGCCAAAATAGAGAGTAATTTTATTATTGTATTGAACGATAATAATATGTCCATTTCTGAAAATGTAGGCGGTATGTCCAAATATTTGAATAAGATTCGTACCGCAAACAGCTATCAGGGATTAAAGAAGAATGTTTATGATGCTTTGCTTGGTACGAAGCATGGAGACAATGTGGTTTCCGGTATCCGAAAAGCCAAGAACAGTTTTAAACAGCTGGTTATTCCGGGCATGTTTTTTGAAGATATGGGCCTAACTTATTTGGGACCGGTGGATGGTCACAATATTCAGGCTATGATAAAGGTAATCAATGAGGCGAAGCGTGTAAAAGGTGGTGTGGTAGTCCATGTCAATACCCAGAAGGGGAAAGGATTTGCACCT
The DNA here is from genome assembly GCA_017520425.1 of Lachnospiraceae bacterium. GTDB lineage: Bacteria > Bacillota > Clostridia > Lachnospirales > Lachnospiraceae > Acetatifactor. The sequence continues at coordinate 197,821 of JAFXFO010000031.1, read as the reverse complement.
GCTGAGAGACATCCGGCCAGATTTCACGGAGCAGAGCCCTTTGATATTGAAACCGGTTTGCCTAAAAAGGCAAAGAGTAAGCCCAATTACACGGATGTATTTTCTACTGTAATGTGCAAGCTGGGACAGCGCAATGAAAATGTGGTAGCAATTACCGCTGCCATGCCGGACGGTACGGGATTGAAAAGATTCCGCAATATGTATCCGGAGCGATTCTTTGATGTGGGTATTGCGGAAGAACATGCGGTAACCTTTGCGGCAGGATTGGCTGCCGGCGGAGTAAAGCCTATTGTAGCCATATACTCATCCTTTTTGCAACGTGCCTATGATCAGATTTTGCATGATGTATGTATCCAGAATCTGCCGGTAGTATTTGCAGTGGACAGAGCCGGCTTGGTAGGCAGCGATGGTGAGACCCATCAGGGTATATTTGATTTGTCTTATTTATCCAGTATACCGAATATGAGTATTTGTGCACCGAAGAATAAATGGGAGCTTTCTGATATGATGAAGTTTGCAGTGGATTTCGACGGACCCATTGCCATAAGATATCCCAGGGGAGAAGCTTATGACGGACTGGAGGAATATCGTACAGCTGTAGAATACGGAAAGTCAGAATGGATTTATAGGGAAAAGGATATTGCCATATTTGCAGTTGGAAGCATGGTAAAAACCGCAGAAAAGGTATATGAATTATTGAAGGCAAAGGGGCTGAATGTAAGTCTGATAAATGCCCGATTTGTAAAGCCCATTGATGAGGACGCTGTGTCAGAGGCGACGAAAACCCATAAATGGATTGTAACCATGGAAGAAAATGTGGCATGCGGCGGCTATGGTGAGAAGGTTTTGGATTTTATGAACAAAACATCGGCGGACGCAGAATGTATCAATATCGCTATACCGGATGCTTATGTGGAGCATGGTAATGTGGAACTACTAAAAAAAGAAATCAGCTTGGATGCAGAGAGCATTGTAAAGCGTATTTTAGATAGTATGAAGTAGGGAGCACCTGTTTTGTACAAGAGGATTAACATGAAGGAACGTTTAGATATTATTTTGGTCAATCAGGGACATGCCCCTTCCAGAGAAAAGGCAAAGGCCATTATAATGGCCGGCAATGTTTATGTGAACGGACAAAAGGAAGATAAGGCAGGCTCCATGTTTGATGAGTCAAAGATACAGTTGGAGGTCAGAGGCTCCCAACTGAAATATGTGAGCCGTGGCGGATTAAAGCTGGAAAAGGCTATGGAGAGCTGGAATATTGTACTGGAAGACAAAGTCTGCATGGATATCGGTGCATCTACCGGTGGTTTTACGGACTGTATGCTTCAGAATGGTGCCGTAAAAGTGTACTCCGTGGATGTGGGACATGGTCAGTTGGCATGGAAGCTGCGAAATGATGAACGGGTTGTTTGTATGGAGAAAACCAATTTCAGATACATGGTTCCTTCCGATATAGAGGATGCACTGGATTTTGCCAGTGTAGATGTGTCCTTTATTTCCCTGACCAAGATTTTGATACCGGCCAGAAACCTGTTAAAGGAAAACGGTGAAATGGTATGCCTAATCAAGCCTCAGTTTGAAGCAGGACGCGATAAAGTGGGGAAGAAGGGTGTTGTAAGAGAACGTTCTGTACATGAAGAGGTGGTGCGTAAGATATTGGACTATGCGGACAGCATAGGATTTGATGTGCTTTCCCTTGAGTATTCGCCTATTAAAGGGCCGGAAGGCAATATTGAATATCTGATGCATATTCGTAAGAACGGCGAACGGAGCGAACAGCTGATTCGGTTAACCGAAAAAGAAGCTGAGGATGCTTTGCAATTAATCGTAGAGCAGAAAAGCGGTATGACTTATGGGCCGGAGTGGAATCAGCTGATTGGAGAAGTGATTGACCGGGCGCATGAGAAACTGGACAAGCCGGAATAAAGAAAGGCAATTAGGATGAAACATTTTCTGATATATACCAATTATCATAAGGACCCGGATGGGGAAATAACCGCAAAGCTGATAGAGTATCTGACTGAGAAGGGACAGAAATATACCTGTGTGACAGGTGCGGACGGAAGTGTAATGCCTGCGGAGATGATTCCCGAGGATGCTTTCTGTATGCTGGTATTAGGTGGTGACGGTACCATTCTGAAAGCGGCCAGGGATACCAAGAACGTTGACATCCCCCTGATTGGTATTAACTTGGGAACCTTGGGATATTTGACAGAGATAGAACCTGCCAATATGGATTTCGCATTGGATATGCTGATTGCGGAAGAGTATCAGATGGTCAGCCGTATGATGCTGAATGGTGTTGTTTATGACTCGGAGGGCGTAAGGACCAGTGAGAGGGCATTAAACGATATCGTTATATCCAGAAGAGGTTCTTTGCAGATAAATAAGTTGCGTATTTATGTAAATGGTCAGTTCCTGAAGGATTATGATGCGGATGGCGTGATTGTTACCACACCTACCGGTTCAACAGGCTATAATTTATCTGCCGGAGGTCCTATCGTGGATCCAAAAGCAGAGCTAATCATGTTAACTCCCGTATGTGCTCATACCTTGAATTCCCGAAGTATTATTTTTTCTTCAGAGGAGGTAGTAGAGATAGAGGTATTGTCAGGAAGGGAAGGACAGCCGCAAAGTCTTGAGGCAAGTTTTGACGGTGGCAATCCGGTGATTATGACCACAGGTGACAGAATCAGAATCATGAAGTCGGAAAAAACAACGGAAATTATACATATTAACCAGGTGAATTTTTTGGAAGTCTTACATCAAAAGATGAGAGATATATAATATAGGGGGAACATATGAAAAAAATCAGGCACAATCAGATTTTGGATATTATCACCAAATATGATATAGAGACCCAGGAAGAACTGGCCAGTCATCTGAAGAATGCAGGCTTTTTGGTAACGCAGGCTACGGTTTCCAGAGATATCAGAGAACTGAAGCTGACCAAAGTACCTGTAGGAAACGGAAAGCAGAAATACGGCGTATTGAAACAGGAAGATGCCCATATGGAGGACCGTTTTATCAGAGTATTGAAGGATGGTTTTGTATCCATGGATATGGCGCAGAATATTTTGGTAGTCCGTACCGTATCCGGTATGGCCATGGCTGTGGCTGCAGCTATAGATGCGCTTAAGTTTACGGAAGTGGTGGGATGTATTGCGGGAGATGATACCATCATGATAGCCGTACGTACCATAGAGGATACTCGAAATCTGATGGATAAGATTCATAAAATGATGGATAAGTAATTGGGAGAACTTAAAGGAGAAGGCAGATAAGGAGAAAACGATGTTACTTGGGTTACATGTTAAAAATCTGGCTTTAATTGAAGAAACGGAAGTAGAGTTTGGAAAAGGATTAAACATACTCACAGGCGAAACCGGTGCAGGTAAGTCCATTTTGATGGGCTCGGTGAATTTGGCTTTAGGAGCCAGATTTGATAAGGAGTTGTTGAGGGATGGTGCGGAAAATGCATTGGTGGAATTGACCTTTTCCTGCGAAGAGGATGCACGCTTAAACAGCAAGCTGGAAGAGTTTGATATCCCTATAGAGGACGGAATCATTACCATAAGCCGCCGTCTCCAGGCAGGAAAAAGCATCAGCAAGGTCAATGGGGAAACCGTCAACAGCAAACAAATCAAAGAGATTGCTGAATATTTGATTGATATTCATGGTCAGCATGAGCATCAATCCTTGTTAAATAAAAAGAAGCATTTAGAGATTCTGGATGCTTATGCGGGAGAAGAAGCAAAGGAGGTATGCCGGGAGGTGCAGGGGGCGTATCGTGAGTTTGTGGAGCTACGCAAGTTAATACAGGCGGAAGAATTGGATTCTGCCGCACAACAAAGAGAAAAGGATTTACTGCTGTTTGAAGTACAAGAAATCGAAAGCGCCAGATTGGTTGTGGGAGAAGACGAAGAACTGGAAGCAAGGTATCGCAAGCTGACCAACGGAAAGAAAATCTCAGAAGCTATGTCCGAAAGCTACCGTTACACCGGTAATGAAAGTGACAGCGGTGCTTCCAATGCTTTGGGACGAGCACTCAGATATGTAAATAGTGTTTGTGATTATGATGAAGAATTAGCCGACCTACAGGAACAGTTGATACAAATCGAGGATATGTTGTCGGAATACAATCGTCAGGTTTCTTCATACTTGTCAGATTTAGAGTTTGATGGGGAAGATTTTTATCATATCGAAGAAAGATTAAATGAAATCAACCGATTGAAGGATAAATACGGTAATACCATAGAAGATATAGTGGATGCTTATGAAAATAAGCATGCACGTCTGCAAAAGCTGGATGATTATGATGCTTATATGGCAGAGCTTGAAAGTAAGCTGAAAAATCAGGAAAAAATATTGGAAGCAGCATGCCAAAGACTATCGGATATCAGAAGAAAAGCTGCCGTGAATCTGACAGATTTGCTGAAGAAAGCATTGGAAAATCTGAACTTTTTATCCGTACAGTTTGAGATTGCTATGGAAAGAAAGGATGCATCGGAAAAGGGTTTTGATGATGTGGAATTTCTGATTTCCACCAATCCGGGAGAAAAGGTAAAGCCTTTGATGCAGGTGGCCAGCGGCGGTGAATTGTCCAGAATTATGCTGGCGATAAAGACGGTATTGGCTTCCAAGGACGATATCGACACCTTGATTTTTGATGAAATTGATTCGGGAATCAGTGGTAAAACCGCTTGGAAGGTGGCAGAACAGCTGAATGTAGTGTCATCTGTTCATCAGGTAATCTGTATTACCCATTTGCCTCAAATTGCAGCTATGGCGGATCAGCACTTTTTGATTGAAAAGAATGCGGTGGATGGAACCACATTAACCAATATCAGGCAGGTTTGTGAAAGGGAACAATTGGAAGAACTGGCCCGTTTGTTGGGAAGTGACAATATTACCGAAGCTGCCATATCCAATGCCGCTGAAATGCGTAATCAGGCATTGCAACAAAAAGCTTGAAAATTTAATGAAAATAAGAAAAAGAACACATACTAACGTAAGAGTTGGTATGTGTTTTTTTGATGCATGCGATGATGTAATGGAAAGGAGTGTGTATCATGTCAGATAAAGAAAATATGGTGATGAATGAATGTGACGGACGTGAAATAACGGTACTTTTAGAGCATTGGAAACGTAGAAAAAAGCGTATGAAGATATTGAGACGCAGTCTGATTGGATTGGTTTTTTGTGCCGGTTTAGGGTTGGGAGTTTTTGAATACTATCAGCTATATAACAGTTTGCCTTCCGTGCTTCGAATTAAAAGCGGAGAAATACAAGTGCTGGATTTCGGCTTGCCCATGACGGGCGAAATTGTTGCGGTGAGTGACCCGGGACAATCCAATCTTCCGGAAGAAATAAAGCTTGATTTGAGTGAGAAGATAGAGCTTCAGATGTGGGAAAGCAGAGATTATCTTATGGACATAAAGCTTTTCGGGTATCTTCCTTTTAAGCAGGTAGATATCTGTGTAATTGGAGATATGGAATTGATTCCGGCCGGAATTCCGGTGGGATTATATGTAGAGACAAACGGCCTTATGGTGATAAGTGTGGGAGAATTTGAAGGAGAACAGGGAATTCATTACAGCCCGGCAAAATACATTCTGAAAACCGGTGACTATATATTGGAATGCAACGGTAAAGCGGTTACGGATAAAGATACCTTTATACAGGATGTGGAAGCATGCGACGGTGCTGAGATAGATTTGAAAATACAAAGGAAGGATACGGTACAAACGGTATCCGTACAGCCGGAAAAGAATAGTGCGGGTGAGTATAAAATAGGAGTTTGGATCAGAGATAATGCGCAAGGCGTAGGGACCTTGACTTATGTGGATGCAGAAGGAAGATTCGGTGCTTTGGGGCATGGCGTTACGGATGTGGACACTTCCATGCTTATGGAAGTGGAGGATGGTACCTTATATCGGACCGAAATAGTATCCATCAAAAAGGGAAAAGTAGGGGAACCCGGAGAAATGACGGGTATGATTATCTACAATGAAGACAGGATATTGGGTGATATTGATTACAATGGAAAAGAAGGAATATTTGGCGTGTGTAATGAGGAAGTAATGAAGTTGTGCAAGGAGCAACCCTTACCCATAGGTCTTAAACAGGAGATAAAGAAAGGACCAGCACAGATTTATTGCACCTTGGAGGAGGAACCACAATATTATTCTGTGGAGATTACAAATATCAAGATGGATCACGATAATGTAAACAGAGGGATTGAATTGCAAGTGACCGACCTGGAACTGATGGAAAAGACCGGCGGAATTGTGCAAGGAATGAGCGGCTCACCCATCATTCAGGATGGAAAGATTATTGGGGCGGTGACACATGTTTTGGTAAATGATCCCACAAAAGGATATGCAATTTTTATAGAGAACATGTTAGAACACTAAAGTATGCAGTGATAATATGAAAAGACTTCTGGAAAGGTTACTTTCATTTCATGAAGTCTTTTTTTTCTTGGTTTCAAAGTAAATACCTATGTCGTTAAAAATTATGCGATTAACAGCAGATTCTATGATTAAAAAAAATAAATCTGATAATTTGCATAATTGTCTAATTACATTTTTGTACAAATCAAATAGTCAGTAAAAGGAAACATTGAAAAGAAAGAGACGATATGATAAAATAAAAGGAGACAAATGTAAACACAATTCAAGGGAGGTTTTAGATGAAGCATATTTTTGTGATTAATTCGCATGCAGGGAAAAAAAACTTTGCAACGGAATTAAGACGGCAATTATCGCAGATTCCTGATTTTGATTATTATGTTTTTAATACAAGAAAAGCAGGTGAAGAGGCAGAACTTGTCAGACAGATAAGACAAATTTTTGATGATGAAAAACTCAGATTTTACTGTTGTGGCGGTTCGGGAACCTTTCGAAACATGCTGAATGGATTTGAGCGGTTTGATGATATGGAAATCGCTTTTTATCCGTGTGGAATTACGAATGATTTCATGAAAATATTTGGTAAAGATATGCCTGCTTTTACGGATATTCGTTCGTTGATTGAAGGCGAGGCCGTAAAAATAGATTATTTAAAAAGCAATAATGGCGTTATGCTAAATACACTTTCTTTCGGTGTGGATTCTAAAACTGTGGATATCATTAACAGAGTCAATTATTTACAGATTGTAAATGAAAATCTCCCGTATAATGTGGGGGTTATTTTTTCAATGCTTGGCTCGGATACGGGAGAATATATTATTGAACATGATAATGGCGTATATCATGGAAAGTGTACGGAAGTTGTTTTCGGGAACGGAATTGTGTATGGCGGAAATCTGCATTTTGTCGAACAGGTAAATGTGAAAGACGGAATCGGATGTTTGAGAGTATTATTCCCGAAAAGAGGTTTTGGACGTTTGAAAATGATGCTTAATGCGATTCATTCCAATTTCGCTAAATTAGATGCGATTTCAGAGGTTTCCATGACCAAAAAAGTATGTATCAGAAGAGCGGACGGAGCAGAAATTGCTGTGAATCAGGATGGTGAGATTGTAAGAGGCGTAAGAGAATGGACTGTTGAAATTGTTCCGAATGCATTGCCTTTTGTCATCCCAAAGGGGGTAATGCTGCATGAATAATAAAATGAGTACAAAGAAAACTATAATATATATTATTTTTACAACGATTCTGTATCTCTTATCATTAGGAATGGGCATTTGGTTTCAGGAAGTAGAAGTATATTTCCTGTTTTTGTTATTGCCTGTTGTTTTTACGCTTATTTTCAAGAATCATCGTTTATTCAATTGGCAAATAGTTGGCTTTATATTGATTTTATCTGTAACAACTATATTAGGATTCCCCGGAATTGATATACAGTTTGGGCGTAAAACATTTGTGATTTTCTGTTTCGTATATATTTTCATCTGTTTTTTCCTGAAGTATTTCATGAAAATTGTTCAGTTAAAAGAACAGGAATATATCGAAAAAGAGCAGAGCATTGATGATATGTCCAAAGTGGTTTACGCAAAATGTCTTGAAGCAAAAACTGCGAATCGTGCGAAATCGTTATTCATTTCACAGATGTCTCATGAAATCAGGACCCCAATTAATGCAATTATGGGAATGAATGAAATGATTATCAGAGAAAGTAAAGATGAGAATATTATTAATTATGCATCAACGGTTACTGCGTCATCCAAAGCATTGCTTTCTATTGTTAATGATGTTTTGGATATTTCCAAAATTGAAGCCGGTAAAATGGAAGTTGTGGAAGAACAATATGATGTCGCTGTTTTACTGACAGATGCCTTTGATATGATAAATAATCGTGTAAAGAGCAAAAATCTTTCATTTATAGTAAAGTGTGATGAAGATGTCCCGCGTTATTTATGGGGAGATTCTTTGAGAATCGGTCAGATATTAATGAATCTTCTGACAAATACGGTAAAATATACGCATAAAGGCGGAATTACTATGGCTGTTTTTGCACCGAGATCCGGAGATGGAGTATTTCTTACAATCGAAATCACAGATACCGGAATCGGAATTAAACCGGAAGATATGGACAAGTTGTTTGATAAATTCGAACGTTTGGAACTGAAAAGGAATCAGAATATCGAAGGTAGCGGACTTGGGCTTTTTGTAACCAAAAATCTGGTTGAGTTAATGGGTGGCACGATTAAGGTTAATAGTGTCTACGGAAAAGGTTCTACGTTTACTGTAATGATTCCGCAGAAAATGACGTCTTTCGAGCCGATTGGAGTATTTGAACCGGAATCTCACAGAAACAGTATAAATGATCAAAACGCCCATGCCGAATTTATTGCAGAAAATGTTAAGATTCTGGCAGTTGATGATGTTGAAATGAATCTGGTTGTTTTGAAAAATTTGTTAAAAAAGTATCAGATACAATTGGATTCCGTTATGAGCGGTGCGGCATGTCTTGAAAAAATAAAACAGGAAAAATATGATTTGATATTTTTAGACCATATGATGCCTGAGCTTGACGGAATTGAAACATTTAAATTAATGCAAAAGGATAAACAGAATCTGAATTATGACGTTCCTGTAATTATGCTTACCGCAAATGCAATTGTAGGGATGGAAAAAAAGTATTTGGAGGATGGTTTTTCCGGTTATTTATCAAAACCGGTGCTTGTTCATGAATTAGAAGAAATCTTAACAACTTTTTTGCCCAAAGTGAAATTGAAAATAGAGGAAAAGGAACAAAAAGATATAATGGAACAGCATGTAAGCGATTTGGAATATTTAAAACTTAATATTCCGGATATTGATATTGATTCGGCAATGAATCATTGTGCCGGTAATGAAGCGTTTTATATTGAGATGTTGAATGAATTTGTTGAGAATAAACTGATTGATAAAATTCCGGAAATGTTTGAATGTAAAAATTGGCCTGAGTATACTATTCAGGTGCATTCGCTAAAAGGTCTGGCAAGAATGCTTGGATTAACAACTTTAGGAGAACTTGCCGAAATGCAACAATTTGCTGCGCAAAGCGGACAGGAGGAGTTGATTGTAGACAAGCATGATTTGCTTATGAAAACATACAAACAAATGATTGAAGTAATCAAAAAAGCAAAGCTTTAGGGATGTGTTTTTGAAGAGAGGCAGAGTATGAAAAATGCGTATCGAAAAATATGTTATGTCGGATTTGGCGTTATCATAAACCTTCTTGGCTGTTATTTGGCTTATGTTCTTCACATGCCATTTTGGGGAGATATGATAGGGACTTGTGTTGCAACTTATTTTGGCGGTTTGTGGTGCGGAATCATTACTGTATTATTGGCAGGTTTTATTACGGGATTATATAATCTTTCCTTACTTAATGTTGTGGCCGGATTCGGTCTTGCAATAGGTTTTTATTTTGTTGTAAAAAAGAATCTGTTTCAAAAATTATTACATGCGATGCTGGTTAGTTTCTGGCTTGGCATTTTATGTGTTATGATTTCAACGCCGATTAATCTTGTTTTATATGAAGGATATTGCGGAAATAAATGGGGCGATGCGCTTGTTGATATGTTACGCTGGTATGATATTTCAAATATTGTTTCAGCTTATGCGGGTGCGGTTATTGTTGAATTAGTTGATAAACAGATTTGTATCATTAGTGCATTTTATATTATTTTATTTGCTAAAAAAATTCTTAAAAACGACAATAAAGTGAAGACTGTTGTATCTGTGCTTTTACTTGTGTGTATCGGGACAACTTTAATCGGTTTTCCTTTACAGACTATAGCGGCACCTTCTGCCTCATTTGGAGATAACTATATTGAAACGATATATGATAATAAAAACGGCATGGTTTCTTCGGAAGCGAATGCGATTTGTGAGACAGAGGATGGTCATATCTGGGTCGGAAGTTATGCGGGGTTAAACCGGTATAACGGTCAGGAATTTGAATTCATAAGAGAGGGCGGTATTGTCAGTGTTATTGATATGATGAGAGACAGTCAAAACCGCCTCTGGATTGGTACAAATGATGCCGGTATTGCAAGATATGAGAATGGCGCATTTGCTTATTTTACCAAGGAAGACGGGTTGATTTCAGATTCCGTACGCTGCTTTGCAGAAGATGGCGAAGGAAATATCTATGTAGGAACGAGTGACAAAATTTGTGTATTCCGTGCAGATGACCGGATTGAAGTCTTGGATTATGATATTTCTTTTGTGAAAGAAATGGCGGTGTATAAGGATTTATTAATTGCGATTGATAATAACGGCAAATTGTATCTGATTACAGAACGTAAAATTTATTCTTTGGAAGATGAGATTGCTAAACAGTGTTTTTGTCAGTGTATTGCGGTTTCTTCCAAGGGGCTTTTGGCCGGAACCGATGAAGGCGAAGTTTTGATGCTGGATGTTTCGGAAAATGGTATAAAGCTTAATAAAGTAATGAATCTGACTGCTGATTCTGTTGCAAGTATATTTGAAGACCGCAATGGACGGGTTTGGGTTGCAGCGTCACCGAAATCCGGTTATTTTGATGCAAATGGTGTTTTTCAAATCATTAAATGTGACGGGTTTGATGAATTTATCAGCTGTATCTATGAAGATTATCAGGGAAATATCTGGGGCGCATCATCTCATTATGGTGTAATCAAATTGTCGCAAAGTAATTTTGTTAATGTTTTTGAACGAGCCGGACAGGAGGCACGTGTTGTTAATGCATCGGTAGTTTATGCGGGAGATTATTATTTTGGTACGGATAACGGTTTGGTTATTTTAAATCAAAATTCTTTGCAGCAGGTTAATAATGAGATTACAAAACGTCTTGAGGGCATAAGAATACGTTCTCTGTTTATTGATTCACATGAAAATTTGTGGATTTGCACTTATAAAGGATTGCTTTGTTATAATAAAGAAAATGATTTTCATCTTTATGATGTGCTGACACAGAATACATCCAGTGACAGATTTCGATGTATTACGGAATTAAATGATGAAACAATTGTTGCCGGCACTGCCGATGGTATTAACTATATAAAGGGCGGTAAGGTTGTTAATGTATTGAATGCGGATGATGGTATGCAGAATACCCAGATACTGACACTTGCTGAGGCAGGGGACGGTATTCTTCTTGCCGGAAGTGACGGTAGCGGAATATACGTTATTGAAAATGGTGTGATAACAAATACACTTACAAAAGAAAACGGACTTTCTTCCGGAGTAGTATTAAGACTGATTCCTTGTGAACATGGTTTTTTAGTTGTGACAAGTAATTCTTTATGTCATATGAGCGAGAATTATAAAATTACAAAGCTTACTTCTTTTCCGTATTTCAATAATTATGACATTATCGTGGAAGGTCAGATGGCTTATGTAACCTGCAGCGCAGGGGTATACAAGGTTAAATTGGGTGATTTATGCGCCAATAAGGTTACACAGTATGAACTTTATGATGTGAATGAAGGACTTGGAGTAGGGTTGACTGCAAATTCATGGAACGATAGAACACAAGCGGGAGAGTTACTGCTTTGCAGTAATTCTGGGTGTGTATTGTTTCACGATAATGAAACCGATGCTTCTGCAAACCAAAACATCAAATACGGATTGTCTTATGTTGAAGTAGACGGAGAATGCATACAACAAGGGAATACCGGTGATTATCTCATACCGGCAAGGGCAGAAAAAATACAAATTCATGCTTCGGTCAGAAATTATGCCTGTGTGGACATGAAGGTCAGGTTTTTCCTTGAAGGCGAAAACGATAACGATAACGGAAAGATTTATCATTGGAATGAAATTGAGCCGATTCAAATAGTAAAGCCGGAAAAGAAAGAATACCGCATTAAATTTCAGATTCTTGACAGTCTTGCGCAGAATGTACTTTCTGAAAAAGAAATTGTACTGAAAAGAGATATTCGATTGTGGGAGCAACCTGGTTTTATTACATATCTTATCCTTGTTTGTCTTGAATTATTTTTCTTTGCCATTGTAAATGTTGTTTCGATGGTTAATTTGTTTATGCGTAAAAATGAACTTGAAATTCTTCGGGTAGAACTGGATGAAAAAGTTAAGAATAAGACAGAAGAGTTGGTTTTACAGCAAAATAAAACAAAAGAGTTGTTTGTGCAAACTGTTACTGCGCTCAGTGAAGCGGTTGATGCTAAAGACAGATATACAAGCGGACATTCCAAACGTGTTGCAGAGTATGCGGCAATGATAGCGGCTAAAATGGGTAAAAGTAAAGAAGAACAGGAAGAAATATATCGAGCAGGTTTGTTACATGATGTCGGTAAAATCCGTGTACCGGAAGATATCATAAATAAACCGGGCAAATTAACGGAACAGGAATTTGATATCATTAAGATTCACCCGGATACTGGGTATCATATCCTGAAATGGATTTCCGGCAGTGAAAAGATTGCACTTGGTACCAAATATCATCATGAAAGATATGACGGAAAAGGATATCCGCATGGTTTGGCAGGCGAAAATATACCTGAAATTGCAAGAATTCTTTGTGTGGCAGATTCTTATGATGCTATGGCGAGTAACCGTAGTTATCGTAAAGCACTTCCGCAGGAAACTGTGCGTAATGAGATTATCAGAGGCAGGGGAACGCAGTTTGATCCGGCGATTGCAGATGTTATGCTTCAGATGATTGATGAAGATAAAGAATATAAGCTACAGCAAAGTGATTTGTCGGGCAGAAAGATACTTGTTGTTGATGATGAACCGATGAATGTTAAGTTTGTACGAAATATACTGCGTGATGAGCCGCGCTTTGAAATCATTGGTGCTTCCGGAGGAAAAGAAGCGTTACAGATTTTAGAGGAAACGGAGATTGACTTGATATTACTTGATGTAATTATGCCTGAGATGGATGGGCTGGAGACATTAAAACAAATCCGTATGAAGCATCAGATTGCGGTTGCTTTAATGACTGCAGATAAAGAACTTACGGCAAGCTCTGAATTCAAGGAATTAGGGTGTGATGATTTCATAACAAAACCGTTTATGCCCTTGTTGTTGATAGAAGTAATCAGGAATATGTGCGATTAGTCATTTGGGTTCTTTAAAATCTTCGCATATTTGCTGATATATTATTTAGATACACGGAGGTGTCTTGTATTTAAGCAAAAGGATGTGAAAAAAATGAAAGTTACAGAAGCACGCAGCGCATACGGTGCACATATGAGTGTTATTTTCATGGAGGATTACTGAAATAGTAACAAGGCTGCGAAATCTATTTTGTCCCTTACTTGACACATTCAAATTTTTATTGAAAATATGCTGGAGCATTGAGTCCAAGCTGGACAGGAGTAAAAAGAGGCGATACAAGTTTACTTGTATGAGTCTCTTTTTTACGAGTGGACAATTTGGCGAAAGCCAAACACTGAGGAAAAGCGAAGCTTTTTCGAAGCGGCTTGGACGTATTATGTACCAACATACGGCGAAAGCTGTACAACCGACGGATACGAAGTATCTGGCGGTTGTGCACGGACTTGTAAGTAGTGAGACGCAAGGCAGGGGCTTCTGGCGAAAATGAAAGCTATCCTCAGAAGAGGCGGAACTTATTTCAATCAACCGGCGCAGTCCGGGTGGATTTAGGAAATCCTTTAGGGGCATATTTCCTGGCTATCGCCATTGCAGCAGTGGCTTTGGGATGGGTATCCATCATTACCCATAATAATGAGAATAGTGAGAATATACTGGAAGATATTCGTAAGGAAAGTGTATAAGATTTAACATTTGCACATAGCCACTGAAAAGATTATAATCTTTTTAGTGGCTATAGTAATTTACGAAAGGAAGTCCGGTATGCATTTTGTAGACGCGAAAGGGATTTTATCTGCAAAGAATGGTATGAATATATATCGTGGTTGTACTCATGGCTGTATTTACTGTGACAGCAGGAGTGATTGTTATCAGATGAATCATGATTTCGAGGATATTGAGGTGAAGCAGAACTGTGTGGTCCTGTTGGAGAAGGCTTTGCAATCCAAACGGAAGAAATGTATGATAGGGACCGGCAGTATGTCGGACCCCTATATGCACTGTGAGGAAAAGCTGGAGCTGATGAAGCAGTGCCTCGAAGTAATCGAACGATATGGCTTTGGCGTGGCGGTTCAGACCAAATCGGACCGTATTTTAAGAGATTTATCTTTGCTTCGTAAGATCAATCAAAAGGCAAAAGCAGTGGTGCAGACCACATTTACCACATATGATGAGGAGTTGTGCAAAATATTAGAACCCAATGTTTGTACTACGAAAAAACGATTTGAAATGTTAATGGCCATGAAGGAAGAGGGAATTCCTACGGTGGTTTGGATGGATCCGATTTTGCCTTTTATCAACGATACCAAGGAAAACCTGGAGGGGCTTCTGGACTATTGCATCCAAGCGAAAGTAAAAGGAATCATATGCTTTGGAATCGGAATGACGCTACGAAACGGCAACAGGGAATATTTCTACCGGAAGCTGGATGAGCACTTTCCCGGACTAAAGGAGCGTTATCAAAGAACCTATGGATATGCCTATGAACTGGGGAGCCCAAACGGAAGGGCACTGTATCGGTACTTGCAGGATACTTGCAAAGAACATAACATAATGTGTACGCCGGATAAAGTGTTTGCATACATGAATGAGTTTCCTCAGGATAAGGGATATGAGCAGATGAGTTTGTTTGATATTTAAATAGTAGATTGCTTCGTAAAAAGGGGCTTGTCACATTGACGAATGGATAAATCTGACATATAATTTAAGGTGCCGTAATTTAGAAAAACAACAAAGGAGATTACCATGCTGGATAAAAGCTATTATGAAAAAACAGATGAAATCATAGCAGAATATGGTGCAAAGCCGGCGTCTCTGATTCCGATTATTCAGGATATTCAGAGTGAGTACCGCTATTTGCCGGCGGAGCTTTTGGTGTATGTAGCAAAGCAGATTGGCATTACGGAGAGTAAAGCCTACAGCGTTGCTACTTTTTATGAGAATTTCTCATTTGAACCCAAGGGGAAATATGTGATTAAGGTGTGTGATGGTACCGCATGTCATGTAAGAAAGTCTACCACCATTTTAGAACGTTTGTATTCGGATTTGGGTTTATCAAAGTCTAAAGTGACGACAGATGATATGCTTTTTACTTTAGAAACAGTATCTTGTCTGGGAGCCTGCGGATTGGCACCGGTACTTACCGTAAATGATAAAGTGTTTCCGTCCATGACTCCGGATGCAGCTTCAGAACTGATTCGTGACTTACGCGAAGGTAAAGTAGAGATTTAATCGACGGAATGGAGGAACATATGGAAAGAATTGAAAATAAAGAAATGTTAAACCAGCTCCGCGATGAAAATAAGGAGCGTATTGATAATAGCAAATGCAGAGTATTGATTTGTGCAGGTACAGGCTGTCTTGCCAGTGGTTCCGGTGAGATTTATGAGAAAATCAAGACTCTTATTGGTGAAAACCCTGATGTAGAAGTACATTTTGGGCCGGAAATTGCTCACGGCGACGGCCCAATGGAGGTAAAGAAGAGTGGTTGCCATGGCTTCTGTGAGATGGGCCCTTTGATGAGAATTGAGCCTTTGGGTGTATTGTATACAAAGGTGAAATTGGAGGACTGTGAGGAAATCTTTGAAAAGACCATCAAGAATGGTGAAATCGTAGACCGTCTGATTTATAAGCAGAATGGTGTGGAATATCCTAAGCAGGAAGAGATTCCTTTTTACAAAAAACAAACCCGTCTGGTTTTGGAAAACTGTGGACGTATCGACGCAGAGCATATTGGTGAGTCTTTGGCCAATGATGGATATCAGGCATTTGCAAAGGCTTTGTTTGAGATGACTCCTGCAGAGGTGGTTGATGTGGTCATGGAATCCAATCTGCGTGGCCGTGGAGGCGGAGGCTTCCAGGCCGGATATAAGTGGAAACAGGTAGCCAGACAGGAAGAAAAGATCCGTTATGTAGTATGTAACGGTGATGAAGGTGACCCGGGCGCATTCATGGACAGAAGTATTATGGAGGGTGACCCTCATAAGATGATTGAAGGTATGATGATTGCGGCATATGCGGTGGGTGCACAGGAAGGTTATATCTATGTGCGTGCAGAGTATCCTTTGGCTATCAGTCGTTTGAAGAAGGCGATTCGGGATGCGGAAGAAGTAGGTTTGTTAGGTGATAATATCTTAGGAACGGATTTCAGCTTTCATTTACATATTAACAGAGGTGCAGGAGCTTTCGTATGTGGCGAAGGTAGTGCGTTGACTGCCTCCATCGAAGGCAATAGAGGTATGCCCCGAGTAAAGCCTCCCCGTACCGTAGAAAAAGGTTTGTTCGAGAAGCCTACTGTATTAAATAACGTGGAGACTTATGCGAATGTTCCTATGATTATTTTGAACGGCGCACAGTGGTATAAGGGCATCGGTGTAGAAAGCAGCCCCGGTACCAAGGCATTTGCCATTACCGGTAGTGTAAAGAATACCGGTTTGATTGAAGTGCCTATGGGTACTACTTTGCGTGAGGTTATTTTTGATATCGGCGGCGGTATCAAGGGTGATGGCGAGTTTAAGGCGGTTCAGATTGGCGGACCTTCCGGCGGATGTCTGATGACTCCTCAGTTGGATGTGAGCCTGGATTTTGACTCCTTAAAGAAGTTGGGTGCCATGATTGGTTCCGGCGGTCTGGTAGTTATGGATGACAAGACCTGTATGGTTGAAGTGGCTCGTTTCTTTATGAACTTTACCCAGAATGAAAGCTGTGGTAAGTGTGTACCATGTCGTGAAGGTACCAAGCGTATGCTGGAGATTCTGGAACGTATTGTTGCAGGAAACGGTAAAGTAGAAGATTTAGATATGCTGGAAGAATTGGCTACCACCATTACTGATACTGCATTGTGCGGTTTGGGCAAGAGTGCAGCACTTCCTGTCATGAGTACCTTGAAAATGTTCCGTGAAGAGTATCTGGAGCATGTAGTGGATAAGAAGTGTAAGTCCGGTACCTGTACAGCTCTCCGTAAGTTTGTGATTGACCCTGAAAAATGTAAGGGTTGTTCAAAGTGTGCAAGAAATTGTCCGGTTAGTGCGATTTCAGGCCAGATCAGAGAGCCGTTTACCATTGATGCAGACATTTGTATTAAGTGTGGCGCTTGTGAAAGTGCATGCCCGTTTGGCGCAATTCATGCAGAAAGTTAGGGGACATAAAGATGAAGTATATTACAGTTAATAATAGAAAAGTACCATTTGATGACGAGAAGAATCTTTTGACTGTTATCCGTAAGGCAGGAATTGATTTGCCTACATTCTGTTATCATTCAGAGCTTTCGACCTATGGTGCATGCCGTATGTGTGTGGTTGAGGATGAAAGAGGAAGAGTGATGGCTTCCTGCTCAGAAGAACCGAGGGACGGCATGGTGATTTATACCAATACTCCTAAGTTACAGCACCACAGAAAGATGATTTTGGAATTGCTGTTGGCATCTCATTGCAGAGATTGTACCACCTGTCGTAAGAACGGAAGCTGTGAACTGCAGACTTTGGCACAGCAGCTGGGTGTCAACTCCGTTCGTTTCCAGAATACTAAGGAGCAGTATCCGATTGATGATTCCTCCAATTGTATTGTGATTGACCCAAATAAATGTATTCTTTGCGGTGACTGTGTACGTACCTGCGAAGAAATCCAGGGTATTGGCGTATTAAACTTTGCACATCGTGGCTCAGAAATGCGTGTTATGCCTGCCTTTAATAAGAAAATGGCACATACGGATTGTGTTGGCTGCGGTCAGTGTCGTGTGGTTTGTCCTACCGGTGCTATTACCATTAAGTCCAATGTACATGAAGTTTGGAATGCATTGGCTGATAAGAATAACAGAGTAGTAGTACAGATTGCACCGGCAGTACGTGTGGCAATCGGTGATGAATTCGGTATCCCTAAGGGGGAGAACTGTCTGGGTAAACTGGTAGCAGCACTGCGAAGAATGGGCTTTGAAGAGATTTATGATACCAATTTTGCAGCAGACCTGACTGTTATTGAAGAGTCCAAGGAGTTTATGGAGAGACTGGAAAGAGGCGAGAATTTACCGCTGTTTACCTCTTGCTGTCCCGGCTGGGTGAAGTTCTGTGAAAATAAATATCCGGAATTCAGAAAGAATATTTCCACCTGTCGTTCTCCTCAGCAGATGTTTGGTGCGCTACTTAAAGAAGACGGCCGTATGCGCAAGGATGACCCCAGAAAGACCATCGTGGTTTCCATCATGCCTTGTACAGCAAAGAAGAATGAAATTGTTCGTCCTGAGCATTTTACAGACGGTGAGCAGGATGTGGATTATGTACTTACCACAGTAGAAGTAAACCGTATGATTCGCGAAGCTGGTATTGATTTGAATCAGGTACCTTCCGAGTCCTTAGATATGCCTTTCGGTCTGGCATCCGGTGCGGGCGCTATCTTTGGCGTAACCGGTGGTGTAACAGAAGCGGTAATCCGTAGAATTGTAAACAGTAGCCGTCCGGAAGATTTGGATACCATCAGCTTCATGGGGATGCGTGGTGATGAAAGTATCAAAGAAACCTCTGTTATGGTTGGTGAGAGAGAAGTGAAGATTGCTGTCGTAAACGGCCTGGCTTCTGCAGATGAATTATTGCAAAAGATTAAGTCGGGTGAAGCATATTATGACTTTGTGGAAGTAATGGCTTGTAAGCGTGGTTGTATTACCGGAGGCGGTCAGCCCACCCCTATCGGTCCTCGTACCAAGAAGGCACGTATGGAAGGTATCTACAATATTGATAAGGCCTCCCAGATTAAGCTTTCCACCGAGAATCCCTTTATTACCATGCTGTATGACGGCTTGTTAAAGGGCAAGGAACATAAATTACTGCACAATCATGTGGAACATTCATGTGGTGAGTGCGGAGATTGTAGCGAATGTTCGTCTAAGTAAATAATATTACATAAAAACGCTGCCAACAGATTAGGTCTGTTGGCAGTCTGCATGTTATTTGATGATAGGGTTCATTGCCGATAAATTTGTATTGTAGAAATTCATGCGATACTGTTTGGGCGTGTAGCCGGTATATTTACGAAAGCTCTTTGTAAAATGACTTTGGGAGCAGAAGGCCAGAGAGTAAGCAATCTGGGTATAGGTATAATCGGTTTTTGTTAATAAACAGATGGCAGTACGTATGCGCATATCCAACACGTATCCTGCAAAAGTTTTACCGGTTTCTTTTTTGAATATTGTGGCAAGATAGCATGGATTCAAATGGATTTGTTCTGCTACATATTCAAGAGATATTTTTTCGTTAAAGTGAGAGTCGATGTAGTTTAAGCAAAACAGAATGTGCTTGGAGTACATGCTCTTTTTTTTGTGTGTACGGACCATTTCCACAAAAACCGTCCAGACCTCGTGGTTTAATTTGAGGATTTCTTCAATTGTTTTTGCCTGATCGGCCTTCTGGATATACAAATCGCTTGTGGAATACACGGTTTCCTGAGGAATTCCGGTTTCAATCAGATAGCGAGTGGCAATTCCTGTATTGACGATAAAAAGATATAGGATATTGCGAAGCGGATCTTGGGAAAGCTTGCCTTGTAGGTTGGGGTTGAGAAGCCGGTCAGCATCTTCGATTGCTCTTTGATCACCATTCATGAGATAATGAAAACGCTGAGATTCTTCCTGATATGTAGTATGGATAAAGCCTTTTTCTGCATTGTCGTGTAAAAGTTTTTGTATTTCATCATGGCTGATGAGTCGTTCCCCCTGTTTCATATATACTCTCCATTCTATAGTGTATGAAATAATCATTGTATTTTGAAAAGATTATATCACAAAACTAAAAAAAGTGATATAAGTTTGCAAAAGAAGCAGATATGATGAAAAGAGTATGTGTACTGCTCGATGATGAAAAATGAAAGAGGTAAGTTTAGATGGATATCCTATTTGATAAAAATTCGACCAAAAGTGTAGTAGAATTAAATTTGGAAACAGTGAAAGATTTGGCACTGGATGAGATTGTGGAGTGCATTGCCCGAGGTAATAGTGAAAAGAAAATTATACGTGGGATATTTACTAAGATTCCTACAGATTTGGAAGATATCAGATACAGGCAGGCCATATTGAAGGATTTTATGGAGAATGAGGTTCTTGTTGATGAATTGGCGGAAGTCCTGGAACAAATAAAGGCTTTAAAAGAGTATGCAGATATGAAGCATGCAGCGATGAATCAGGACCAGTCTTTATATGTTCTTTTGGAAAAGCTAAGAGAGCTTTCCGTGTATGTGAATGTGGCGGAAAATATGGTGAATTGTCTGAAGAAGCATAAGCCGGCATCTGTTGGCTTAAAGAGAGTTTTGGAACAAATGGAGAAAATCGTCCTGGACGAACATTTCACACAGGTAAAAGAAGACATTCAGATTATGTTGGAAGAGTTGTCCAATGTGCGAGGAGCTATGGTGGCAGTAAACTTTACCCCGGATCTGAATATCGAACAGGTTACCGCTATCGAATTCGTTCCCCATCGCTTACGCTCAAAATACAAATTGGCGGAGTTTGCGGCTTCCATGCATAATGTAATAAATACAGGAGCTGCCACCAATTCACCGGGTGGTCCTATGGTGAATACGCGGGTGATTGACCCGCTTTTGGCAACTATGACTCCTCACATTGAAAAACATTTGAAAAAGCATTTTACAAAAATTCGCCAAATTATGTTGAAATATGTTAAAATGGATGAGGTGCCTGTTACGGAAATGTATGAAGGACTTACCTTTTATTTGGCGATGGCAAAATTCGGACAGAGGCTTAGACGGGAAGGGTATGAGATTTGCATGCCTGAACTAACAGAAAGAACAGGGGACTTTGAAATCAAAGATTTGTACAATGTCAGATTATTCTTTGCCAAGGAAAAGAATATTGTAAAGAATGATTTTAGATTTACTCCCAAGGAAAATTTATATATTTTAACAGGGCCTAACCGTGGGGGAAAAACCATAATTGAACAAGCCTTGGGTATTATATCCGTGATGGCTGCCATAGGTTCCTTTGTAACAGCCTCCGGCTGTGTGGGATGCCCCTTTACCAATGTGTTGACGCATTTTCCCATAGATGAGAATTTGACCATCAATTACGGGCGTTTGGGAGAAGAAGCGGTACGTATACGGGATATGGTGACGAAAGCGGATAACAGAACCCTGATTCTTTTTAATGAGACCTATTCCACCACCAGTGCGGCGGACGGATTGTACTTATCCATGGATTTGCTTCGAGTATTAAAGGAACTGGGAACGGCAGTGATTTTTAATACCCATATTCACGAGCTGGCATTGGTCATAGACGAGATGAATGAGTGGGAAGGCGAGAGTGATGTTATCAGTATCGTCATGGAGATCAAAGACAATGTGAATACCTTCCGACTGAAAAGAAGTAAGCCTGAGCTAAAATCTTACGCAAAGAATATTGCATTGAAGTATGAGATTACTTATGAACAAATGATACAAAACAGGAAAAGATAGTATACTTAAGGAGGCACATCATGTCACTTGCGGCTTATTATTTCTGCAAAATGTGTACCAAGGCTGATAAGAAGCGGGATGAAGGTTTGGAAATACCAAAGGATATTGAATATGTAAGGGATATACGGTATGGCGAGAATAAGAAATATCATACTCTTGATATCTGCTGGCCGAAGAAAGAAGCGGGAGAGCGTCTTCCGGTTATTATCAGTGTACATGGTGGCGGCTATGTGTATGGCAGCAAGGAAGTTTATCAGTTCTATGCTGCCAGTCTGGCACAGATGGGCTTTTCAGTGGTTAATTTTAATTACAGGCTTGCACCCAAATATAAGTTCCCTGCACCCTTGGTAGATTTAAATGCTGTCATAGGCTGGCTTTTAGAACATCTGAAGGAGTATCCGGTGGACATGCAGAAGGTATTTCTGGTGGGGGACTCCGCGGGGGCGCAGATTGCTTCCCAGTATGGAGCCCTGTATTCCAATAAGGAATATGCTTCCGTCATGGAGATGGAAGTGCCCAAATTCACTTTGAAGGCACTGGGCCTTTGCTGTGGTACCTATGACCTTAAGAAAAGGGCAATGGAAGCCGCCGGTAAGGGTGTGATGAGAGATTATATGGGCAAGGATATCCGGAAATATGGTGAAAAATTGAATGTTTTGGACTATATAACCGCAGATTATCCGCCGGCATATTTGTTCAGTGCTACCGGAGATTACCTGAAGGAAGAGTGTCAGCCCATGGCCGAACTTTTAAGAAGCAAGGGCGTAAGGAGTGAGTATAAGATTTATGGCAATGAACGGACCTACCATGTATTCCATGTGGACATGAGAAATGAATTCGGTAAAGAGGCCAATGGGGAAATGGTGGCGTTTTTTAAAGAGGTAATGGAATAGTGGGAAAACGATATATGTGTTGACGCCAAAACATGCCGGCAAAGATTTCTTTGCCAAATTTTAAGAAACTGTGGAAAAGGCTTGCAAGAAAACGTATTTTTGGGTAGAATAGTGGGTATGAATATATAATCTAAGGAGAAGGTTTATGAACGAGAAGAAAGAATTTAAGCCTTATATTCCCGCGGATAAGATCACCCCTGAGATTACATTTACATCTATCTTTATGGGTATTATTTTGGCGGTAGTATTTGGTGCAGCCAATGCTTACTTGGGACTGAGAGTAGGTATGACTGTTTCCGCATCCATTCCGGCTGCAGTTATTGCAATGGGTGTGATTCGCGTGATTATGCGAAAGAATTCCATTTTGGAAAGTAATATTGTACAGACCGTAGGTTCCGCAGGTGAATCTTTGGCGGCAGGTGCGATTTTTACATTACCCGCATTGTTTTTGTGGGCTGCTGAAGGCAAGATGGACAAGCCAAGTGTTGTAGAGATTACATTGATTGCTTTATTGGGCGGTCTGCTTGGTGTATTCTTTATGGTGCCTTTGAGAAATGCATTGATTGTAAAGGAACATGGTATCCTGCCTTATCCGGAAGGAACTGCTTGTGCAGAGGTACTTTTGGCAGGTGAAGAGGGTGGTGCTAATGCAACTACCGTATTTGCAGGTATGGGCTTTGCAGCATTTTTCAAGTTTGTTATTGATGGTTTAAAGGTGGTTCCCAGTGAAGTTTCTTTGAGAGTAAAGAATTTCAACGGCGAAATCGGTACTCAGATATATCCTGCGGTAATGAGTGTAGGTTATATCTGTGGTCCCCGTATTTCCTCTTATATGTTTGCCGGCGGTTTGCTTAGCTGGATGGTATTGATTCCTATCATCGTATTGTTCGGTGAGCAGCTTGTTTTGTATCCCGGTACCGTAACCATTGGGGAGATTTTTGCAGCAGACGGTGCATCCGGTATTTGGGGTTCCTACATCCGTTACATCGGTGCAGGTGCATTAGCAGCAGGCGGTATCATTAGTTTGATTAAGTCACTGCCTTTGATTGTACGTACCTTTGCGGATGCATTGAAGAGTATGAAGGGTTCCGGCACGGTTGATACCTCCCGTACAGCTAAGGATATGCCTATGGGAATTGTATTAGGCGCTATTGCAGTGCTTACTCTTTTGGTATGGTTGGTACCTGCGATCCCCGTATCTTTAGTAGGTGCGATTATCGTAGTTGTCTTTGGATTCTTCTTTGCTACCGTATCCTCCCGTATGGTTGGTTTGGTAGGAAGTAGTAACAACCCGGTATCCGGTATGGCCATTGCCACACTATTGATTGCTACTGTGATTCTGAAGCTGACCGGTGATACCGGTGCTCCTGGTATGCAGGGGGCCATTGCCATCGGTTCTATTATTTGTATCGTTGCAGCGATTTCCGGTGATACTTCACAGGATTTAAAGACCGGTTATTTATTGGGGTCTACACCTAAGAAGCAGCAGATTGGTGAAATCGTAGGTGTTATTGCATCTGCACTTGCTATCGGTGCTACTTTATATCTGTTGGATTCCGCTTGGGGCTTTGGTTCTAAGGAACTGGGAGCACCTCAGGCAACTCTGATGAAGATGATTATCGAAGGTGTTATGGAAAATAACCTGCCTTGGGGTCTGGTATTCATCGGTGTATTTATTGCAATTGTAGTTGAGATTTTAGGTATTCCGGTACTTCCTTTTGCTATCGGTGTATATCTGCCGGTACAGCTGAACGCTTGTATTATGGTGGGTGGTCTGGTACGTTTGGCATTTGATAAGATGAAGAAGAACGAGGAAGAGAAGAAGCAGATTACCAGTGATGGTATTCTATTCTGTTCCGGCATGATTGCAGGTGAAGGTCTGGTAGGTATCCTGTTAGCATTATTTGCAATCTTTGGTCTGGATCAGGTGATTGATCTGTCTAAGGTCCTGAATATGCCTGCTGCAGTAAGCAATATCGGTAGCTTGGTACTATTTGCACTGATTATTGTATCATTGCTTAAGTTTTCCATTTGGAAAAAGAGAAAGTAATCATCTATGAAGAAGACAAAGAAACAATCTGAAAATTATCTGGAACGAATTCCCATGCGGCCGGAGCGAATCAAATGGTCCACGGATGAGGAAGGCTTGGTAACACTGGAAATTGAAAATACAGGAATCTTTAACAGAGTGGCTCAGAAGCTTTTTAAGAAACCCAAAGTATCCTATGTACATTTGGACAAAATGGGGAGTTTTATATGGCCCCTGCTGGATGGAGATAAGGATATAACAGCCCTTGGTGTGCCGGTAAAGGAGCATTTCGGAGAAGAAGCAGAGCCTTTGTATGAAAGACTTGCCAAGTTTTTTCAGATATTGGACAGCTACTCTTTTGTAGAGTGGAAAAAATAAGATAATAGTAACAGCACTTGGTTTCGAAAGAAATCAGGTGCTGTTTTGATGTGAAGGGAAATTACATGAGAACTTGTGAAATAACCTTGAAAAAAAGCAAGGGTAAGAATATAATGATTACGGAAAAGTGATATACGAAAGGAGCAAATGATGAAAGTCGTATTAGAGAACTTAACGAAAATATTTCCCAGCCGTAATAAGAAGTCCAAAGAGGATGTGATTGCGGTGAATGATTTTACCATAGAGATACCGGATGGTAAGCTGATTGGTTTGCTGGGTCCCTCCGGTTGCGGAAAGAGTACCGCTTTGAATCTGCTTTGCGGCTTGCAGAAGCCTACCAGGGGCAAGATTTTCTTCGGAGAGGATGAAGTGACCAATCTGCCGGCGGAGAACAGAGGGGTGGGTATGGTGTTTCAGAATTATGCCCTGTATCCTCACTTGACGGTGCTTCAGAATATTATTTTCCCTTTACAGAATCTGAAGGGAGAAGAGAAGATGACCAAGGAAGCTATGTGTGAGAAGGCGCTGGAAGTGGCTAAATTGGTGCAGATAGACGAGTTGATGGAGAGAAAGCCAAGTGAGCTTTCCGGTGGTCAGCAGCAGCGTGTGGCTATCGCCAGAGCTTTGGTGAAGATGCCCAAGATATTACTGATGGACGAGCCTTTGTCCAATTTGGATGCCCGCTTACGTTTGCAGACCAGGGAGGAAATCAGACGAATCCAGAGAGAAACTAAGATTACTACGATTTTTGTAACTCATGACCAGGAGGAGGCCATGAGTATTTCGGATATGATTATTGTGATGAAGGATGGTGTGATTCATCAGACCGGAAAGCCCCAGGAGGTGTATGATGACCCCAAGAACCTCTTCGTTGCGAAGTTTTTAGGTACTCCGCCCATCAATGTATTTCAGGGCTGTGTAAAGGCGGAGAGGCTGTACATCGGCGATGCGGCAGTGCTGGATGTGAAAGGCGTGGAAGACCGGCAAGTGTATATAGGTATTCGCCCTGAAGGCTTTGTGTTGGATGAGAATGGTCCTTTGGTATGCAAGCTGGATGAAGTGGAGGTTATGGGCCGCGACATTACAGTGGTATCCAAGCATGACCTGTGTGAAAATGTGGAAATTCGCTCCATTATCAGTTCTGAGAATATGGCAGAAGTAGGCACAGAAATGGTGCGATTCACATTGAAACCCAAGAAGGTACATATTTTTGATAAAGTAACAGAAGAACGAATTCGGTTTTAAGATAGGAGAGCAATGATGGATAAAAAAGATGCAAAGGCCTGGCTCTACCTATTGCCGGCCATACTGTTTCTGGGTGTGTTTATGGTATATCCTCTGATCGATGTACTGATTTATTCCTTTGAGGAAGGCTATAATTCTGCATCCCAGACTTCCTTTGGTGTAGGAAGCTACAATTATTCCTATGTACTGCATGACCCGTATTTTTTACAGGCCATTAAGAATACCTTTATATTGGTTATTTTTACGGTGCCCATTTCTACCGGACTGGCACTGCTTATTTCTGTGGGCTTAAGCTCCATTCAGAAGCTTAGGGATTTGTTCCAGACCATTTATTTTCTGCCCTATGTAACCAATACTCTGGCAGTGGGGCTGGTGTTTATGATTTTGTTTAAGCAGACCCCCTACTCGGATGGTTTGGTGAATCTGGTGATTCAGTTTTTCGGTGGGGAAGCGGTGGATTTCATCGGTGGACCCTACTGGGCTAAGATGTTTGTGCTGTGCTTTTATACGGTATGGGTAGTACTACCCTTTAAGATTCTCATACTGACCAGTGCTTTGGCCAGCGTGAACGAGCAGTATTACAATGCAGCTAAGGTGGACGGAACCAGCCGTTTCCGTATCTTTACAAGGATTACTATTCCAATGATTTCACCCACCCTGTTTTATCTGATTATCACCGGATTTATTGGTGCTTTTAAGGCTTATAGTGATGCAGTGGCATTGTTCGGTACGGATTTAAATGCAGCACAGATGAATACCATTGTAGGCTATATTTATGATATGCTGTACGGTAACAGCGGCGGTTATCCGTCCTATGCGTCTGCAGCGGCAATCATCCTGTTTACCATCGTGCTGACCATTACCTGTATCAATCTGCTGGTAAGTAAAAAGCATGTACATTACGCATAAGAAAGGGGACTGGAGGAATGAGTAACCAAAATCTTTATGAAAAAATAGAAAAGTCCGCCAAGAACCGTCAGCGTGCCAGAAATGTGGTGATTTATACCCTGCTTACCGTTTGGGGGCTTGTGGTACTGTTTCCCTTTTACTGGATGGTACTGTCTTCGGTGAAAAGCTACAGTGCGTACAGTTCCGAGTATATACCCAAGTTTTTCACTCTGTCGCCCACCTTTGAGAATTATGTGGACGCTTTTACCACAGTACCCTTGGCGGGATATCTGTTGAATACACTAATTTTTACGGTGGCTACCACAGCAATCATGTTGGTGGTGACCATATTGGCAGCCTTTGCTTTTGCCAGACTGGAGTTTCGTGGGAAGGACATGTTATTTACCCTGTTTTTGTCCCTCATGATGATTCCCAATGAACTGGTTATTATCACCAATTTTGTGACCATTACCAATCTGGAACTGCGCAATACCTTTATGGGTCTGATATTGCCGTCAGTGACCAGTGTGTTCTATATTTATCTGCTTCGGGAGAATTTTGCCCAGATTCCGGACCAGCTTTACTATGCGGCAAAGGTGGACGGTACCTCGGATTTTAAGTACCTGTGGAAGGTGATGATTCCTATTTGTAAGCCTACCATTGTAACAGTGACCATTTTGAAGGTGATTGAGTGCTGGAATTCTTATGTGTGGCCCAGACTCATTACCGATGATCAGGCTTATTTCTTGGTATCCAACGGTATCCAGGAGATTCGTGAGAATGGTTTCGGACGTGAAAATATCCCTGCCATGATGGCGGCAGTGGTGGTGATTTCCATACCCCTTATAGTACTGTTTTTAATCTTCCACAAGAAGATTATGGAGGGTGTGTCCAGAGGAGGTACCAAGGGATGATGAGAAGATTAAAAAAGCTTTCGACACTTTTCGTGGCCGGACTGGCAACTATCCTATGTACAGCCTGTCACGGCTCTGTAGAGAAAAGTGCCTATGTAATACCGGAGGAATTTGATACCCAAAGAGAGTATGAGATTACCTTCTGGGCGAAAAACGATACCAATAAAGCGCAGACAGATATTTATCAGAAAGCCATCGAGGATTTTCAAAAGATATATCCCAATATCAAGATAAATTTGCGACTTTATACGGATTATGGACGTATTTATAATGATGTAATTACCAATATTGCCACCAATACCACACCTAATGTGTGTATTACATATCCGGACCATATTGCCACTTACCTTAGCGGTCAGAATTGTGTGGTGGATTTGGACGAGCTGATGGTGCACAAGAAATACGGAATGGGTGGTAGTGAGGTGGCCTTTGATGCGCCCACTAAGGAGGAGATAATCCCCCAGTTTTTGAATGAGTGTTTCTTAGAGGGCCATTATTATGCGCTGCCTTATATGCGTTCCACAGAGGCCTGTTACATTAATAAGACCCTGGTGGAAAAGCTGGGCTATACCATTCCGGAGGAGTTGACCTGGGACTTTGTGTGGGAGGTGGCGGATGCGGCCACAGCCAAGGATAGTGAAGGAACTTATCTGGTGAATGGCCAGAAGGTAATGATTCCCTTTATTTATAAGTCCACCGACAATATGATGATACAGCTGCTTCGACAGAAGGAAGCGGGCTATTCCAATGAGAAGGGTGAGATCCTGATATTCAATGATACCACCAAGGAATTGCTCTATGAAATCGCAGGACATGTGGAAAAGGGAGCTTTCTCCACCTTCAAGATATCCAGCTATCCGGCCAACTTCCTGAATGCGGGACAATGTATCTTTGCCATTGATTCCACGGCAGGTGCCACCTGGATGGGAAGTCATGCACCGTTGTCCGATATAAGCGAGGATAAGTTTGTGGAGTTTGAGACTGTGGTGAAGCCTATTCCTCAATACGACCCGGAGCATCCGCAGATGATTTCTCAGGGACCTTCCGTCTGTGTGTTTAATAAGGAGGACCCCCAGGAAGTGTTGGCGTCATGGCTCTTTACTCAGTATCTTTTGACCAATGAGGTGCAAATCGCTTATGCGGGTACGGAAGGCTATGTGCCGGTGACCTCCAAGGCACAGGAAAGTGCGGAGTATCAGGATTATATGTCCCGTGGAGGAGAGGATAACAATAAGTACTATGATATCAAGATCCAGGCATCTCAGCTGCTTTTAGACCATGTGGATAATACCTTTGTGACACCGGTGTTTAACGGTTCGGCGTCCTTACGTGATGCGGCCGGTCAGATGATAGAGGAGACCACCAAGGCCATCCGCAGAAAAAAGGTGGTGGATGATGCTTTTATAGAGAAGTTGTACAGCGATATGGTGTCGGCGAAGCATCTGGACCAGATAACGGTAGATGGTAACGGTAAAAGAATTCTTGGAAAATTGCCCAAGGAATCCGTTATTTTGCTGTGGAGTCTGGGTATAGTATGGGTATTAATGGGGCTTTATGTACTAAAAGAGTTTCTTAAGAAGAAAAAAGATTGATTTATTTGGGATTTTATGTATAATGAAACTGTTTGGATTAATTGTCGATGAGGTGGCTTGATTCAAACAGTAACAGGAAATAGTGGAGACACTAATGAAGGAGAGGAAATATGAAAAAATTTAGAGTGTTGTTAATGACAATGGCACTTGCTCTGGTTGTTGCAGGCTGTGGTAAGTCTGAAGAAACATCAAAGGACGAGAGCAAGGATTCTAAGACAGAGAGCAGCGTGGAAGCTACTGCTGAACCCACTGCAGAGCCCACCGCAGAACCTACTGCAGAGCCTACCGCAGAGCCTACCGAGGCACCTGTAGTGGATGTATTTGCAAAGAGCGAAGGCGTTATGACCTATGCTGAGTATGCAGCAGCTGAGTTGGAAACCGAAGTAGTTGTTGAAGCATTCGTACAGGCGAAGCAGAGCTGGTGGGAAGATAAGGCTACCGTATATGCACAGGATAAGGATGGTGCATACTTCCTTTACAATATGGCTTGTAGCGAAGAAGATTATGAGAAGTTAACTCAGGGTACCAAGATTAAGGTGACCGGTTACAAGACTGCATGGTCCGGCGAAGTAGAAATCGTAGATGCTACCTTCGAAATTCTGGAAGGCAACTATGTGGCAGAAGCTAAGGATGTAACTGCAATGCTGGGAACCGATGCGTTAATCGACTCTCAGAACCAGTTTGTAGCATTCAAGGGTATGACTGTAGAAGCAGCAAATGCTGACGGTGCAGCATTCCTTTACAAGTGGGATGGCTCCGGCCAGGACGGCGATGATTTATACTTTAATGTATCTTTAGATGGCAATACATATACCTTTACCGTAGAGTCTTATCTGTGTGACAATACCACTGATGTATACGCAGCAGTAAAGAACCTGAAGGTAGGCGATGTAATCGATATGGAAGGCTTCCTGTACTGGTACGAGGGTGTGAATCCTCATATCACTGCAGTGGTTGAAGCAAGCGCACCTGTAGTAGCACCTGTAGAAGTGGTTAAGGGTGAAGGCGTTATGACCTATGCTGAATATGCAGCAGCAGAGCTGGAAACCGAAGTAACCATCGAAGCTTATGTACAGGCAAAGCAGAGCTGGTGGGAAGATAAGGCTACCGTATATGCACAGGATGAGGAAGGTGCATACTTCCTTTACAATATGGCTTGTAGCGAAGAAGATTATGAGAAGTTAACTCAGGGTACCAAGATTAAGGTGACCGGTTACAAGACTGCATGGTCCGGCGAAGTAGAAATCGTAGACGCTACCTTCGAAATTCTGGAAGGCAACTATGTGGCAGAGGCTAAGGATGTAACCGAACTGCTTGGAACCGATGAATTAATCAACTATCAGAACCAGTTTGTAACATTTAAGGGCTTAACCGTAGAAGTATTGAATGACTCCGGTGATGCATTCCTTTACAAGTGGGACGGTTCCGGTCAGGATGGCGATGACCTGTACTTCAATGTAAACTACAATGATAACACCTACACCTTTACCGTAGAATCTTATCTGTGTGACAATACCACCGATGTATACGCAGCAGTAAAGAATCTGCAGGTAGGCGATGTGATCGATGTAGAAGGATTCCTGTACTGGTATGAGGGTGTAAATCCTCACATTACCGCAGTGAAGGTTGTGGAGTAAGATAAGAACAGGAATGTATATTTAGGACATTCTTTACATAGGTTCTTTTGGGAGGAAATAAAACCACCGGCAGGTTCCGGTGGTTTTATTAGAGGAAGAGTAAGATGAATAAAGAGAAGATAAAAGGTATATTGGAGTATCAGATACCGCCTAAGGTTGTGAATACAGTATGTTTGATTATATTGCTTTGTCTTAGTTGCTTGGTGTTTATATGGAACGCAGAGGCAGTACCGATTTGGAATGGGCTATTGTATGTATTTCTGGAATGGTGCGGAACATCCAGTTTTTGGTATTCGCTTATTACATTACTAATTCTTTGGGGATTGTTTTATTGCTTGACTGGGAAATTACTGGTTAGCTATGTCTTGATGGAGATTTTGACAGTTATTTGGGGATTTGCCAATCGTGTTGTTTATTATACAAGAGACCAGTTTGTTTCTGTTTTAGAATTTAAAGTATTGGTGGAAGCTGCTGAGGTCAAAGTAGATATTAATGTAGGCTTTCATCCGATTATGGTGGTACTTCTCGTTATATGGTTGATTTTAGGGATTTTATTATGGGTGGTATTATCAAGAATCAAGAAAGAATGTACCGTGGTTCCCCAAAAGAAAGTAGTTTGGGGAGTCAGAATTGGTAGTTGCGTAGTGCTGGTAATAGCATTTGTGGTACTTCATTACAAACCACCCATGACTCTATTAAACAATATGTTGCCATATAAAGAAACCGGTAGTGTGGTTTGGTTTTGCCAAAGCTTATTTGATAATGTAACACGAAAAATATCTGAAGAAGAAGTGTTGGCAATTTATGATGACTTTGTAGAAATGGGCTATGTAAAAGAAGTACATTCTGAAAAACGACCCAATGTTATTGTAATAATGAGTGAAGCTTTTTGGGATGTGAATAATATTAAAGAGGTTGTGGAAGTTAATGATAACCCTATGGATAAGTATTTTGAGCTTACTAAGGGTACCATTTCTGGCCAAGTGGCTGTAAATATTTATGGCGGAGGTACTAATAACTCGGAGTTTGAGTTCTTGACAGGTATTAACTCACAGTATTTAATGCATTCTAATTGTTATAAAAAGTATTATACTAATGAACAGGGAACCATGGCTTCCTATATGAAAGAAATAGGTTATTACACCATGGCATTCCATCCCTACGAAGGCAAGTTCTGGGGGCGTGATATAGCATATCCTAATATGGGATTTGAGGTTTTTTATGACGATAAGTTATTCCTAAATAGAGAAATGAGCCATGGTTATATTTCAGATATGTCTTTGACCAGGGAAATTATTGGACGTTTTGAAGAGCAAAAGGCAAAACAACCGGATCAACCCATATTTGCCTTTGCAGTTTCAGTTCAAAATCATATAAGTGATTTGGGCAAATTTGACGAAGATAATGCAAATGTTGATTTCGCTGGAATTGATACGATAGTTAAGGACGACATGGCCAATGACGTTAACAGGGCTGATGTTGAAGAGTATTATAACGGATTACATGAAACTATAGAAGCGTTAGAGGAACTTCTGGATTATTTCGAGAAATATGATGAAGATACGGTAGTGGTCTTTTTTGGTGACCATGCGCCTGCGTTTGTAAGGATGATATGCGATACTTTGGGTAAAGAAACGGAATATGGTATGTATCGTACACCTTATATGATTTGGACGAATTACGTGAATGATTTTGAACCGCGCGGAGATTTTAATTTGTCTTATTTATCGTCAGTGTTGCTTGAGTATTTGGAGTTCCCTAAACCTAAGCAATATTATGTGAATAAATATATGATGAAGAATTGTGTAATAAATACAAGGTATGAACAGAATTATTCGGCGAATATGGATTCGCAAAAAATAGTGGATATGATGAATACGGTTTATTATCTATGTGATACTTTTCCTAAGAAGCCTATGGCATTACCTTATTGGCAGATAGTGGAATAATGAATAATGTGACAATAACAAAAGGTCCCCAATCGGGGACCTTTTCGTATTTCTCTAATCTTCAATCAATCTCAACCCAGCCGTATCCGTAACCGGAAGAGAAAATGCAATGGCCTTAGCCTTAGTATCTAAACCGGCCTGCTCCATAATGGCTTTCATAATAGGGTTTTTGCCCTCGGTTTTTGTGACGATATAGATGATTTCCTTTTCGGTAGCAAGGGTTACTCCTAAGAATTTCTCGGCAGCTTCCGTGCCGGTTCCTTTGGCGTGGATGACAGTACCGCCGTAAGCACCTGCGCTGCGGGCTGCGTTCATAATCATCTCTGTATGTCCCTGCTGTGCGATTACAATGATTAAATCATGTGTGGTTTC
Source organism: Lachnospiraceae bacterium (assembly GCA_017520425.1). GTDB lineage: Bacteria > Bacillota > Clostridia > Lachnospirales > Lachnospiraceae > Acetatifactor. Next base: position 163,974 of record JAFXFO010000031.1, on the reverse strand, counting down.
TTTCAAGGTGGATTCCTCCTCTTTCTGATATTCCTGATGTTCTAACAAGAAGTTTAGGGTCTTACGACCGCCGATGCTGCTTAAGGGGATGATAAAAGCGATTCCGCCGCCGGGAGCATCGATTTTCAGTTTCTTTTCCAGCTGTTTCTTGACCGTAATCCAGGAGGATTCCTCCAGTACGGAGAAGATGACGGCTTTCTCCGTGGACTCCAGTCCCAGATAGTCTAATATATCGTTGGCTGCAGTACCGTATCCCAGGGATAGGAACATCACATGCAGCTCATTTTCTTCAAACAAGTCGGAATATTTGTTTACATCCCGCCTATCTACGATGGCGGTCATCAGATAAATATTACCCATATATTACTCCAATCTGCCGTATTATACGGCGAGTTACTATAATTCGATAATCTCCATGTCTCCAAAAGTAGCATTGGCTGCAGGAGCAGCTTGCACAGGCTGTGCCACCACTTTGTTGTGGATGCTACGCTCTTTGATTACGGTGATAAGTCCCATCACCTGAATGGTGATAAGAGGAGTCATGGCTACCATGGCTACGATACCAAAGGCGTCCGTAATGATATTGCCGCCCAGAGCTCCGCAAGCACCCATAGCGAAGGGGAGCAGGAAGGTGGCAGTCATGGGACCGGATGCGACACCACCGGAGTCGAATGCGATGGCGGTGAAAATCTTTGGTACAAAGAAGGTGATAACAAGTGCAATCAAATAGCCTGGTACTAAAAACCATAGGATGGAAATTCCTGTAAGAACTCTAATCATAGCCAAGCCTACAGAAGCAGCTACACCGATGGATAAGCTTAAACGCATGGAACCGGCGGAGATGGCACCGGAGGTCATTTCCTCTACCTGTTTGGTAAGTACGAATACAGCAGGCTCTGCCAATACGATGAAGTAACCGATAATCATACCGATGGGCACGATAATCCAAGCGTAGGAGAGACCTGCGATGGTCTGACCCAAGAAGTTGCCGGCAGGCATGAATCCTACATTTACGCCTGTCATAAACAGCACAAGGCCGATGTATGTATACAATAAGCCGATACCAATCTTGATAAGAGCTTTCTTGTTGATATCACGGGCAATCAGCTGGAACAATCCAAAGAAAAATACAATAGGGAGGATGGAAACAGCCATTTCCTCAATGTAAGTGGGAAGCTCTACGGAGAAAAGTCTCCATAAGTCTACCGTGTTGTCGATGATGGGTATCACCTCGGAGGCCTGCTCGCCGGATTCCGGTTTGAAAATCATACCCAGTATCATAACCGCCAAAATAGGTCCTACGGAACACATGGATACCAGACCGAAGCTGTCTTCCTCTGCATGACTGTCGCTTCGGATAGCGGACACACCCACACCGAAGGCCATGATGAATGGGACGGTCATGGGACCTGTGGTAACGCCACCGGAGTCAAAAGCCACTGCCAGGAAATCTCCGGGAACAAATAAAGTCAACAGGAAAATAATAATATAAAATCCAACCAATAGATAGGAAAGCGGGATATTAAGCAGCATACGAAGGATAGCCAAAACCAAAAAGATACCTACGCCAAGTGCCACTGCCATGATAAGAACCAGATTGGGAACGGAGGGAACCTGCTCTGCCAGTACCTGTAAATCCGGCTCGGATATGGTGATGACAAAGCCCATAATAAAGCTGACGAATATTACGATAAGTACGCTTTTTGTCTTGGTCATAATGGTACCGGTACGTTCGCCGATGGGTGTCATGGATATCTCCACGCCTACGTTAAATAAAAGCATGCCTGCAATCAGCAGTACGGCACCCACCAGAAAAGTCATAAGGATGCTGGGTGGGATGGGGGCGATGGTAAAGCATAATAGTAATACTATGCCCAGAATGGGAAAAACGGCTTTCAGGGTTTCACTAAGTTTTTCTTTGAATTTTGAATGTAAAAATGACAATGTCTAAAACCCCTTTCTACTTATTTGTTATATATTTCTATACGCTACAATAGTATAACATAAAAGTGGGGGGCTGTGAATGAAAGAATTGTAAATTTGTATTTTCTTTGCCGGAGGGCATGGTTGCAGGGCGTTTGCTAGAAAAATAATAATTGTGATTATACTTGTGATATACTTGAAAATCCAGGGATTGTTTTGGCTCTGTTTGCAAAGATTTGTCCTTGGGAACTAGTTATTAGCCTTGAACTAATAATAGTATCGTGCTATACTAGTGAAAGTTTCAACAAAAGGAGAATACTAATGTTACTATATATTGACCCTGGTACCGGCGGAATGTTATTTACTATATTGGTAGGTATCATAAGTGCTGGCATATATTCTGTTAAATCTATTATTCTAAAATTGCGTTTTCGGATAAAGCATGGAAAGATAGAAGAAGATACTAACAAGATTCCTATCGTCATTTTTTCAGATGATAAGCGATATTGGAATATTTTTGAACCAATTTGTTGTGAATTGAATAATAGGGGTAAAGATGTAACGTATTTAACATTTTCTGAGGATGACCCTGTTTTTCAAAGCTCATATAATCATGTAAAGCCCGAGTTTATAGGGAAAAATGCCAAAGCATATGCCAGACTAAATTATTTAAACGCGACCATAGTATTATCTACCACACCGGGACTGGATGTTTATCAATGGCGTCGTTCAAAAAATGTGAATTATTATATTCATATTCCTCATGCTGCTAGTGATATAACATTATACAGAATGTTTGGAATTGATTATTATGATGCAATATTACTTTCTGGAGAATACCAAATTCGTGATATAAGACAATTGGAACAATTGCGCAATTTGCCGGCGAAAGAACTGATGAAAGTAGGTATCCCCTATATGGATGTTATGATGAATAAATTTCAACAGGCAGAAGAAGTACCGTCACATCCACGTACTGTGTTATTGGCACCTTCATGGGGGAAAAGCGCTATATTTAGTGTTTTCGGAGGCCGAATTATCGATACACTTCTTAAAACCGGGTATCATATCATAGTTCGTCCGCACCCGCAAACCTTTGTCTCTGAAAAAGAGTTAATTGCGAAACTTATGGAAGAATATCCGGCTTCTGATTATTTAGAGTGGAATACAGATACAGATAATTTTTCTGTTCTTTATCGTTCGGACATACTTATTTCTGATTTTTCGGGAGTGATTTTTGATTTTACGCTGATTTTTGATAAACCGGTTATTTATACGAACCCGAAGTTTGATGTTAGTCAGTATGATGCATGGTGGCTATCAACTCCTCTGTGGACTACCACGGCACTTCCAAGGATTGGTCGTGAACTAAATAGTCAGAATATGGAGAGTCTAAAGACGTTAATTGATACTTGTTTAGAAGATTCTTGCTATGCAATGGGAAGAAAAGATGTGAAACAGGAAACTTGGGAGTATTGTGGAGAAGGCACTGAAAGAGTGGTAGATTATTTGCTCCAAAAATATGATGAGTTAACTCGGATAAAAGGGGATAAATAATATGACATTTGGTAGAATATTGGGGAATTTAGTTATCGGCCCCCTCAAACTTATTTTCGAAACCATTTTTGTATTTGCAAATAATACAATTGGTCATCCAGGGTGGGCGATTGTAGTTTTAAGCTTGATTATGAATATATTAGTTTTGCCTTTATATATGCGTGCAGACATGTTGCAGGAAGAAGCACGTCAATTAGAGCAACGTTTACATAACGGGATGGCACATATTAAGAAAGCATTTTCTGGAGATGAGCGTATGTTCATTTTGCAAACGTATTATCGTCAAAATAACTATACTCCGGCAACTACACTCAAGGGGTCTATTTCGTTACTTTTAGAAATTCCTTTTTTTATAGCAGCATATCAGTTTTTGTCTTCGTTAAGTTTGATTGATAATGTTTCGTTTTGGGGAATTAATAATTTGGGTGCGCCTGACAGATTATTAGGTGTAAACAATATATCTATTAATGTACTTCCCATACTTATGACCTTGATTAATATTGTATCAAGCACAATATATCTTAATGGAAGCAAATTGAAAGATAAAGTACAACTTTATACAATGGCTCTTTTCTTTCTTGTTTTATTATATAATTCGCCTGCATGTCTTGTACTGTATTGGACTTTGAATAATGTGTTTTCGCTTGGGAAAAATATTGTTTTAAAAATCAAAGATGGGAAAAAGAAGCTTACAAAAAAACATTCTGAGTGTGTAACAACTAATTATTGCCAATGCTTGTTAGGAATGGTATTTATAACAACACTTTTGGGGTTGTATATACCATCAGTTTATATTGCAGCATCTCCCCAAGAGTATATAGAGATTACACAATTCCAAAATCCATTATGGTATATAGTAAGTTCTTTGTGTTTAGCAGGAGGATTATTTTTGATTTGGCTAAATGTATTCTACTATCTCTTTTCTGCTAAAGTTAAAAGAATTGTAGAAACATTGTTATGGTTTTCTTGTGTAATGATGCTTACAAACTATATGTTCTTTGGAACCAATCTTGGGATTATTACTTCAAATCTTTATTATGAAGAGGGGATGATTTTCTCAGGCCAAGAGCAGGTAATTAATTTTTGTACACTTTGTTTTTTGACTGTGATTTTGTATTTTATTATATCGAATTATAAAAAGGCAGTAACTGCTGTTTTATTAGTTATGAGCATTGCACTTATAAGTATATCGATGGTGAATGTTTTCAAGATTCAAAAATCGGTATCTGTTATAACTGCTTTAAATTCAGCTGAAACGAATAAATTACCTCATTTTCGATTAAACCAAAACGGTAAAAATGTAGTTGTGATTATGCTTGATCGTGCAATGAATGAGTATATTCCTTATATATTTAATGAAAATAGCACTTTAAAAGAACAGTTTAGCGGATTTACATACTACTCTAATACCATTTCTTTTGGTAGAAGTACAAACTTCGGAACACCGGCTTTATTGGGCGGATATGAATATACACCGGTAGAAATAAATATGCGTGATACGGAAAGCTTATGCGAAAAGCAAAATGAAGCTCTAAAAGTTATGCCGGTAACATTTCTTCAAAATGGCTATGAAGTAACAGTTTGCGACCCGGTATATGCAAATTACCAATGGATTCCTGATTTGTCCATATATGATGAATATCCGGAAATTAATACCTATATAACCAAGGGTAAATTTTCGGATAAGTATCAAAAGGAAAATATATTAAAAAATGGCCATAGGAATTTTTTCTATTTTAGTTTAATGAAAGCTTTGCCGGTAAGTTGGCAACCGGCACTTTATGATAATGGAAATTATAATAGAATTATTTCTGATAAGGATGTCATTTATAATGTTCAGCGATGCAGTAGTCCTTCGGAAGCAGAGGGTATATCGTATGAATTTATGAAAAACTATAATGTATTAACAAATTTACCGAATATTACAACAGTTACCAAGAATTCTACGAATACCTTTCTGTTTTTGTCTAACGAGATAACACATAGAAGTATGTTGGTTCAAGAACCAGAATATGTTCCGGCAATGCATGTTGACAATAAGCAATATGACGAAGAAAATAAGGAACGTTTTATTGTTGATGGCAGACAACTTAAGGTTAAGTCGCACAAGCAGATGGCCCACTATCAAACCAATATGGCGGCTCTTATTCAATTGGGAAATTGGTTCGATTATCTGCGTCAGAATGATGTTTATGATAATACCAGAATTATCATTGTTTCTGATCACGGATATGAATTGAAACATTTGAATGAGTTACAATTGACATATGGAAATAACATAAAATATGATGCGGAATGCAATTATCCATTGCTTATGGTAAAAGATTTTGGAGGTACAGAATTTGTTACATCCTCAGAATTTATGACAAATGCAGATGTGCCAACTTTAGCTATGAAGGATATTATTGATAATCCAATTAATCCATTTACGAATCAGAAGATAAATAGCGATGCCAAATTTGCGCATCCACAGTATATAATTATTTCTGATGAGTGGGATGTTACCAAAAATAATGGAAACACTTTCTTGCCAGCGAAATGGGTGAGTGTTGAAAAAAATATATGGGATAGAGAGAATTGGAAGTTTTATGATGAGACAGTGATTTTAAAAGAACATAAATTTCCATAGCGAAAAGCGGATTTCGTCTATTGAGACGAAATCCGCTTTTGCTATACATCGTATGTCTTGTCAAATGCTTTTAGTTCTCTGAAGGTATCGATTTCAACGATGTCCTCTTCGTAACACTCTCTGATTGCAATTTTATACTCATTTGCAAAATCTATAAGAGGAACCTGATCCCAATATCTTTCTTTGCCACCAGGTCTTTTAAATACTTCTTTTATGTGTTCTGCTAATTTGGTACCATCTTCTTCGCTCCAATAGGATATGCCTACTTCCTGGTAGCAATTTAGACCGCCAACTTTTTGGTTTTTAATAATCCCATCCTTGACTTCAAAGCACCAGTCATCGGTTCGTTCCATTGGGATGCCTAAGAAATTAGAAGAATAATGGTATTTCTTAATTAAACTCGGATTTGATAAAAATAAGTCTGCTTCAAGCACATAAGCTCTACTCAATAAATCACTTGCATACATGGCAGAGGAGATGTTATTTGCTTCGTTATAAAGTGGGTTATCAATGAATTCAATCATAGGATATTTTTTTAGCAATTGGTCAAATTGCTCCGCTAAATAGCCACGTACAATTACAATTTCTTGTATTCCGGCTGATAAAACGGCATCAATCAGTGTATCGATGATTCGTTTTCCTTTTACCCGAATTAAAGGCTTTGGTGTGTTCAGCGTGATTGGTACTAATCTGGAACCAAAACCTGCAGCCAAAAAAACAGCTCTCTTTACTCGATATGGCTCCAGTGCACTAATTCCGGAATTTGTAATCTGCCCATTGGATATATAGTCAAATTCTGTTAAAGAGGCAATTCCTTTATTGATGGTACCTACAGATTTGTCTAATATATTGGCAATTTTCCTTTGGGAAAGAACGGATGAACTTTCTTCCAGTAAAACTAATATATCAAATTCCAATTTGGTTAAATTCGTTTTCATATCTTCTCCATTTTGTTTATTTCTTTTTCTTAAGCAAGAGGACAGTTCCCTTTAGTATCATATTGATTATGAAAATAAGTAAAGATACGATGGCAGCACATTCTAACTGCATTTGTCCTTCGAATTGAGGAATCAATAATGATATGGGTTTATTTGATACCGAAGCCAAAAATGATACTGCTGAAATAGTTATCATAGAGTTAACAAAAAAGTATGAAAACATTTCTAAAATAGTATCTTTGGACAAGGGTAATAATATATCTTTAATAATATGCCAACGGCTAATACCTAAAGTCATCCCTACGGATTCTAAATTCATATTAATCTTGCCAAATGTATTATATATCAATAAATATGGCGAAGAGAAAAAATGGATTATGTTTGCAAGTATTAGTATTGCAAAGGTTCCATAAACATAGGAACCTTTAAAAAATATCACATATGATAATCCCAATACAATTCCCGGTATTGACAATGACATGATAGATAATAGATGTAAAACTCCGGAAATCTTTGAAGGCATTCGTACTGTAAAATATGCACTGGTAATTGCCAATAATACTCCGAGGATAGATACCAGAAACGCAATGAACAATGAGTTGATAAGATATTGTCCGGCATTGAGTTTCAATGCATGCTGTAAATGTTTGAAGGTCAAACTCATATCCAGGGGATATTTATTTACAAAAGATAATACGGAGAACACTATTATTGGTGAAAGTACCAATAAAGAAGATATGGTACATATGGTATACGCACCAAAATCGCGTATTTTTTGTGGTAAAATACGAAACTCTTTTTTGACAAATTCTTTATTTCCGTTTTCTCGAATTCGACTATCTACCAGACAGGCGATTAGTGCAGGAATAAGTAAAATAATACCTATTACACTACCTTTACCAAACTCTAACATACCAATTACATCCTGATACATCATAACCGGTAAAGTAATACATTTACCGCCAACCATTAGGGGAACTCCATAATCGGTAATAACCATGGTAAATACGGCAAATAATACGGTAATCATTGGTTTTTTGAAATATGGGATGGTTATTATTTTGAATTTCTCCATTCGAGATAACCCCATTACCGTTGCAGCTTCATAAGGGGTACTGTCTTCTAAGTGAAATATTTCCAAAACCATCAGAAATGCTATGGGGAATGAGTATAATACAGATCCCATTATAATACCCCAAATACCGTATATAGTAAAAGGCAAGTTAAACATATTTGTCATGACGCCATTCGTTCCAAATAGAATTACGAGGCCAATGCCATGACTGATAGACGGAATTAGCATAGGGATGGAAAGAATGATAGTAAATAGACCTTTAAAACAAATAGCAGTTCTGGAAATACACCAAGCTAAAATATAGGCAAGTGATACAGAAAGAATTGTTGCAATAGCGGATAGTAATAAGGAATTTTTTAGAGCAGACAAAAATTTCGTTGATGTTACTATTTTAATGATGTTAACACTGAAAATATTTATCATCATCGCGATAAGTGGCATAATAATAGAGAATGTTAGACCAATTACCAGCAACAATCTGCTGATTTTTTGATATCCTTTTGTTGTTTTATTTATGTGTTGGCTATAAACATTAAGATGCATATTAGTCTCCGGTGATACCTTAATTGTGAGGAGTTGTGTTGACATACTTAATTAAGGAGTCAATCTTCATTTCCAAATTTTTGATTACAAATTGTTGAATATATTCATTAGCAGGATGGGTAACAATATTTTCGGGTGTATCAAGTTGTATAATTTTCCCATCATTCATTACCATGATTCTGTCAGACATAGCAAAAGCTTCTTCTTGATCATGAGTAATATATATAATTGTCGCGCCCAGTTCCTTTTGTATTCTTTTAATTTCTGTTCTTAGCATCATACGCGTGTCCGCATCCAAAGCAGCCATTGGCTCATCAAATAATATGATATCAGGGCCTAATGCTAATGTTCGTGCAATGGCAACTCTTTGCTGTTGCCCACCGGAGAGGGCGGACGGCTTTTTATTGATATGCTCATCTAATTTCACCAGCGCTACCATCTCCATTGCGATACTTCGTGAGCTATTTCTTAATGTCTTATTTCTTCTCAGTGCGTATTCAATGTTTTCTAAAACTGTCATGTTTTCGAATAACGCATAGTTTTGAAAAACAATTCCCATGCCTCTATTAGAGGGCACTTCGTTTGTTATTTCAGTACCATCTTTAAATATTTGACCGGTGTCAGGAAAGTCTAAACCGATTAAAATACGCAAAAGTGTTGTTTTTCCACATCCTGATGGCCCTAGAATCGTCAGGAATTCTCCTTCTTCAATTGTAAAATTGATGTTTTGCAAAACAGCATTTTTTGATAAACTTTTACTTAGGTTTATAACGCATAGTTTTTCCATAAAGGCTCCTTAGTATTTAATATTCCCACTTTTCTAATAAACGCAATTTCTCTTCCAATGTATTGTTACTCATATCGCCATATTTAATATTTGTGGGATAGTTTTCAACTATAAAAGTCTTGTCTTTATATATTTGTTCCGGGAAAAACAGCTTTTTATCTTCTTCTACGAGAGTTGAATAAAAAAAGTCCATTACTTCCTTTACGCATTTGCGATTCTGTTTGCCGTCAATAATGCTATAACCATACAAAGAACTGGGAGAGCCTTCTTCAAAATACATGATTTTCAGAACGGCACCTTCATTAATGGCAGTAACGGCTTGACTGGTCATTCCTAATCCGACAGCCACTTCACCCTGAACTAAGGCATTTACCGGACCGGATCCGGAAGAAGTAAATTGTAATATGTTTTCTGAGAGTTTATCAAAGTAATCAAATGCTTTTTCTTCACCCCAGGTATTAACCAAATTCTTCAAAAACATATAGCCGGTGCCAGAAGATTTAGGGTTTGGCATAGATACTAAGCCTTTCCACTGTGGGCTTAATAAATCCTCATAACAGGTGGGGAGTTCTAGTCCTTTATCTGACAGGACTTTAGGATTTACAATAATAGAACCACCATTTCTTAATTCTGGTATGTATTTTTGGCTTTTAGATTGCGCATCTTCCATAAAAATAGATTGGTCGTATTCTGATAAGTCTGCCAAAAAGGGCTCCAGCATTTCTACATAACTATAATCAATATCATATAAAATGTCAGCCTCTGTTTCTTTTCCTTCTGCTTTTATTTTAGCAGCCATATTGCCACTCGGTATGTATTCAATAATTATTTCATATTCGGGAAAAGTCTCTGATAATCTCTTAAGGAAGTATTCATTACGATAATCTTCCGCTCCGGAATATATTATAACTTTTGAATTGTCGGTTTGGTTTTCAGCAGTGCCATTTGTGGACTTTTTCCCACACGCACATAATAAAATTGTTATAGTCAGTAATAGTATTAATCTAAAATATTTCATGATATCCCCCTTTTGTGTTCATTTATTATGCTATTATACCATTTTTGTGAACAATGTCCATCATTATTTTTAGAAAAAATTGATATTTGTGTTCAATTGTGGTGGATAATGATTGCAAATGCGTGTGAGGTTTGAACTTTATAATATAAAGAAGAATTATTTTAAATTTGTTTGTGTTTAATTTGTAATATAATAAAATGAAAAAGGTAAAAACTAAGAAAAAATAATATATTCATTATATTGGTAAAGCATTTGTAAAGCTATGGAAGGTTAGTGAGAGACTGTTATGTATAAATTAATGTGTAGCTATTTTATCTTATAACATATATGGAGGGAACTATGTGCACAGCAATTTCATATAAAACAAAAGACCATTATTTTGGTCGTAATCTGGATTTGGAATATTCTTATAAGGAAACGGTGACGATTACCCCCAGAAATTATCCTTTTGTGTTCCGAAGAGAAGGGGAGTTGAAAGAGCACTATGCCATGATTGGGATGGCCTATGTGCAGGATGAGTATCCTTTATATTATGATGCAACTAATGAAAAGGGGCTGAGTATGGCGGGTCTGCTCTTTACGGGGAATGCATATTATAGTAAGGAAGAGGAGCCGGGGAAAGAACATATCAGTCCCTTTGAGTTTATTCCTTGGATATTGGGGCAGTGCGGTGATGTAAAAGAGGCAAGGTCGAAACTGGAAAAAATACAGCTTGTGGGAATCCATTATAGCGAAAAGTTGCCTTTGACACCGTTGCATTGGATGATTGCGGATAAAGAGGAATGTATCGTGGTAGAGACAGTGAAGGAAGGCTTGGAAATATATGATAATCCGGTGAAGGTATTGACCAATAACCCTCCTTTTCCGTATCAGATGATGAATTTGAACCAATATCGGGCTTTAAGTCGCAAAGATGTGGACTGCACCTTTGCGGAGGATGTGGAATTGTTACAATACAGTAGGGGGATGGGGGCACTGGGACTTCCCGGAGATTTGTCTTCGAGCTCACGTTTTGTGAGGGCGGCATTTCACAGGATGAACGCAGAAAGCGGTGATTCGGAAACGGAGAGCGTGAATCAGTTCTTCCATCTGCTTGGAAGTGTGGAGATGCCAAACGGCAGTGTAGAATTGACCGGAGGGGCAGTTGATAAGACCATTTATTCTTCCTGTTGCAATACGGACAAAGGGATATATTACTATACTACCTATGATAATCGGGAGATCATAGGGGTGGATATGCAAAAAGAGGATTTGGAAGGGCGGTCGGTGATATCGTATCCATTAGTGGGATGCCAAGGGTTTAAGATTCAGAATTGATAAATGGTAAAAAAATACACAAAAATGGTATATATAAATCGGCATCGTAAACGATTAAGAACGAATACGTCATTAGAAAACGATTTACTACATCAAAAATACAACATTTTTAACAAAATCATAAAAAATATTAAGAAAATGTAAAAAAAAACTACACAAATGTAGAATTAAGTGCTATAATATGACCAAAGATTAAATGGGATACTAATTTTTTGTGAACAAAATGTAAAATTTTGACGGATTTTTCACATTAGATATCGGAGACGAATATGGATTTTGGCAGGAAGAAAGTACGTCTTGGTGACGTTTTAATTAATAGTGGAACTATTATACCGGAACAGCTGGAGGATGCCCTGAATGCACAGAAGGGCACCGGTAAGAAACTGGGTCAGGTATTGGTTGAAAAAGGCTATGTAAACGAAGATGATATAGCCAATGCGTTAAGTAGCCAGTTGGGACTGGAAGTAGTGGATTTGATGAATATTTCCATTGCAGACGAAATCCTGAATCTGGTACCCCCTAGTGTTTTAAAGAAAAGCAAGGTATTCCCTTTTGAATTTGCAGAGAATAATATGAATGTGCTTCGTGTGGCTATGGTAGACCCCATGGACATGTATGCACAGGATGATGTGTCTATCATCACCAACTGTATGATAGAACCGGCAGTGACTACAGAGCGTACTCTGATGATGGCCATTGATAAGTATTACGGCCAGTCTGAAATGAGTGGTGCACTGGAAGCCTATGCGAAGGAAAAAAAGCTGGGCGGCGATGATGAGGAAATAACTTCGGCAGATGAAGTAAACAGCTCCCCCATCGTGGTGATGGTTAAGGAAATGATCGATAACGCTGTACGTCAGCGTGCATCCGATATACATATTGAAGCGTTGGAGCGTAAGATGCGTGTTCGTTACCGTATCGACGGTGCCCTTTATGAAAGAGGTAAATACGATATCAGCTTACTTCCTGCGGTTGTAGCCCGTATCAAGATTATTGGTGGTATGGACATCGCAGAGAAGAGAAAACCGCAGGATGGTCGTATCACTCAGATTGTAGACCGTATGGAGTTCGATATCCGTGTATCCGTACTTCCTACCGTATACGGCGAAAAGGTCGTAATGCGACTCACTTCCAAGCAGAACCTGACTCGTGAAAAGAGCCAGTTAGGTCTGAAGGAAAAAGAATTAAAGCAGTTTGACCATATCCTGGCACATCCTCATGGTATCTTGTTGGTAACAGGACCTACAGGTTCCGGTAAGTCAACCACATTGTATACAGCACTGAGTGAGCTGAATCAGGAAGATGTAAATATTATCACCGTTGAAGACCCGGTCGAAGCAAATATCGACGGTATCAACCAGGTACAGGTAAATGTAAAAGCGGAGATGACCTTTGCGGCAGCACTTCGTTCTATCTTGCGACAGGACCCGGATATCATCATGATCGGTGAAATTCGAGACGAGGAAACGGCGAGAATCGCAGTGCAGGCATCTATCACAGGACACTTGGTAGTATCCACACTGCATACCAACTCTTCTGCAAGTACCATTACCCGTTTGGAAGATATGGGATTGGAGTCCTACCTGATTGCAGACTCTGTTATCGGTGTCATCGCTCAGCGATTGGTGCGTAGGCTTTGTCCGCATTGTAAGAAGGAACGTATCGCCAGCCCGGAAGAATTGAAGATTATGGATTTGGATCCTAACCAGCATCTGACCATGTATGCGCCGGTTGGTTGCGGCAAATGTGATAATACGGGATACAGAGGACGAATCGGTGTGTATGAGATTATGACCGTGACTCCGGAGCTACAGCGTATCATCAGTAGTAAACAGGGTGTGGAGAAAATCAAGGAACAAGCACTTAGAGATGGTATGTCTACACTTCATATGAGTGCTACCCAGTATGTTATCGAGGGTATGACCTCCTATGAGGAAATGTTGAGAGTATCCTTTGATAGCTAAAAAGAAAAATTAACATTTTGTTCATAAAATGTTAACAAACCCCTAAAGTATTATAGAGGGGATGACGATATATAAAATACAGAACCTGATAAAGGTTTTTGGAGGAAAGAAACATGGCAAGTTTCTCTTATGAAGCGATAAATAGAAATGGCAGAGCGGTAAAGGGCTCTGTGGAGGCAGATACCTTAGAACATGCCCGTACAGAGGTTAAGAAGCTGGGACTCACCCCGGTAGATGTAAAGCCGCAAGGGGCATTGAATAAAGATATTAATATTGAGATTGGTGGAAAACCCAGTCCGCGAGATTTGAGTATTTTCTGCCGACAGTTTGTTAGTATGTTGCGTGCAGGTGTAACCATTATGGATGCACTGAAGATGTTAACAGATGCGACGGAGAATAAGAAGTTGCAAAGAGCGATTTCGGAGATAAAAGCAAGCACGGAAAAGGGTGAATCCCTTTCTTCGGCGGTAGGAGAGCATCCGGACGTATTCCCTCCTTTGATGAAGAATATGGTGGCTGCCGGTGAAGCTTCCGGTAGTTTGGATATTGCGATTGAACGTATGGCACTTCAGTATGAGAAGTCCAGCAAGACCCGCAGCATGGTAAAGAAGGCTGCGATTTATCCTGCAGCGGTAGTGATTGTAGCAATCATAGTTATTATAGTAATGTTGGTGGTTGTTATTCCTTCTTATTCAGAAATGTTTAAAGATTTGGGTACAGAGCTTCCGGCCATTACTAAGATGGTTCAGAGTATGAGTAATGCTTTGATAGATAACTGGATGATTATCCTGCCTATCGTAGTGGTGATAGTGGTGCTGGTGGTAATGTTCGCCAGAACGGAGAAAGGGAAGTATTTCTTTGGCGGATTGCTTTTGAAGATACCTATGACCAAGAATGTATCGGTGAAGAGTGCATCCGCACAGATGGCTCGAACTTTAAGTACGCTGATGTCTTCCGGTATTCCTTTGGTGGAATGTGTGGATATCGTATCTAAGGTTATGACGAATCTTTATTTTAGGGATGCCATGGAGGACGCCCGAGATGAGATTATGATTGGCCAACCTCTTTCCAGACCCTTGGAAGCCTGCGGACTCTTCCCGCCCATGGTGTACTATATGGTGCGTATCGGTGAGGAGACCGGTAATACGGAGGAAATGTTAAATAAGCTGGCAGACTACTATGAGGAAGAAGTGGAAATGGCAGTGGCAGGACTTATGTCTGCACTGGAACCTATGATTATCGTAGTATTGGCGGGTATCGTAATGGTAATCCTGGGAGCATGTTTGATGCCGATGATGACCATGTACGAGACGCTTGGTAATTTATAATGGATTAACCATCCGTGTAGGGACGGATGATTAATCGGGGGATACATAAGTATACTCCGAATATAAAATACATTTATGTAAAGGAGAGAAAAAATTATGAAAAAGACAAACAACAAAGGTTTCTCACTCGTTGAATTAATCATCGTAGTGGCAATTATGGCAGTATTGGTAGGTGTATTAGCACCTCAGTACATCAAGTATCTTGACAAGTCTAAGGCAGGTACTGACAGACAGATGTTAGACAACTTAAGACAGGCTATTACTACTACTATTCTTGATCCTGATTTGAGCGATCCTACCGATGATGGTGCACCTAGCATTCCTACTACTTGGACATCAATTGATGATGCTTCTATCGGTTCAACAGCTGATTTCTGGGAAGAAGTATTTGAAATCATGGGTGTTGATGATGGCGCTGATTTGATTGATGAGCTTGCATACAAAGTAGGTAGCGGATCTGGTGCTGATATTAAGTTTAGTATCAATAGCAACAAGAACGTTGGCGTTCGTATTATTTACGATGGTACTTATGGTACTGACAAGTACGACTTCGAAATCGAATAAGATTTTCTTGATCTATAGACCGGATATGCTTTGGTAAACCGGTTCGAGTAATGAAAGGAACGACAGATGCTTCCGACTATACTTTTATACATATTGATATTCCTGTACGGAATTGTCATTGGTAGTTTTTTAAATGTACTCATTTGCAGACTGCCAAAAGGAGAAAATATAGCAGTGGCCAGATCCCATTGTATGAACTGTGGGTATCAGCTGAGATGGTATGATTTGGTACCACTTTTCAGTTGGCTGGCACTGAGAGGCAAATGTCGGGTATGCAGAGAAAAAATATCCGTTCAGTACCCCTTAATAGAGGCACTGAACGGGGTTCTCTACCTGGTGGTATTCCACCGATATGGAGTAAGCATAGAATCCCTACTCTATTGCTTCCTATTTAGTGCACTCCTTGCATTGAGTGTGATTGATTTTAGAACTTATGAAATCCCTGTGGGTTTCAATTATTTCATACTGGCTCTGGGGCTGATTCGTGTGGTGACTGATTGGAGGAATTGGGCAACATACGTAATCGGCTTCTTAGCGGTCAGTGCTTGTTTGTATTTACTTTATATCGTATCGGATGGCAGGGCGATCGGTGGTGGTGATGTGAAGCTGATGGCAACCTGCGGATTGTTGATTGGTTGGAAAATGATTATACTGGCATTCTTGTTAGGATGCATTTTGGGCTCGGTGATACATGTGATTCGCATGCGTGTCACCAATGAAAGCCATGTGCTGGCTATGGGACCTTATTTATCCATGGGTGTGGCGCTGGCGGCTTTATATGGAGAGGCTTTTCTTCAGTGGTATATACATACCTTGCTGGGGATGTAGCCGGATTGATGAGAAAGTAACCGTTTCGCCCTTTGGGAGAGGGAAGACGGATTAAAATATGTGAGGATAAAAGAATGGCTAAAGTATTAAGTATTGAAATCAGTAATTCATTGATTCGTATCTGCGAGATGGATTATAAAAAGAAAAATCCCCGCGTTTATCGTCAGGCGATGGTTCCTACACCGCCCGGAGCGATTAGCGACGGCTATCTGAATGGTATTGACGATTTGCGTACGGCAATTCGTAGAGCACTCAATGACAATCAGATGAAGACGAAGGAAGTAATCTTTACCATTGCTTCCAGTAAGATTGTAAACAGAGAAGTAATGCTTCCCGCAGTGAAGAAACCCAGTATGCTGGGAACTATGATTCGTAATAACTTAAACGAATATTTCCCCATTGATTTATCTTCTTATGAAATTGCACATCAGATATTAGAACAGATGAGTGATGGACCGGAAGCCGGTAAATACAGAACTATGATTATGGCTGCAGAGAAAACTTTAGTAGATGGCTACGATAAGTTGGCGACTCTTTGCGGTCTGCGTTTGATTTCGTTGGATTATGCCGGTAACAGTATGTTCCAGGCTATCAAGAATGAAGATACCGCGGCACGTATCATGCTTCTTAAGATAGAGGAGACCCAGACCATGGTTTCCATTGTAAAGAATAAGAGCTTGATGCTGCAGCGTACCATCAACTATGGATTGGCAGAGGGTATTAATGAAGTGACCAAGCAGGCTGTGTTTAATGCAGAGAACTATGATGCAGCTTGGGAGCTTTTAAAGAATAAGACTTGTATCAAGTTCAATGTATCCGAAACAGCACAGAGGAATGCACGTAATACGGACTTGAGTACAGATATTGAAACCAGAGATTACGATGAAAGTCAGGAAATTCGTGAAGCAAAGATAGAAGTAACCAAGAGTTTGGATCCGCTAATCAGTGCAATCCGTCGTGTAACCGAGTTCTATGCTTCCCGTAATGCGGGCGAAGAAGTAGACCGTATTATCATTACCGGTTTTGGTGGTGCTATGAGTGGTTTGGCAAAGCTTCTTACCAATGAGCTGGGTATTAAGACTCAGGTATTAAACCGTATGGAAGGTGTATCATACCTGGTAACAAGTGATGATGCTAAGATTTTTAACTTTGTATCTTGTATTGGTGCTACCTTTAATCCGGTAGGATTTATCAGCAAAGAGAGTAAGGCAAAGAGTAAAAAGGATGTGGACTATACTCTTTGGATTATCATAGTTGCGTTAGCTGTAATATGGGGTAGCGCAGGTTTGGTTATTGTTTCCTATCTGGGATATAACGAACAGGTTAAGGAAGAGGAAAGATTAAAGGGTTTGGAAAGCCGCTATTTGAAGGCAGAAAAGACATACAACGAATATACAAATCTGGAGTCCTTCTACACTCAGGTAGTAGAAGGCGATGCTATGAGAAACCGTCCTAACAACAATATCTTATTATTCCTGCAGGAGCTGGAAGAGAAGATGCCGAAGGATGTGGTAATCAGCCAGTTTAGTTCTGATGATAAGCAGTTTACTATGAGTGTAAAGGTGTCAGATAAGGAAACTGCTGCAGGCGTGATTAAGACATTGCGTGAGTTTAAGAGTATTATGTCTGTATCTACTCCTTCAATTACCATGACCGGAGAAGAGTACCAGACCTTAGTGGAAGCTTATGAAGCGAAGCTGGAGCAGGAAAGATTAGAAGCAGAAGGTAAATTGCCTGAAGCGACTCCTGAACCTGAAACAGAAGACGGTGAAGAGGAAGATGAAAAAGATAAACAGTATGTATCCTTTGTAATCACAGCCGTATATTATCCTGTGAATGCACCGGTAGATGCAAAATAGGATAGAAGGATTGTTGGAAAGGTAAGGGACAGTATATGAAGAAAATAACTAGCAAGCAAGTTTTCACCTATGTGGTGTTATTAGGAATATTGGTTTTTGTAGCAGCTTATTTCTTTGGCTACAAAAAGAATGTGGAGAAAACAGAAGCGTTGGAACTCAGCAATCAGAAGTTGGATCAGCGTGTAAAATCCTTAAAGAAGTATTATGATGAAGAGCAGGAATACTTGAATAAGATGGAACCTATGACGAAGGAAATCGACAGAATCCTGGCTCAGTATCCTGCTGATATCCGTGAAGAAGATATCATCATTCAGGCAGTAAATCTACAGATGGGTACACCTGTGCAGATTAATAATATCACACTTCCTGCAAGTAGTGTCATGAAGAATATCCCGGAGAACGTTGTGACAGGTGCCGGTGTGGAAACCTATCAGAAGCCGATTGATTTTGTGAAGCGTAAGACTAATTATACGACTCAGTTGGATTATCCCGGATTGAAGAACGTGGTACAGGCGCTTTTTGACAGCAATTACCTGATTAGTATTGAGAGATTGACATATTCCGGTAGTCAGGAAACCGGTATTTTAAGTGGTACTCTTGATTTGTCCTTTTATAGTGTAAGAGGTACGGATAAGGAGTATGTTGCGCCTGTGATGATCCCTTATGAACCGGGTACAGAGAATATTTTTGGTTATGTTGATCCTGAAGAAGAGGAAGAGGGCGAAGAGAACGCTCAGTAATTAAGTAGAATCGAACGAAAGCGTGAGGACGAATGGTATGAGGAAAGTGGCATGTGTTAAAAGAAAATTTAATAATGCTGGTATGACACTGGTAGAGCTTATAGTAGCTATTGCAATTATCACTGTAGCAATCATACCATTGATGTTTGGATTCATCTTTGTCTTGAAGAATAATCTGCGTGCCAGAGAGGTACAGCAAGCTACCGTGTTGGCGCATTCGGTAATGGAAAACTGTAAAGCGTTTCCGGTTGATTTGCCTGATACAGCTACTGTTGATGATGTGTATAAGAAATTGCAGGCCGGTACGTTCATGCAAGGCGTAACAGCAGCGCAGACACTTATTCGTGGTGACAATTTCCTTATTGATGGTGCTACAGTGGGCGAAAGTGAATATGATGTATTTGTTACCATCACAAACCGTGAGTCCGCAGCATTGTTAGAGTATGCAGAAATGAATGAATATAATGATGCAGTTTTCCAGTCCCAGTATGCTACGAGTACGGACGCAACGCCTGTTTTTGCCAGTGAAGTAGACAATAGAGCTTATATTAAGATGCTGGAAGATTTGAAACAAAAGGCTTATGAGGAAGCTGCGGACTTACCTGCCGGTGAGCAGAAAGATAGTTTTAATGTATCATTAAGTACTTTGGATGAAAGTTTTAAGACTTCAGGTATTAACAGGACGGTTAATTATAATTTGAAAAGAGAAATTATAATAACTGCTGATTCCAGTGGTGGAGTAGATACTGCTACCGTTACTTTTAAGTATTCTTATGATTTGGATGCTGATTTTAAGGTAAAGTGGTTAAAATCTGATAATATAAATTATTGGAATATGACAGTGCCTGAATGTAGTAGTGATGACTTAGTTACATATACTTTCCAGATATATGATAATACGGATACACAAGGTGAAGGTACACAATTGGATAATTTATATTTCTTTTATTATCCGTCATATAAATCCAATGATGAACTGACACTGGAGTTTCAGATTGTAGAGGATAAAATTACAATCAATAATAATTTGGGCAGAGGTATGGATGTATATTTGTTTAAGCAGTTGAATCCGACAATTGGTGAACATAATACAACCATACTGGAGGCTACTTATCAACCTCAAATATATGGTAACGGAGGGGCGATAAATCTGTATCATAACCTCTTTGAGAATATCGGAGCATCAGGTTCTGGAAATAGTTGGAGTGAGTCGTTTTTATATGGTACAAATATTTCTACCTTGGGCACGGCAGAAACTTTAATAAAGACCGGTACAAAAGAGTTACTTCATGATATTGAAGTAGGGGTGTTCCCTGCAGGAACTTATGATGAAGATAGCCATGCGTGGGATACTTCAGCGGAAGCCATTATTACTTTAGATGGTACCGTATTGAATCAGTAAAAGTCAGAGTGGGAGATGGCATTATGAAAAAGCGTTTTAGAATCAAAAAATTAAATAATGATGGTGCGGCATTGATTTTTGCTATACTGGTAGTTATGTTTATCAGTATTTTGACTACCATTCTGCTGTATGTGTCCGGTATGAATTATGAGATGAAAATGACGGACTATAAGACACAAATAAGCTTTTATAGTGCGGAAACACCTTTGGAAGAGCTTCGCGTCCAACTGGCACAAGATGCATCCGATGCTGCGATAAATGCATATAAAGCGGTGATGAAGGATTATAGCAGTCTGGGTAATGGTAATGCCAGAACGGCACAATATAAGCAGATATTTGTGGATTCGTTAGAAACTAAATGGAATACACGAAAAATAGCTGATACTTGTACTCCTACTCATGATAATGCGTGGTGTAATGCGATTCATGTGGCTTTGAGTTCGAATCCGAATTATCAAGTAATGAAAAAGTCGACCTTTGATTCGACTACCTTAGCAAATGATACATGGTATATTGTTTTGCCGGATGCACCTGCTGCACCTACAGGAATAACAGATTCAGATCCTCAGATGTATTATGATGTAAACAACGGTCGAATTCATTTGCAAAAAGTGACGGTGGTTTATAAAGAGAATGATTTCATATCAGAAATTACGACAGATTTGGTTATTACAATTCCGGATCCTGATTGGAGTGTAAATGCATACGATGATACATGGGATGAGGCGGATGCTTCTACCGATCGTGATATCATTGATTTTGAAAGCAATGTATTCTACATGTACTGGGAAAAGAAGTAGGTGATGATATGAAGAAGAGAAAAGAGATAAATAACCAGGGTTTTTCTTTAGTAGAATTGATTGTTACAATTGGAATTGTATCTTTCCTGATTGTAGGTTTTTTCGTAGGATTTAATATACTGACTAATAAATCCGTAGAAGAATGTGCGAAGAAGATGCAGAGTAAAATGGAAAATAATCGTACTACCACTATGGGGAAGTTGAATTCCAGCTTGAAATTCTATGTGAGTGGTGGTAAAATAAAAGTGGATGAAACCATTGATGGCAATACTACTACCAGTGTTGTGGGAGATAGTAGCGTTGTGGTGACTTATGATTTAAAGAATGGTACAGATGAAAGAAATGGTGTTAATTTATCGTCTGAACCCTTGATTGTAAGCTTTGACAGAGCCAGCGGCTCATTAAACAAATCGGATGGTAGTCGCTATTTGACTTATATTAAGATAGCGAAATCTTCCGGTGGAAAAACGATAACTTTAAAGGTGGATAAATTATCCGGACGAATCAGTGTTGAATAAGGAATAGGAGGGAGCTATGAAATTATTCAGAAAAAAGCGTAAAAACAACAAGGGGTTTTCTTTAGTTGAAGTAATTTGTGCAGTTGCAATTCTTGGTGTGACCAGTACTGCTATCGGTAGTGCCATGATTGTAAGTACACAGAATTATCAGAGGGGAAATGCGGAAGTAGATGTGCAGAAGGAAGCACAGGCTACTACAAATTTGGTTGGTAACCTTTTAGTAGATGCACTGGATGTGACTCAATCAACCGAGACGATTGGAGATCAAGTTGCACAGGTTGTTGTTATCAAACAAGAGGGTAAAGAATACAAGCTGACTTATTTAGATAATAAGATTGCTTATGAAGAGAAGAATACAGGTGATGGTACCACGGTTGATGGTTGCCTGGCTGAAAATGTTACCAATTTCGATTTGTTTGCAGCTACTGATTTTGAAAATAGTGACAGAAATGTACGCGTAGATTTGGAAGTGACAGTCGGTGAAAAGGCTTATGAAGCTTCTTTTACAAATACTGCAAGAAATGGTCAGGGTACCAACATTGGTGCGACACAGATGGCTCGTATCAATCTGGCTGAAAGTGTAGTAATATTAGAGCCAGGACAGCTTTATGATTTCAACATCACTGTGGATGGTATGACTCCTAATGAAGCAGGTATTGTGTGGAGTGATCCGGCTGAATATAGTGCAGATGCTAATGTGGGAGCAACATCATGGGATGCTTCATCAACACTCGAATGTCATAAGTTGAAAGTTGGAACAGATGCAGAAGGGGTTTTGTCATTTAATATTAGTACTAGTTCAGCAGTTGATTCGGAAGGAAATCCTTTCGATACCCGTCAGGTATTAGTATATATTCGTCGTGTGACAGGAATTAATTTGACGGATACTGTCAAGGATGCCTCAGGAAATGTGCCGATGGGTAACAATCAGTACAAAGCAGGCGTAACCTATCGTATTGATGCTAAGGCTGTTGGTACATCATTGGAGAAAGCGCTCGGTCTGAATAATTATGATACTGATTATGTGAATCCATATTATATTGATTTCACTTGTAAGATGACTAATGGTGTGAATGTATTAAGTGATGCTGACAGGGATTTATATGTGACTAATGTTCAGAATGTACAGGATACTGAAAATCCATATTTCCAATTCACATTAGGACAGGATATGCCTAACGATTCTGAGATTATCATTACGGCGAAGGCTAAGCATCCGGATGGTGGAAATAAGACCGGTACTGATTATGGTGATGTTAAAATGGAATATCCTATAGAGTACGTATTTAATCCTTGGTCTATGAACAGTGATTTGGTAAGAGGTTCCGATGGTGTTAAAATTATGTTTGATGGTGCTTTCTATCAGTCTATTAAAGATACTTATCACTCAACCAAGCATCAAAAAACTATGAAGGTTTATAAAGCCAAGGTAGACGAGAGTGGTGATATCGTACCGGATGGAGCAGCTATAGTAACGGTTCCTCTTACAGATGATGGTTCTGTTACGCATTTCCAATATAATGATAGTAAATATTTTGACCCGGGTACTAAGTATATACTTGAATTAGACATAAAATTCTTAAATGATGCAAATGTAGTTGTTTGGCCGTTGCCTGACACAGATCCGAATTTATATCAATCAAGACATATGTTAGGAGAAGTAGGACTGACTTATGAATGTAAGCAAAGTGGAATTGGAACATCAGGTGTAAAAAAGCAGGCAACAGTTGGAACAGAGTATACAGAGCTAATGTTGTTTGATGGTATTACATGGAATGAGTTGCAGTCGCATATCCAATTTAAGGTAGAAGCGTGGATCGATGATGAATGGAAAGTGCAAACTGATACAAATTTGATTGCGGTACAAAATGGTGGTAATTCAATGGTTAAATATAAGGCGAGTGTAGCTGGTACATATAAGATTACACCTTATTTGTCAAATTTTGATTATACAAAGCCAGACGGTACTACAGAGTATGTTGCTAAATATGATTTAGTAACAGGTGGACTTGGTGAGTTATATATACTTGCTCAATAAAATAAAAGCTTTTGCTCTTTAGCCGGAGCAAAAGCTTTTTTAATATAACAAAGGAAAATACTTACATGTTTAAGAAACTAAAGGAATGTAAAACTTTAACAGAAATATATCAGGTGCTGGGTGATAAACCCTTTGAAGTGGTGGCATTAATTCTGCTGATTTTATGGATTCTTTTGCCCATATTTGCTACCATTGGTCAGATTGAACTAGCCTTTGACGAAAGCTATGAATTAATGCGAAATATGCTGGTAGCTTCAGATTATCAGCATAACGTACAATCTCTGGGTATCCTTTCTTTGGAGTTTGCTGGCGTCTGGCTACTTGGACGTATCCTATTAAATAAGGGACAAATCCTAAAAAAAATCAAGTCTGAACCTTGGCATTTCTTTCTCTTGGCTATGCTTCTTTGGAGCTGTATCAGTACATTGTTATCGGATGACCCTATCAGGTCATTTAACGGTTCGGGGGTTCGCTTTGAAGGCTTACAAACTTACTTTTTCTATGCGGCTGTATACATTTGTGCATTGATTGTAATAAACAGTAAGAGAAAAACATGGATTCCGGTAATTTTCTCCGTAGTAGGTAACTTTGTTTCTTTGGCAGTTATATTACAGGATGCCGGTTATGCTTTTTGGAGCGAGATTTTTGTCAGTGAATTAGCCGCTATGTTTTTTCACTTTAATCATACCGGATACTATTTGACTATGGCTATTGTTTGTTCTATGGGAATGTATCTCTTTTCAGAAAAGCGAAGATGGAGAATATGGTATCTTATAAGTATGGTGTTACAGATTTTTGCTATATTGGTAAACAGTACCCTGGCAAGCTTCATTGCTACCTGGTGTGCCTTGATAATGCTTTTGGTATTCTTTGTGCGTCATTATGGAAAGTTTACACTTCGCATGGCGGTACCGGTATTGGTAGTGTTGCTTTTGTGTACAGCAAGCTACCATGGTTTGATTCCAACCAGTTCCGGTGAGGATATGAAGTATAATATCCGATTACTTTTTGGAGACGCACAAAAGATTACTTCCGGGACAGATGAGATAAGAGATGTGGGTCATGGTCGTATGAAACTTTGGATACAGGGACTAAAGATGATACCGAAACGCCCGGTTTTTGGTTATGGTCCGGAAATGTTGGATGAAGAATTAGCACAGGCTATGTGGGTGGACCGGCCGGATAATGAGTTGATACAGCATGGTATATTCCTGGGGATTCCGGGACTTGCGTTTTATTTACTTTCTTTGATTTGCTTGTTTATCAACCAATGGAGGAATCTGAAGAATCTGGATATCATTACTATAGTAGCAGCAGGGTGTGTGATTGGTTATTTGATATCATCCCTATTTGGTAACAGTATGTTCTATACAACTCCATATTTTTATTTATTCCTAGCATTTGCATCAGGACGGGCCAAAACCCGTCCTGATTTTTCGTCTTGCCAATCCCCATAACCTATGCTACACTAATCTCAAAGCAATATTCTGTTTATCTACGAATTCTAATTTCTAACATTTCAGAAGTATCTTGCTTTACATTTCACTATTTTATATTGGGCAGGGGCTTTCTGTGATGTGGTTCCTGCCTGAAGAAGGAGGAACAGAAGATGGGACGTAAGAATGCTGTCACGAAGCGTTTTTGCAGTGAAAAGGTCAGGTTTGCAGACCTGATAAACGGAGTGTATTTTGACGGACGAGGTGTGATTCACTCAGAGGATTTGACGGATAGTAGTGAAGGGTATGCCCAGCCGGTGGAGAGTACCGAGACAGAGGTGGAACGAGAGTATCTGGAGCGGGAGCGTGATATCAAGATGCTCCACTCTTCCGGGAGTACGATACGGATACTGGCATTGGAGAATCAAAGCCATGTTGACTATGGTATGCCGTTTCGGTGTATGGAATATGACGCTATGGAGTACAGGAAGCAGATGGAGAATATTAAGCAGCAGAACCTTCAGGAGAAGAACTTATCCACAAATCATGAGTGGCTGTGTGGCTTGAAGAAGACGGACCGATTGTGGCCGGTCTATACACTTTGTTTGTATCTGGGAGAGGAGCCTTGGGATGGCCCCAGAAGTCTGCGTGATATGATGGATTTTGGAGAAGATGTAGGGGATATGAGTGAGCAGTTTGCGGATTATCCATTTCGGCTCTATTGTGTGAATGAGGAACAGGATTTTTCTGTGTTTCATACGCAATTAAGGAGTGTGTTTGAACTCTTGCCCCTTCGAAAGGATAAGAAACGTTTGCAGGAGAAATTGTCGGAGGATGAAACATACTCGCATATGGATGCAGATAGTTTTGAGTTTTTGTCTGTTGTGATGGATAATCCGGCTATTTGGAAGAACAGGCATAGATTTAAGAAGAGTGTAAATGAAACTGAGGAGACAGGTAAGAACGAGGAGGAGTACGATATGTGCCAAGCGATTAGGGAATTAATAGAGGATGGAAAACAGGAAGGAATCAAAGAAGGAATCAAAGAAGGTCGCTTACAAATTTTAATAGATATGGCGAAAGAAGGCATTCTTAAAATAGAGGATGCTGCATTTCGGTGTGGGTTGTCTGTAGAAGAGTTTGGTGAGCAGATGTGATGCCTATAAGTTTTTAAAACGAGCCGTTGCGGCGACTTTTAAGAAAACATTTTCAATATGAACAATCTATGAATTTTAAAATTTCCCCTTGCCATTCCCGAATTTTTGTTGTATAGTGTGAAACGTTGGTATTTTTATATTGTATTATAGAAAATAACTTAATCGTTTGAGTAACAACGAAACACCAGTCAATAAGGGGAAATGATATGGCAAAGTATCTTGTTATCGTGGAATCACCGGCCAAGGTGAAGACTATAAAGAAATTTTTAGGTGCAAATTATGAGGTTATGGCCAGTAACGGCCATGTGCGCGATTTGCCCAAAAGTACATTAGGAATAGATGTGGATCATGATTATGAACCCAAATATATAACCATCCGTGGAAAAGGAGATATTTTGGCAGCACTTCGTAAGGAAGTGAAGAAGGCGGATAAGATTTATCTGGCCACTGACCCGGACCGTGAAGGTGAAGCTATCTCCTGGCATTTGATTCATGCTCTTAAGTTGCAGGATAAGAAGGTATATCGTATCACTTTTAACGAAATCACCAAGAATGCGGTGAAGGAATCCTTGAAGAATGCCCGTGAAATCCATATGGACCTAGTGGATGCGCAGCAAGCCAGACGTGCTTTGGACCGTATGGTGGGTTACCGTATATCACCACTACTGTGGGCCAAGGTAAAGAGAGGCTTAAGTGCAGGAAGAGTGCAGTCCGTGGCTTTGCGTATCATTGCAGACAGAGAGGACGAAATCAATGCGTTTATTCCGGAGGAATACTGGACTCTGGATGTGGAGCTGAAGGCAGAAGGGGAGAAGAAGCCTCTGGTTGCCAAATATTACGGAGATAAGAATGGTAAGGTATCCATCACCACCAGAGAGGAGATGGATGCTGTATTAAAGAAGATAAAGAATGCGGACTATCAGATAAAGGAAGTCAAGAAAGGGGAGCGTGTGAAGAAATCACCTCTGCCCTTTACTACCTCTACCCTTCAGCAGGAGGCCAGCAAGGTACTGAACTTCTCTACCCAAAAGACCATGCGTCTGGCACAGCAGCTGTATGAAGGTGTGGATATCAAGGGAGAGGGTACCGTGGGTCTCATTACTTACCTGCGTACGGACTCTACCCGTGTATCGGAAGAAGCAGAACGTATGGCCAAAGATTATATCACCAAAGCCTACGGACAGGAATATGCGGCAGAAGTGACTACAGTGAAGAAGAATGACCAAAAGATTCAGGATGCCCATGAAGCCATCCGTCCTACGGATTTAAACAGAACTCCCGTGGCGATGAAGGAACAACTTCCCAGAGATTTGTATCGTCTTTACCAGCTGATATGGAAGCGTTTTGCGGCCAGTAGAATGGCACCTGCCAAGTATGCCACCACTTCAGTAAAAATCGAAGCGAATGAGCAGATTTTCAGCTTTGCCGCATCACAGGTATTATTTGACGGCTTTATGAGCGTATATGTATCTGATGAGGAGCAGGAGGATACCAATACCCTGGCACGTGAGTTGACCAAGGATACGAAGCTTAGCTTTGTGAGTGCTTTGGATAAGCAGCATTTCACCCAGCCTCCCGCACATTATACGGAAGCCAGCTTAGTGCGTGCTTTGGAAGAGCTTGGTATCGGTCGTCCCAGTACCTATGCGCCTACCATTACCACGATTCTGGCCAGAAGATATATTGTAAAAGAGAATAAGAACTTATACGTAACGGAAATCGGTGAAGTAGTTAACAATATGATGAAGGAAGCCTTTCCTTCCATCGTGGATGTGAACTTTACGGCAAATATGGAGGCTTTACTGGATGCGGTGGAAGCCGGTGATGTGAAGTGGAAGACTGTTATCTCCAATTTCTATCCGGATTTGGATGAAGCTGTGAAAATAGCAGAGAAGGAATTGTCACAGGTAAGCATTGCGGATGAAGTGACGGACGAAATCTGTGAAAACTGCGGACGTAACATGGTAGTGAAGTACGGCCCTCACGGCAAGTTCTTAGCTTGTCCGGGATTCCCCGAATGTCGTAATACCAGACCTTATTTTGAAAAGGTGGGGGTACCATGCCCGAAATGCGGCAGTGATGTGGTGGCCAGAAAGTCCAAGAAAGGCAGAAGATATTTCGGGTGTATGAACAATCCGGACTGTGATTTTATGGTATGGCAGAAGCCTTCCGGAGAGAAGTGTCCTAATTGCGGCAATGCTTTATTAGAAAAAGGCAATAAGCTGGTATGTGCGGATGAGCAGTGCGGCTATGTGAAAGTGAAAGAAAAACAATAATCAATTTTTGTAATGTCAGAAAATTTGCTGAAAAATTAAAAAATGTGAACAAAATGACGATTTGTACATTGAAATCCGACTTTATTTGTGGTAAACTATATCAAAAGAGAAGTAATTTCATGTCGGATGGAGGTTGTGTGAGATGAGCAGTGTACAATTATTAGATAAAACTCGTAAAATAGGCAAGCTTTTACACAATAACAATTCCAGTAAAGTTGTGTTCAATGACATCTGTAAGGTAATGCGCGAAATTTTATGTTCCAATATACTGGTAATTAGTAAAAAGGGTAAAGTGCTTGGCGTAGGTAAGTACGAGGGCGTGGACCAGATTGCTGAACTGATAGATGAAAACGTAGGCGGATTTATTGACAATATGTTAAATGAAAGATTGCTTTCCGTATTGTCTACCAAGGAGAATGTGAATCTGGCTACACTGGGCTTTGAGAAAACTGACGTAAGCAAGATTCAGGCGATTATCAATCCTATTGAAATCGCAGGAGAAAGACTTGGTACTTTGTTTATCTACAAATGCAATCAGCAGTATGACATTGACGATATTATACTTTGTGAATATGGTTCTACCGTAGTAGGTCTGGAGATGCTTCGTGCGGTGAATGAAGAGAGTGCAGAGGAAAGTCGTAAGGTGGCAGTAGTGAAGTCAGCAATCAGTACCTTATCCTTCTCAGAGATGGAAGCCATAACCCATATCTTTGATGAGTTAAACGGTATGGAGGGTATACTGGTGGCAAGTAAGATAGCAGACCGTGTGGGAATTACCCGTTCCGTTATCGTAAATGCACTTCGTAAATTTGAAAGTGCCGGAGTCATCGAATCACGTTCATCCGGTATGAAAGGTACTTATATTAAAGTTTTGAATGATGTAGTATTTGATGAAATAGAAGAACTTAAGAATCAGAACCGTTAAAATTTTAGAGGCAAAAGGATTTAGCCGGTTTGATATGCTGTTAAAGGGATTTATTGCTTGGTCAATAAATCCCTTTTGTGTATTTTTAGGGTGAATTAGTACTTTAGTAACAGTCGAAAAAGAAACTGCTAAAATATATAAAAAAAGCATTGTGTTTTTCGACAATTTCTTTATAATAGAATATAGTGGTATAAGTGTACCCTTCAACTACTATATCTTGTGTTTTTCATTGGAGGATAGAGTTATGATAAATACGAATGTGTTTGATTATATTAATGTTTTGGACAAGGCTGCGGATGCATCCTGGATGCGTAACGAAGCTATCGCCAATAATATAGCGAATGCTACTACGCCCGGCTATAAGCGTCAGGATGTGGCTTTCGAAGCGGAGCTGAAAAAGGCTTTGGGCAATGATAACTGCAAGTCCATGGATGAGAAGGTGGCTGATTTGAAGAAGACATCATTGAATCCGGTTCCTTATGTGGACAATGCAGGATTTTCCTATCGTTTGGACGGCAACAGTGTGGATATCGAGAATGAAAACGTAATGCTGGCAGAAAATCAGTTGAAGTATCAGGGACTTATGAACAGTATTACGGCAGAGTTTAAGAATCTGCAGTCAGTAATGAAGTAGTATTTGTGCCCGCCAAATTAAGCGGGAAGAAAGGAAATAGCTTATGAGTATGTTTTCATCATTTAATATAAATGCATCCGGTATGACAGCCCAGAGGTATCGTATGGATGTGATTTCAGAGAATGTGGCGAATGCCAATACCACCCGTACGGCGGACGGTACCCCCTATCGCAGAAAGATGGTGTATTTTGAAGAGAAGCCGGCGGATTTCAGTACCTGTTTACACAATGCTACCGGTCAGTACACCGGCGGACAGGGTGTAAAGGTGACAGGTGTATATGAAGATACCAAGACGGAGATGAAGATGGTGTACGATCCTTCCCATCCCGATGCCAATGAAGATGGCTATGTATATTATCCAAATGTGGATATCGTGACAGAGATGACCAATATGATTGATGCCAGCCGTGCTTACGAAGCCAATGCCACCGCATTTTCCGCAAGCAAGTCCATGGCATTACATGGATTGCAGATCGGACAGTAAGAAAGGATTAAGATATGGATATTTCCAGAATCAGTAGTATGGCCGGTATGAATATCGGCAAAGTAGAGGATGTAAGCTCCCTGACAGGAAGTTTATTTACAAAGAGCGAAAATGTGGATGGTACCGTGTTCGAGTCCTTTTTGAACAGTGCCATTGATAATATCAATACCACAAATGCATATCTGTCCGATGCGGAGAACGAAGAGATTCGTTTTGCGCTTGGAGAGACAGAGAATACTCATGATTTGACCATTGCCCTGCAGAAGGCATCCACTGCGCTGCAGTATACGGTGGCCGTAAGGGACAGACTGTTGGAAGCATACAAAGAAATCATGAACATGCAGATTTGATTGTTTTTGAGAAGCAGCGGATAAGAAATTAAGCTACAAGGAGAAACACCATGCAGACGAAATTAAAAGAGCTTCAGGCAAAGGTGCTTGAATGGTGGAATCGATATACAACCAAACAGAAGACTTTGATTATAACTATCAGTGTTGGTATCATATTTGCACTGGCGGTATTGGTTTATATTGGCTCACAGCCTAAATATGTGAGATTGCGTAACTGTGCCACTGCGGCAGAAGCTTCACAAATCAAAGAAGCTTTGGAGAGCGCAGGAATTGAGAGCCGCGTAACTTCCGGAGGATTGTGCGTGGATGTAGATGAAAAGCAGGTGGATGCAGCAGAACTTGCACTGGGTGCAGCAGGGATTACCAGTTCTGTGCCCAGTTTAAGTGAAGTGTTGAACGGAGGTTTTTCCACCACCGATTCGGACAAGCAGAAGCTGTACATAGACCATATGCAGAAGGAATTGGCTGCAAATTTTGAATCCTATAAGGCAGTGCGGGAAGCCAAGGTACAGATTAATTATCCGGACAGGGACGGTACCCTTGCTTCTACGAAGCAGGAAGCCTATTGCTATATTTTGTTGGAATTGAACGGTACTTTTACGGCTGAGAATGCGGCCACCATGGCGAAGGCAACCGCAGCAAGACTGGGTAACGATACCACAGAGAATATTGTGATTGTGGATGTGGAGGGCAATTTACTGTTTTCCGGCGAGAATGATTATACCACTACAGGTCAGGCTACCAGCTTCCTGGAGTTAAACGGTCAGGCGGAGAGTTATATTAAGTCCAAGGTAGCACAGGCACTGATTGCTACAGGACAGTACGATATGGTGGAAGTGGCACCTTATCTTAAGTTTGATTATTCCAACTATGAAAAGACAGAACATAATTTTGAAGCTCCGGATGGTAAGGATCAGGGGTATATTAAGCATGAGAGCATCCAGGAATCCGAAAACTCCAGCGGTGTGGGCGGATTCCCGGGCACGGATTCCAATGATGAGAATTCTTACCTGTGGCAGGACGGAAGCAATACAGAGTCTTCCTCCAGCAGTATCGACAGAGAGTATTTATTGAATGAGTCCATGCTGAAGACCATGACACCTGCAGGCGTGATTGATTATAAGAATTCTTCCATCACCGTAACGGCTATTCAATACAATGTGATTCGGGAAGAACTTGTGGAGAGTCAGGGCCTTTTAGACGGCACCACTTGGGATGAATATAAGCTTGCAAACGATATTTCCACCAAGATTGATGTGGATTCGGATTTGTACAGCGCAGTAGCCAATGCTACCGGTATGGATGCATCCAAGATTACCATTGTGGCATATCGTGAGAATCTGTTCTATGACAAGGAGCAGAAGGAAATCAATTGGAATACGGTATCAAGTATTATCATCATTCTGGTGATTCTGGCACTTTTGGCTATCGTAATACTGAGAAGTATGCGTAACGGCCAGGATGTGGAGCAGGAGGAAGAACTTTCCATCGAAAATCTCCTTCAGTCTACCCAGGAACCTGAGCTTGAGAGCATCAATGTAGAAAACAAGTCGGAAGCACGAAAGATGATAGAGAAGTTTGTAGACGAAAATCCGGATTTGGCGGCAAATCTGCTGCGTAACTGGCTGAATGACGATTGGGGGTAAGCAATATGTCAAGAATGGGTGAAAACAGAATTTCCGGCTTACAGAAAGCGGCTATTTTGCTGATATCTTTGGGACCTGAGCGTTCGGCAGGGATTTTCAAGCATCTGAAGGAAGAGGAAATCGAAGAATTGACTCTTGAGATTGCGAACACGCGTAGTGTGACACCGCAGATAAAAGAAGATATCATCAATGAATTTTATGAGATATGTCTGGCACAGCAGTATATCGCAGAGGGTGGTATTGCTTATGCCAAGGAACTTTTGGAAAAGGCGCTGGGTGCTGAAAAGGCACTTAGTGTTATCAGCAAGCTGACTGCATCTTTACAGGTAAAGCCTTTCGAGTTTGTGCGAAAGACAGAGCCTTCCCAGCTGTTAAACTTTATTCAGGATGAGCATCCTCAGACCATTGCTTTGATTCTGTCATATTTGCCGGCCGGTCAGGCGGCAGCTGTACTATCAGCCCTTCCTCCGGAAAAGCAGGCAGACGTGGCGAAGCGTATTGCTGTAATGGACCGTACCAGCCCGGAAATCATTCGGGAAGTGGAAAAGGTGTTGGAAGCAAAGCTTTCCAATCTGGTAAACCAGGATTTCACCATTATCGGTGGTGTGGATGCGGTAGTAGATATCTTAAACTCCGTAGACCGAGGAACGGAAAAGCATATTATGGAATCTTTGGAAATCGAAGAGCCGGAATTGGCAGACGAAATTCGAAAGAAAATGTTCGTATTCGAGGATATTTTGCTTTTGGACGACCGTGCCATCCAGCGTGTGCTTCGTGATGTGGCCAATGATGACCTTACCATGGCTCTTAAGAGTGCCAATGAGCAGGTACAGACCGCAATCTTTAACAATATGTCTAAGCGTCTTGCAGTGATGATTAAGGAAGATATGGAATTCATGGGTCCTGTACGTATGAAGGATGTTGAAGAGGCACAGCAGAAGATTGTAAATATTATCCGCAAGCTGGAGGATGCAGGCGAGATAATCGTATCCAGAGGCGGAGGTGACGATATCGTTGTCTAGTAATATATTTAAAGGCGGGCATTTTGGCACCGGTCAAAAAACTTCGGATAAGAGAATTATTGATACCAATGAATTGATGGCGTCCCGGTTGGAAGTACTGTCCCAGATTTTGAAAAAAGACAATTCTCAGCCGGTGGACGGATTTATACAGGGGCTGGAAGCTGAGGATGTGACGGATTTATTGAGCGACGGGGAAGAGGTTGCGGCATTGATAAAGAATGAAGCACCCAATTCGGACAATATTTTGCAACAGGCAAAGGATAAGGCTTCCGAGCTAATATCCGATGCCAAGAAGCAGGCGGATACAATCGTGGCAGAAGCCATGGAGCAGGCGGCTAACTCTAAGAAAAATGTGTTGGAAGAAGCCAGGATGAACGGTTACCGTGAAGGCATCAACCGGGCCAACCGGGAGATTGAAGAAACCAAGAGAGCACTGGCCAAGCAGAAGCTGGATTTGGAAGCGGAGTATGAGACCAGGTTCGAATCCATGGAATCGGATTTGGTTTCCGCCATTACCGGTATTTATGAGCACATTTTCAATGTGGAGCTGAGCTCCAATCGTGAGATATTGGTATATTTGATTAATAACACCTTACGTAAGGTGGAAGGCGGACGTAACTTTATTGTGCATGTGTCCAAAGAGGATTATCCCTTTGTAAGCAGTCAGAAGAAACAGCTGGTTTCAGTAGGAGCAGCCAATAATACCTTGGATGTTGTAGAAGATTTGAATCTATCCAAGGGAGAATGCTTTATCGAAACCGATGGCGGTATCTTTGATTGCGGATTGGGAACACAGCTGAAGCAGCTTACTAACAGGTTGAGACTTTTGTCCTATGAGAATTAACTGAGGATAATGTAGACATTGATGACAAATAAAACGATTGAATACAAATATAATAAAGTGCTGGACGAGGTGTTCTTTCGTAAGCTGGGTAAGGTAGTAAACGTGGTGGGACTTACCATCGAATCTGCCGGACCGGATGCCAGATTGGGTGATGTATGCCGTATTATACCGAACGGCAAGGAGGAAAGCGAACCAATCATGGCGGAGGTAGTGGGCTTTAAGGACAAGAAGACCTTGCTGATGCCCTATGATGCAGTGGATGGTATCAGCTTGGGCAGTATGGTGGAAAATACCAACGAACCCATGATGGTAAAGGTAAGTAAGGAACTATTGGGTATGACACTGGATGGACTGGGAAGGCCGATTGACGGTTCCCGTATCAGGGGTACCCGTTATCCCATTGAAGCCACAGCACCGGACCCTATGAGCAGAGCGATTATTGATGAGGTGCTGCCCTTGGGTGTGAAGGCGGTGGATGGTCTGATGAGCGTCGGAAAAGGACAGCGTATCGGTATTTTTGCAGGTTCCGGTGTAGGTAAATCCACATTGATGGGTATGTTTGCACGTAATACAAAGGCAGATATTAATGTAATCGCATTGATCGGTGAGCGTGGCCGTGAGGTGCGTGAGTTTATTGAGAGAGACTTGGGAGAAGAGGGTATGCGCCGCTCGGTAGTAGTAGTGGCTACTTCTGACAGACCGGCGTTGGAAAGAAACAAGGCGGCCAAAACAGCCACAGCTATAGCAGAATATTTCAGAGATCAGGGCAAGGATGTATTGCTGATGATGGACTCCCTGACCCGTTTTTCCATGGCACAGCGCGAGATTGGTCTGGCCAGCGGGGAGCCTCCGGTTACCAGAGGATATCCGCCAAGTGTATATTCGGAGATGCCTAAGCTTTTAGAACGTGCCGGAAGAGCAGCAAAGGGCTCTATAACCGGCTTGTATACGGTATTGGTGGATGGTGACGATTTTAACGAACCCATTACGGATACGGCCAGGAGTATTTTGGATGGCCATATTATGTTAAACCGTCGTCTTGCACATAAGAATCACTATCCGGCGATTGATGTGTTACAGAGTATTTCCAGATGTATGAGCCAGATAGCGGATAAGGAGCATCGTAAAGCGGCCGGCAAATTAAAGAATGTACTGGCCACCTACAATGAGGCATAAGACCTGATTAATATCGGTGCATACAAACACGGAAGCAATCCTGATATTGATTATGCTATCAGCATGAACAAAACAGTAAATGAGTATCTTTGCCAGGATGTGGATGAAAAGTTTGATTTTGCGGAAGCGGTAGAGATGTTAAAGATGATGTTTGAAGGAGCATAACAGGTGGCTAGATTTCGGTATCGGATGCAGGGCATTCTGGATATTAAGATAAAATTGGAGACACAGGCCAGACAGGAATTTGCTCAGGCGAAGAATGTTTTGGAAAAGGAAGAAGAAAAGCTGCTTCTTTTGCAGGAGGTTCTTAGACGGTATGAAGAAGAAGCCGCCGCACTTTTACAGGGAAAGCTGGAGGTGCAGGAGATTCTGACCAACAAGGAAGCGATTATGTTTACGCAGGTCAGCATCGAAGAGCAAAGGATAAGGGTGGAAGAAGCCCGTGGACTGGTGGAAGAAGCTAGGGAACGCTTAAAGGATGTTATGCAGGAGAGAAAGGTACATGAGACCTTGAAGGACAAGGCATTTGAAGAGTTCCTGATGGAAGAGAAACAACAGGAAAGCAAGGAAATAGATGAATTGACCAGTTATGTATACGGTCAAAAACTTCTGGATACGGAAGAAGAGTCGGAGGATGTGAAGGATGGCACCCAAACGTGATTCTAATCAGACAATGATTATAACGGAAAAGAACAAAATTAAAGATGAGAAGCGCCAGCTTCAAAAGGAACAGAAAGAACAGCGTAAGGAAGCCAGAAAAAGAGCAAAGGAGATTGCGAAAAGGCAGGATGCGCTGAATGAAAACGAAGGCGGAGGCGGTTTCGCTGCATTTATGGCTACGATTCTCATTGTAATTGTGTGGCTTGCAGTAATAGCAGTAATCATCAAATTAGATGTGGGCGGCTTTGGTAGCAGTGTATTGACTCCGGTGCTTAAGGACGTGCCGGTCTTAAATAAGATATTACCAAACAGCCATATGACGGAAACTACCAATCCCGATGAATATGGCGGATATTCCAATCTGAAGGACGCAGTAGCGCAAATCAGACTTTTGGAGGATGAACTGGAAAGAGCCAATGTGACCAATATGAATCAGTCCCAGGATTTGAAGAATTTGAGGGCTGAGGTGGAGCGCCTGAAAGCCTTTGAGGATAAGCAGGCCGATTTTCAGAGAATTATGACCGAGTTTTACGAGGAAGTGGTGTATTCTGAGAAAGGACCGGGTGCAGAGGGATTTGAGAAATATTTTGCTGCAATGGATCCTGCTACGGCTGAGTATATATATCGACAGGTTGTGGTACAGATGGAAGAGGATGAAGAAATCAAGCAGTATGCAGCAGCCTATGCATCTGCAGCAATGAAGCCTAAGCAGGCGGCAGGAATCTTTGAATCCATGACGGACAATCTGGAACTGGCAGCCAAAATCCTGAATGCCATGAGTGCGGACGACAGAGGTGCCATTATGGGCGTTATGGACCCGGGTGTGGCAGCAAAACTTACAAAGATTATGGACCCTGAGTCTTAAATAATTTGATAGAGTGACCGATATATATTGAGTAAGATACTGTCTATCTTACGATTCATATTAGGAAAGGAGGGATAAGGATGACGAAGATACCGGTAAATATACCCGGATTTGCCCCGAATTTGCCGATTTCGGCCACGAAAGCACAAAAAGCAGGCAATGATACGGATTTTGGCAAAATCCTTGAAAATCAGAAAAATACAGGCTCTGTTGAGGATGATTATTCTGATAAAGTAAAGGAAGAAGCGGATGATATCAGTGGGAAGCCTGCAAAGGACCAAAACAAAGCAGAAGAAGTGGCAGAGCCTTCGACACGTGAGGTGGAAAAGGAAAGCAATGTAAAAGAAAGCAGCGAAACCGGAAACGACACTTCGACGAATGAGGAAGATTTATATTCCGAGGAACAGATGCAGATAATTTTACCCATGTTGCAGACAGCAGCTACGGATGTAAAGGATATGTTGACTGAACTTTTGGATATGAACCCCACGGAAGTGGAAGCTTTGATGAGTGAAATGGGTATTTCGGATGTGGAACTTTTGGACATGGATACCTTGAAAGCAATGGTATTGCAGGCAAAGGGCGCAGAGGATGTTACCGCATTGCTTACGGATGAAAGCCTGTATTCGGACATGGTTTCTCTGGAGGAAGGATTTGAGAATATTCTGGAAAATGTACAGGATACACTGAATCTTTCGGATGATGAAATGAATGCTTTGAAGGAACAGCTGACTCGAATGAATACGGAAGAAACACCTTTGATTACGGTAGAAAGTACACCGGAAATCAAAGCGAACGACCAAAAGCAGGAAGCACCTTCCGGACAGGAAGAAGGAAGCAATAACGGAGCATTCGGTATGAATGGTCAGAATCCTTATGTGGCGGAAGCGACAGTAGAAGAATCAAGTACTTTTTCTACACAAGGCAGCGGATTTGTTAGTGAAAACACACAGGAAATCATGAATCAGATATTGGATTACATGAAGATTCAGCTGAATGCAGATGCAGATTATCTGGAAATGCAGTTACAGCCGGAAAGCCTGGGTACATTACAGATTCGAATCACAGCCAAAGAAGGAATTATGACAGCACAGTTTACTACTGCATCG
Source organism: Lachnospiraceae bacterium (assembly GCA_017520425.1). Classification (GTDB taxonomy): domain Bacteria; phylum Bacillota; class Clostridia; order Lachnospirales; family Lachnospiraceae; genus Acetatifactor. Next base: position 125,562 of record JAFXFO010000031.1, on the reverse strand, counting down.
GAAAGCGTGAGAGCAGCATTGGAAAGTCAGATGGTACAGCTTCAGCAGCAACTTGAGAACCAGAACATCAAGGTGGATGCCATTGAAGTAACCGTTCAGACGAATGCTTTTGAAAGTGCATTGCAACAAGGTGAGCAGAGTAATCAGCAGCCGGAAGAAAAGAAAAACCGGACAAGAGCAATTGATCTGAACAGTCTTAATGAAGCAGATGAACTTTCGGAAGAAGAACAATTAGTGGCAGAAATGATGGAAGCAAACGGCAATACCGTAGATTATCTGGCATAATGAAAGGAGTGAGAGAGAATGAGTCTATTAGCACCTGTTGAGGATGGCAAATTCGTAGAATCAGCATCCCAGAGTTCGTTAAAGACGAAGGAAGCCGGTAGTGATATGGATAAAGATGCATTTTTGCAGCTTTTGGTGGCGCAGATGAAGTATCAGGATCCGTTACAGCCCACTTCCAACACGGAGTACATATCCCAGTACGCACAGTTCTCTCAGGTAGAACAGATGAACAACATGGCAGCCAGTATGGATTTGCAGAGAGCGAGCCAGCTGGTGGGCAAGGATGTTTATGTGAAGACCACTACAAGCAGCGGAGAAACCAAGTATGTACAGGGCAGAGTGGATTATGTGGTTTATGAAAACAATAAAGCATATTTATCCATTAACGAATCCTTATATTCCATTGACGATTTGGATACCGTACACGATCCGGCTTATCTTGCAGCATATGAGAAGGCAACGGATTTAGTGGAAAGAATCAATCGGCTTCCCGGTATTAACGTACTTCATGTAAGCGACGGACAAGAAGTGGATGAACTAAATCGGATATACAATGAGATGAGTGATTATGAAAAGACCTTTGTGGCAAAGGAAAAGGTGGATGTATTGAAATCTTACACCGATAAGATGGTGTCTTTGCGAAAGGAAGAGGAAAGTGAGTCCTAAGGGGATGGCTTGAAAAGGAGAAGATTATGATACAGAATTCTAATTTTCTGACAGCCCTACAGTTACAGGAACAATATCAAAACAGCCGTAAACAGATAAACGGACAGGAGAATGTGACAGAAAACGGTCTTTCTTTTCAGGATATTCTGAACACCAAGAAGGAACGGGCGGAAAGTTTAAAGTTTTCCAAGCATGCAAGTCTGCGTTTGGAACAACGAGGAATCCGGCTGTCGGACAGGCAGATGGAAAGACTCAGCAATGGTACCAAACAGGCGGAGCAGAAAGGAATTCGCGATTCCCTTGTAATTGTGGATGAGCTGGCATTTATCGTGAATGTTCCGAAGAATACGGTGATTACCGCGATGGACAGCACGGAAACAAATTCTAATGTTTTTACAAATATTGACGGAGCAGTGATAATGTAAGCCGGACCTTATGGAGGCTTCTGAACCCCGAATGACGGAAGGGTTCAATACTGCTAAAAAGTAAGGAGGACAAAAGTTATGATGAGAGCATTATACTCTGGTGTATCCGGTTTGAAGACCCACCAGATCAAGATGGATGTTATTGGTAATAATATTGCAAACGTAAATACTACCGCATATAAGTCCAGTTCCATTGTATTTAGTGAAATGATGAGTCAGACTACCCAAAAGGCAAGTGGTGCCAATGCAGCTACCGGTACCGGCGGTACCAATGCCAGACAGATTGGTCTTGGTGTAAGAAGCGGTGCAATCAACACCAATATTTCTACCCAGGGAGCAAGCCAGTCAACAGGCAATCCTTTTGACGTAATGATTACCGGTGATGCGTTGTTTGTTGTAAATAACGGAACGGAAAATCTTTTTACACGTGATGGTTCCTTTTATGTGGATGAAGCGGGTAATCTGGCCATGACCAGTACCGGTTACAATGTAATGGGATGGCTTCCTGACGAAGCCACACAGGAAATCCGTCAGGATACCGTACAGGCACTTCGTATTATGAATGCTGCGAATATGACGTATCCGCCGGAAGCCACTTCACAAGCCTATATGTCAGGTATTCTTGACAAAAATGATCCGGATGTAACCAGTGCGGGCGGCAAAATTATTAATCTGAATTTTTACGATAATCTTGGTTACAGCTATACTGCAAGAATCAGTATGAAGCAGTCTGATATTACAAATGAATACAGTATTGAGTTGGCTGCATTGTTGGATTCTACCGGAAAAGAACTGGATATTTCTGAAGTAAAGATGGGAGAGGGCTTGCGTTATCAGGCTAAAGCTACTACTATCAGTTTTGACAGTCTTGCTTATCGTTGGGATGGTATGCAGTTGAAATATGCTACGCAAGCCGGCGCAGAAGAAGATAATACTGTATTGGCAGATTTGACTAAGATATTTGACGCAAGCGGCGATGTTTTAGATACGCCCGAAGCAACCGCAGGTCTCGAAGAAATTGCAAAAGCATACGGTTATGAAGGATCTGTTGATGAATTTCTGGCACTTTGTAATTCGGGTGTTGATGCAACCACCGGTGAAGAGGTAAGAGTGACATTGCAGAATATGCTTTTCAACCTGGCAAATGGTACTGCGGGAGTGCAGTTCCCTATCAGTGATGAAAAGATTGAGTTTACCGGCAGAGTATATGATGGTGCAACAGTTAATTATAATACCAATTCCGGTAAGTTTGACGGTATTAACGGTAACCCGAGAACTACCACCATCAATTTGGCATTTTCATCATTAGGCGGTAATTTCAGCGATATCACCATGGATTTCAGTGAAAGTTCCATGTTTGATAACAAGGGTACTTCAACTATTGCAGGCACCAGGGGCGATTTTGACGGTCTTGGCAGCGGCAGAAGACTGGGCGATATGATTGGTGTCAGCATCCAGAACAACGGTATGATTTATGCTACATATGATAACGGTATGACCAAGCTGGTGGGTCAGATTGCGACGGCAGAATTTGCCAATGCATCCGGTCTGGAGAAGAAGGGTGATAATTTATATGCCGAAACCTTAAACTCAGGTGAATTTGATGGTATCGGCGTTGATGTAACTGCGAACGGCGGTTATATGTCAACCGGACAGTTGGAAATGAGTAACGTTGACCTTTCCGCAGAATTTACTGAAATGATTACCACACAAAGAGGTTTCCAGGCGAATAGCCGTATCATCACTGTTTCTGATACGCTTCTGGAAGAATTGACAAATCTGAAGAGATAAAATAGTGTAACATGGTCCTAAGCTGCTTAATAGCAGCTTAGGGCTTTGCGTTTTGAATCCGGGATGGTACTTTAGGACTAGGAAAGTGTACTGTTAAAGGAGAAAAAGTATGATAGAAGTAACAAAAATTAATGGCATTAAAATTTTGGTAAACCCACATTTGTTGGAAATTGTAGAGGAAACCCCTGATACGGTGTTAACCTTGACTACGGGGAGAAAAATAATTGTAAAAGAAAGTAGACAAGAGATAAAAAATCTTGTAAAATTGTATAGAAAAGATGTTTTTGTCGAATAGTCAAAATTTTATGGATTGATAGGTGATTTTTGTGGATATAGCAACAATTATTGGATTGATTTTATGTGCGGCTTTAACCGTATTCGGTATAGTGAGTAGTGGTTCATCTGTTTTGGATTATTGGGACCTGCCGTCTGCGTTGATTACGTTTGGTGGTTCCTTTTCCTGCGTGCTTGTCAGTCATACATTGCAGGATTTTATCAATGGTCTGAAGGGTGCAGCATTAGCATTTAAAGTACCGGTTATAAATGTTTCTGAAATGATAAAAAGTATTATTGAACTTTCAAATGTGGCAAGAAAGGAAGGTCTGCTTTCTTTGGAAGAAGCGACTACGGAGTTGGAGGAGCCTTTTTTAAAGAAAGGTATTTTGCTGGTTGTTGACGGTACAGACCCTGATTTGGTTCGCGGTATTTTAGAAACAGAGCTTATCAGTATTGAAGGCAGACATAAAAAGGTTATTGGTTTTTGGGACATGGTGGCTGCCATGGGTCCTGCTTGGGGTATGATTGGTACGTTAATCGGATTAATTGCTATGTTAAATGATTTAAATGACCCGTCCAAAATCGGACCGGCAATGGCAGTTGCGTTAACCACCACATTATATGGTTCATTGCTGGCAAACTGGATTGCAACACCCATTGCTAATAAATTGCGTGTTATCAACGCCTTTGAGATGCAGATGAAAGAGGTTATGATAGAGGGACTTTTATCCATTCAGGCAGGTGAAAATCCCCGTGTTATTGAAGAGAAGTTAAAGTCATTCCTTGCACCTAAGGATAGAGAAGTACCTCAGGATGAAGGAGATTTCGGAGGAGAAGAATAATGGCAAGACGCAGACAGGAAGATCCGCCTGCCGGTTCTCCGGCCTGGATGGCAACCTTCAGCGATTTGATGAATTTATTGCTTTGTTTCTTTGTATTGCTATTCTCAATGTCTACGGTAGATGAGGAAAAGTACAATCAGCTTGTGGCATCCATTACTTCCGCATTCAGTATTTTGGATGGCGGTGCGACCGCTATCGGCGACGGTATTCTTATCAGTAGCGGTGTGAGTCAGCTGAATGAATTGGACCAATACATAAACAGTACGGGAAATACCGCTGATAATACTGTGGATTCGGATCAGTTTAATGATTACGAGCATGGCGATGAGATGACGGATGAAGAAAAGTTCGAACAGATGCTGGAAGAAATAGAAGAGCATAATCTGTCAGTGAATGAACAGCTTGCAGAAATCATTGAAGAAGCAGTGAACGAGAGTGGTATGGCTAACAAGATTGATGTCAGTTTCACCTCACAATATGTGGAGCTTTCCTTAAAAGGAGCCTTGCTTTTTGATGTGGGAAAAGCAGAATTAAAAGAGTCTTCCCTTCCTGTAATGGAGCGTGTGGGAGTAATCTTGGAAAGATATGCCGGAAGTACCATTGAGATAGAAGGACATACGGATATTGTTCCCATTCATAATGACCAGTTCGAAAACAATAACGAACTCAGTAGTGCCAGAGCATTGCATGTGTTTGATTATCTGGTTGAGAATACCAGACTGGATCCGGCGGATATTAAGCATTCCGGCAGAGGTGAGTATGTTCCTATAGCAGATAATACCACGGAAGAGGGCAGAGCCAAGAATCGTCGTGTGGAGATCAGAATATATAATCCTATCATTCAGTAAAAGGAGAAGGATTTATGAAGAAGAATTTATTAACAATTATTGTTATAGCGTTGCTTATTGTGAATATCGTAATGACCGGTATTATGATGGTCAGTATGATGGGAACCAATAAGAAGACTGCAGATTTGGTAAGTGATATTGCTGCGGTACTAAATTTGGAGCTGGGCAATCCGGAAGAAGAGGAAGTAGTAGAAATCCCCATGTCACAGCAGTTCATATGGAATTTGTCCTCAAAACTGGAGATTCCTTTACAGAGTGAGGATATTGTGGATGTAAACGGCAATATCACAGGCAAAAAGGACCATTATATCGTATTGGAATCCATTGCTTTTTCGCTTGATACCAAGTCAAAAGGATATAAGGAATACGGTGCTAACATAGCAGATTATGAAAGTATGGTAAGAGATGCAGTTACCAGTACCGTATCGAAACATACCATTGATGATTGTCGTAATGATTTTGATACCATCAGAAAGGAAGTGCTGGAGGCGGTAAGAGCATTGTTTGACAAAGAGTTTGTATACAATGTAGCAATCAGCGGTATTAAGTATCAATAACCTCCGATAGGTTGTGATGTATAAAAGGAGGTGAGAACGTGGGTGACGTATTATCCCAAAGTGAAATAGACAGTTTGCTGGCGGCCTTGTCTTCCGGTGAGCTGGATGCAGAAGATATGCAGGAAAACGGGGAGAAGCAGGTCAAAAATTATGACTTTAACCGACCGGCCAAGTTCTCTAAAGAGCACCTGCGTACTCTGGAAATTATTTTTGAACATTACGGAAGACTGGTTTCCACAAACCTACCGGTCTATTTACGTAAGAATATACAAGTATCCGTATCCAGTTCGGAAACGGTTGCCTTTTCGGAATTCAGCAATGCATTATCAAATCCCGTAATACTGGGTGTGGTGAATTTTGCACCGCAAAACGGTAATGTGTTGATAGAATTATCAACGAATCTTGGTTATGCCATGATTGACAGAATGCTGGGTGGAAATGGTGTCCCCTTGGAAAAGAGCAGAGAGTTTTCGCAAATCGAGCTGACAATTTTGGAAAAGGTGATGACCTTGTTTACGCAGCTGATGAGAGATCCTTGGAAGAATGTAATTGAAATATCACCTTTACTAAACCGGGTTGAAACGAATGTGCAGTTTACACAGGTGGTTCCGCCTACGGATATGGTTGCCATAGTAACCCTGAACATTAAGATGGGTGCTGTGGAGGGATATATAAATGTTTGTCTGCCGTTCGCCACACTGGAAACGGTGATGGACAAGTTGAATACTAAATACTGGTATTCCACCATGCAGGAAAATCATGATGAGCATTATGAGGAATATATTGAATCCATGCTCCGAAGAGTGGAAATGCCGGTAAAGGCAGTTTTAGGAAAATGCGTTATTTCCGTGTCGGATTTTATGGGATTGCAGGTCGGTGATTGTATCCGACTGAATACAAAAGTAGATAGTGATATGGAAATATATGTAGGTAATATCAGAAAGTTTACTGCACTTCCGGGAGCCAGCGATGAGGCTTATGCAGTAAGGGTAACATCAGTTATCCATGAGGAAGAATAAAGCGCTGTTACCGAAACGGCAGATAGGAGGAGGAAATGGATGGAATGTTATCCCAGGACGAAATAAATGCCTTGTTAAATGGTATGGATTTGTCCGGTAATATGGATAGCGCAGATGAGACATCCTTTAGCAGTGCATATTCTGCAGCCGTATCAGAGCCTTCTGAAGGTGATGAAGAATTGAATGATATGGAGCGGGATGCGATTGGCGAGGTTGCCAATATCAGTATGGGGTCATCTGCTACAACTTTATATTCACTGGTAAACAGAAAGGTGAATATTACTACTCCGGTAGTGTCGATGTCAAAATGGAAGAATTTGTTGGATGAATATGAAAAACCTTGCGTATTCATTCAGATAAAGTATACCCAGGGCTTGGATGGTACCAATATTTTGGTACTGAGAGAGAATGATGTAAAGATTATCACCGATTTGATGATGGGTGGTGACGGAACCAATACGGATGGTGAATTGGGTGAGATGCATTTAAGTGCTATTTCAGAAGCCATGAATCAGATGATGGGTTCTGCCGCAACTTCTCTTTCCACCATGTTGGGAACTGTGATTGATATCAGTCCGCCGAATGCTGAATTGTTGAATCTGATTGAGCATACGGACGGAACCGGCGTGGCACCTTTTTTAGGCGGAACATTTGTAAAGATTGCATTCTCCATGCAGATTGGCGAATTGGTAGACAGTACTATCATGCAGCTGTATCCCATTGAATTTGCAAAGAAAATTGTGGATACCTTCATTGGAGTACAGTTCGGCGAAAGTGCAGGACAACCTACTGAAGAAAGTACTGCAGCTGCGAAAGAGGAGATTGACAATATTCTGCCTGATGCGGATATCAGCATGCCGGAATCTATTCAGCAGAATGTGGATGAACAAATGCGCAATATGCAGTCAAACGGTATGAATCCCCAGATGGATATGAATGCACAGATGGGTATGAATCCTCAGATGATGGGTATGAACCCTCAGATGATGGGTATGAACTCTCAGATGATGGGCATGAACTCTCAGATGATGGGTATGAATCCCCAGATGGGCATGAATCCTCAGATGGGTATGAATCCCCAGATGGGCATGAATCCTCAGATGATGGGTATGAATGCATATGGTTATCCCATGGGAATGCCACAGACAAATATTAATGTTCAACCTGCTCAATTCCAGAATTTTTCAAATGACATTAGTGCCATGGTTAGTCAGGAGAATATCGGACTGATTATGGATGTACCGTTGGAAGTAACGGTAGAGCTGGGACGCACCACGAAGTCAATAGCAGATATTTTGGATTTTGCACCGGGCACAATTATTGAACTTGACCGAATTGCCGGAGAACCTATCGATGTATTGGTAAACGGCAAATTTGTAGCAAAGGGTGAAGTTGTGGTAATTGAAGAAAGCTTTGGTATCAGAGTAACAGAAATTATTAAATAAATTGAAATTGTGTCAGATGGAGGATATATGTTATGGCAAAAAATATTTTGATTTGTGATGATGCAGCGTTTATGAGAATGATGATTAAGGATGTTCTTTCCAAGAATGGATATACTGTTGCCGGTGAAGCAGAGAATGGTATTAAGGCAGTAGAAAAGTACAATGAATTACATCCTGATTTAGTTCTTATGGATATTACCATGCCTGAAATGGATGGTATTGCAGCATTGAAGAAAATCAAGGCAATGGATCCCGGTGCGGTAGTTATTATGTGTTCTGCAATGGGACAGCAGGCGATGGTTATTGAGTCAATCCAGGCGGGTGCAAGAGACTTTATCGTTAAGCCGTTCCAGGCTGAACGTGTCATTGAAGCTGTGAAAAAGGTTATCGGCTAATGATACTCACAAGCAGTAAAACAGACGGATGGGCTCAATTGATTACTGTGTTGCTGATTTTTGTAGCTGTTTTGGCTTTGACAGCGTTTGTTACGAAGTACATAGCTAATTTACAGAAACAGAATGCGGTAAACGGCAATTTAGAGATTTTAGAAACTATCCGTATTTCCAATACAAAGTACATACAACTTGTCAGAATTGGAGAAACCTATGTGGCTATGGCTGTTTGTAAGGATACTGTAACGAAGTTATGTGAGATACCGAAGGAGCAGCTGAAAGAGAGAACACCGATGGAAAATAACGGATTTTCTTTTAAGGAATTATTGGAATCGGTGATGCACAAGGAGACCAAGGAATAAGTGAAAACCTTAGTGAATGGAATAAATAAAAAACAAATATTGAGAATAATATGCCTGCTGTTATCGGTAGGCATATTGTGTATTCATAATCCCATCAAGGTACAGGCGGCCCAGACGGACGTGACGGACATTTCCACTGTGATTAACCAACAGGGAATGCCCTCGGATTCAGATGAATTGATGGAACCGGTTATGAACAGCTCGCTTACGATAACATTGAATGAAGGAAATGGCGAGATTAATGGGTCCTTGAGGATATTGATTACATTGACCTTAATCGCGATTGCACCGACTTTATTGATTCTTCTGACCTGTTATACCAGAGTGATTATCGTATTGCACTTTACCAGAGCTGCCTTGAATACGCAAACAGCACCGCCGAATCAGGTGTTAATCGGCTTGGCACTGTTTCTTACCTTCTTTATCATGACTCCTACCATAGAGCGGATACAGACGGAAGCCATTGTTCCGTTTGAGGAAAAGCAGATTACACAGCTGGAAGCAGTTCAGGCCGCTGTAGTTCCCATCCGTGAATTCATGTATAAGGAGACCTTGATTAAGGATGTAAACCTCTTTATGGATATCGCAGGTAAGGAGTGGGATGGTGTGGATTTGGAGCAAATTCCCACATCTATTTTAATCCCCAGCTTTATTATCGGGGAGCTTCGACAAGCGTTCTTTATGGGATTTATCATTTACGTACCGTTTATTGTAATCGATATGGTTGTAGCTTCGGTACTTATGAGTATGGGTATGATGATGCTACCACCAACTACCATTTCCATGCCGTTTAAGATATTGCTGTTTGTATTAGCAGACGGATGGAGCTTGGTGATAGGCAATTTGGTACGAACGTTTTATTAGCGTAAGAAAGATGCATGATGCATGCGGAAAGGATGGAAGATATGTCAGTAGAAACAGTCATTGATATAGCCAGTGAAGCATTATTTCTGGTAATCAAGGTATCATTGCCGGTTTTGTTGGTTTCTCTTTGTGTAGGTCTGATTATCAGTATTTTTCAAACAGTCACCTCCATACAGGAGCAGACCCTTACCTTTGTGCCTAAGATTGTTGCAGTCTTTCTTTCCTTGATTGTGTTAGGCAACTGGATGGTTAATTGTATCGTTGAGTTTATGGTAAAGCTATGGTCTAATTTCAGCCTTTATCTGAATGGTTAACAGAGGTGGGATATGATTAGGTTAAGCTTTTCGCTGGTGGATTTGGAATATTTTCTGTTGATACTAACCAGAGTATCCTGCTTTATCTTTGTTGCGCCTTTTTTTAGTATGAAAAATACACCGGCACATGTGCGAATCGGACTGAGCTTTTTCACAGCATTGCTTTTGTATGGGATAGTAACACCCACGGAAGTGGCGGTTACCTATAACAGTACCGCAGGCTATGCAGTTATTGTGGTTAAGGAAGCGATTACCGGATTGATTATTGGATTGGCACCGACAATGTGCATGGCGATTGTGAGCCTGACCGGTTCTATTATCGATATGGAAACGGGCTTGTCCATGGCAACGCTGATGGACCCCACCACCAATCAACAGACCAGTATTTCGGGTGGTTTGTATCAATATCTTTTGCTGTTACTGATGATTGTAACAGGAATGTATCGGTTTCTTTTGGGTGCATTGGCAGATACCTTTGTGTTGATACCGGTGAATGCAGCAGTATTGAACAGCGAGTCGTTATTACAGTCTATGATTACCTTTCTCGGAGAATACGTGGTAATTGCCTTTCGAATCGCCTTGCCGGTATTCTGTGTGATGCTGATATTGAATTCGATATTGGGTATTATGGCAAAAGTATCACCGCAGCTGAATATGTTTGCGGTAGGAATTCAGTTCAAGGTACTTGTTGGATTGTGCGTTATTTTCTTTAGTGCATCCATGTTGCCGGATGCAGCAAATTTTATTTTTGACAGAATGAAATCCTTAATGACTTCTTTTGTGGGAGGCATGATGTGAGTTTAAGATATAATCTACAGTTTTTTGCAGATGGTCCCGGTGGCGAAAAAACCGAGCCGGCCACTCAGAAAAAATTGGATGATGCCAGAGACAAAGGGCAGGTAGCAAAGAGCCGGGAAATCGCCAATGGTTTTGGATTGCTTGCCTTGTTTTTGCTGATTAAATTCTGGATTGGTAATCTTGGCACACAGTTTTTAGAACTTTTTTCGGAAACCTATAATAAGATACCGGATATCGTTACCTTTCGAGGCGGGAACCTACCCCAAAATGATATGCAGTTATTATTTCAAAACGGTATCATTAAGTTGATTGTGATATTGGCACCTGTATTTATCGTGGCAGTTATCGTAACCTTTTTGTGTGAAGTATCTCAGGTGAAGTGGAAAATAGCAAAAAAGGCCATGGAACCTAAGTTGAGTAAATTAAATCCTATATCCGGATTTAAGAAAATTTTTTCTGCCAATGCAGTGGCAGAGCTAATTAAATCCATAGCCAAGCTGTTATTGATAGGCTTTGTGGTATACGGTTATGTGAAGGATAAATGGCAATTGTTGTTTACTTTATATGACTTGCCGCTAATGCAAGCGCTTCAATTACTCTGCCGGATTGTTACGGATTTGGGCATACGTATTTCGGTGGTATATCTGATATTGGCATTTGCAGATTTTGCTTATCAGAAGGTCAAATTTGCTAAGGATATGCGAATGACTAAGCAGGAAGTTAAGGATGAGTACAAGCAACAGGAAGGTGATCCTAAGGTTAAGGGTAAGATCCGACAGAAGATGCAAGAAGCATCCAGAAGGAGAATGATGCAGGATTTGCCCACTGCTGATGTAGTAATCACCAACCCGACTCATTATGCGGTAGCGATTAAATATGACCCTGATGTGGCAGATGCCCCCATTGTATTGGCAAAGGGTAGTGACTACCTGGCTGCAAAGATTAAAGTAGTGGCTAAGGAACATGAAATTGAAATTGTAGAAAATAAGCCCTTGGCACGAATGCTGTATGCCAATGTGGATATAGGACAGATGGTTCCGCCCGAACTGTATCAGGCAGTAGCAGAGGTTCTGGCATTTGTATATAAGATAAAAGGAAAGATTTAGTAAGGAGGTGATATGATGAAGATGAAGAAAGCGGATTTGTTTGTGGCAATCTATGTGTTGACGGCTTTTATCATGTTCATTGTAACCCTTCCCAACTGGTTATTGGATGTTTTTCTTGCAATTAATATCGGAATTGCTTTTGCTATTATGTTTGGAACCATGTTTGTAAAGGAAGTGTTGGATTTTTCATTCTTCCCCACGATTTTGCTTTTTACTACATTGTTCCGTATTGCACTTAATGTTTCTTCCACCAAATTGATTTTAGGTACCGGTGACCCCGGTAATGTAGTAACCACCTTTGGTGAGTTTGTTGGCGGCGGTGATTTGGTAATCGGTATCATCATTTTTATCATTCTCATTCTGATTCAGTTCCTGGTAATCAACAAAGGTTCCGAACGTGTGGCTGAAGTAACAGCACGTTTTACCTTGGATGCTATGCCCGGTAAGCAGATGGCGATTGATGCTGACCTTAATACCGGTGCTATTACAGATGAAGAAGCGAAAAGAAGAAGAGAGAAGATTCAGGAAGAATCTAATTTCTTCGGTTCCATGGATGGTGCGGTGAAGTACGTAAAGGGAGATGCTGTTGCCGGTCTGATTATTACTGCCATCAATATTATCGGTGGTATGGTAATGGGTATGACCAGACAGGGTATGGACCTAAATGCTGCGCTGGATAAATACGTGATTTTAACCATTGGTGACGGTTTGGTGAGCCAGATTCCGTCTCTTTTGATTTCCTTATCAACCGGTATTTTGGTTACTAAGGGAAGCAAGGAAGGAGATTTTGGTACCTCATTGGTAAATCAGCTTTTTGGTATTCCGAAAGTTATGTATATTGTAGGTGCCACCATGATTTTTCTGGGATTTACTACTCCCTTGAATACCATTCTTTTTGTTGGGCTTGGTGTAGTGTTTGTTATCATCGGAAGAAATATTCAGGCATCTATTGAAACCGCAGGCATTGAGAGTGAAGTGGATATGGCCGAGATGGCGGCAGAGGAGATTCGCCAGCCTGAAAATGTAAACAGTTTGTTGCAGGTAGACCCAATTGAACTGGAATTCGGTTATGGTATCATCCCTCTGGCAGATGTCAGTCAGGGCGGTGATTTATTAGACCGTGTGGTTATGATACGTCGTCAGATGGCATTGGAGCTTGGTACGGTGGTGCCGATTATCCGTTTGCGAGACAATATTCAGCTGAATCCCAACCAGTACATTATTAAGGTGAAGGGCATACAGGTAAGCGAAGGCGAGATTCTGTTTGATCACTATATGGCTATGAATCCTGGCTATGTGGAAGAGGAAATAACAGGCATTCCTACGTTTGAACCCTCCTTCCATTTACCGGCCATCTGGATTACGGAAGGTCAGAGAGAAAGAGCAGAAAGTATGGGCTATACGGTGGTAGATCCTCCATCCATTATAGCAACACATTTGACAGAGATTATCCGTCAGCATATTGCAGAGCTATTAACACGTCAGGATGTACAAAGTCTGGTAAACAACCTGAAGGAAACCAATCCTTCTTTGATAGAGGAATTAATACCGAAGCTATTGGGTATCGGAGAGGTTCAGAAGGTTCTACAGAATTTATTAAGAGAAGGAATCTCTATCCGGGATCTGCTGTCCATATTAGAGACATTGGCAGATTATGCAGTAACCACAAGAGATACGGATATATTGACGGAATATGTGCGTCAAAGCTTAAAACGAGCTATTTCCAGCAAATATTTTCCTGCCGGTGAAACTACCAGCGTAGTTACTTTAGACCCGAAGATTGAACAGGAAATAATGGGTTGCGTAAAGCAGACGGAGACCGGTGCTTATTTAAATTTGGACCCCAACCGTTCTAAGGCCATTATGACATCTGTGGGAAAAGAAGTGCAGAAGCTGGAGAATTTGGGTAAGAATCCCATTATTATCACTTCCCCCATTGTCAGAATGTATTTCAAGCGTTTGACAGAGGATTATTATCGGGATTTGATTGTGGTGTCTTATAACGAGATTGAAACCAATGTAGAATTACAGTCAGTAGGGATGGTGACAGCGTAATGATAATTAAGAAATACACAGGAAAAACCGAAGCTGAAGCAACGGAAGTTGCTAAAAAGGAATTGGGTAACGGTATTGTTATCATGAATGTGAAGGAAGTGAAACCTAAGGGGTTGTTTTCACTTTTTAAATCAAAATTCACCGAGATAACAGTGGCATTAGAAGAGGAGAATGAAAGACCGGTTACTGCCCGCAAGGAAACCGTCATGTTAAATCAGGGAGCTGACAAAATAAGTACAGCAAAAAAAGAGTCCGAAGATACAAAGAGCATCGAAGAAAAATTGGAAAATCTTCAAAACCTGTTGGTAAGCAGATTACAGAACGAAGAAAAGGATGATGTGGTAGGTATAAAGCTACAGACACGTGAAAATCACCAGGAGCATGTAGTTGTAACGGATGAACCTGAGACCATAGATGAAAAAGAAGATGAATACTTGCGGTTTTTAAAGCTTCTTTATAATGTTATGGTGGATAATGAAGTGGATGAAAGATATGCAAATCAGATGATTGAAGGATTGGATAAGACCTATAAACAGGGACAGTCCTACGATCAGTTGTTGGCAAATGTATATCAAAGACTGGTATTAAAATTCGGCAAGTCCAACGGAATCCAGCCGGCTAAACAAGGTCCCCGAGTGGTACTGTTTTTCGGCCCCACCGGCGTGGGAAAAACCACAACCATTGCGAAACTGGCCAGTCGGTTTTCCATAGATATGAAAAAGAAGGTTGCACTTTTAACTACGGATACATATCGTATTGCGGCGGCAGAACAGCTACGCACCTATGCCAACATTTTACAGGTGCCTTTCCGTGTGATTTATACGGAGGATGAGTTGGTGGCCGGAATAAAGGATTTTTATGATTACGATTATATTTTTGTAGATACTACAGGCCACTCTCACCAGAATGAAGAACAAAACAGAAATATCTGTAAATTGGCAGATACCGTGAAGGGATTGGCAGAAGTACAGAATTATCTGGTATTGAGTGTTACTACAAAGTACAGGGATTTGCTTAGAATTACGGATTCTTATTCCGTAATTTCGGACTATGAATTGATATTCACCAAGTTAGATGAAACATATACCTTGGGAAATGTTTTGAATTTGAAGCTTTATACAGATAAGCCCATTGCTTATGTGACTTGCGGACAGAATGTTCCGGAGGATATTGAACAGTTTAATCCGCAAACTACAGTAAAACGATTGCTGGGTGGTAAATAACAGCAAGGAGGGGAATATGGATCAGGCGGAACAGTTGAGAATACTAAAGTCGAACCAAGTATCCAGACCTTTGGCACGAATCATAACTGTGACCAGTGGAAAGGGTGGAGTCGGAAAATCGAATACATCCATAAATCTGGCCATACAGTTAAAAAAAATGGGACAGAGAGTGATTATTCTGGATGCGGATTTTGGATTGGCTAATATTGAGATTATGTTTGGTGCCATTCCGAAGCATAATCTGTGTGATTTGATATATCAGGGGAAGAATATAAAAGATATTATTACTTGGGGCCCCATGGATGTGGGATTTATATCCGGAGGTTCCGGTATTGCGGGAATGTCAAACTTAAATAGGGATTATCTGAATTATATCATCCAGAATCTGGTAGAACTGGATACCCTGGCGGATGTGATTATAGTGGATACAGGAGCAGGTATTTCGGATTCCGTATTGGAATTTTTAGTGGCAGGCGGAGAGGTGCTGTTGGTTACAACACCGGAACCTACCTCCATCACAGATTCCTATTCCTTATTAAAGGCTTTAAGCAGACATCCCAGATACCACAAAAACAATGTGGAAATCAAAATGATAGCTAACCGTGTCGCAAAACCGGAAGACGGAGTGGTGCTATTTAATAAATTGAATGCAGTAGTGGAACGTTACTTGAAAATGCCGATTTCCTATCTGGGCAGTGTGCCACAGGATGATAAATTAATGAAATCAGTTATGCAACAAACACCGGTTTCCTTGCAGTATCCGGATGCTAAATCCAGTTTGGCATATGTAGAAATGGCATGTAAGCTGATGAATAAAGAAGATGCGGCTAAGCGACCAAAGAGGGGAATGGCAGCCTTCTTTTCACACATTGTGGCAGCAAGAAAGTCAATGTAACCGATAATTAGGGAGGAATTATAATGATTTCAAAATATGTAGAGTTGGGTGACAAACTGGAACTGATATTAGTAGAAGGTATTTCCGGCAAAAATAACGAAACGGCCAGGAGAGTATATTCTTCAAAAATAAATGATATTATTTCGGAAGACAGGTTAGAAATTCTGATGCCCATGGAGAAAACGAAGCTTGTGCTTTTACCGGTGGATGCAGAGTATGACATGGCGATTTATTCCAAAAACGGTCTGTATCAGTGCTTTGTCAGGGTAGTGGACCGATACAAGAGTGATAATATGTATTTGTTGGTAGTGGAACTGACAAGTAATTTGAGAAGAAATCAAAGAAGAGAATACTATCGTTTCAGCTGTGCACTTGAAATGTGCTCCAGAAGCCTTGAGTCGGAAGAGGTTGAAGCAATTGAACATGATGAAATGTTCAATCTTGTACCGGGGCTTCCCTTAAAGAGAAGTGTAATTGTGGATATCAGCGGAGGCGGATTACGTTTTATTTCGGAACAAAAGTATGAAGAGGGAAGCTTGATTTATTGCAGCTATCATCTCTTGGTGAATGGGACAAGAAAGCTTTATGAGCTGGTAAGTAAAGTATTGGAAGTGAAGCCTGTTGAGAACCGTAAAGGAGTATTTGAGCATCGTGTTCAGTATATCAATATTTCTGAAGGGATCAGAGAACAGATTATCAGATATATTTTCCAGGAAGAACGGAAAAATATGAAAAAGGATAGATATTAAAGGATTCATGTTGTTTCAATAGAAAACAATATGATTGGTATAAAGAATGAAGAAAAAAATACTAGTAGTTGATGACTCTGCACTCATGAGAAGGGTTATTTGTGATATAATAAATAATGATAATAGATTTGAGGTTGCAGATAGAGCCACAAACGGATTGGAAGCCTTGGATTTGTTAAGTCGCAAATCATATGATGCGGTGGTATTAGACGTAAACATGCCGAAGATGAACGGATTACAGCTTTTGCAGGAATTACGCAAATACAAAATATCCGCAAAGATTATGATGGCCAGTACGGATACAAAAGAAGGCGCACAGACCACCTTGGATGCATTAGAATTAGGGGCAATGGATTTTGTACATAAGCCGGAAAATGCATTTGACTGCCGAGGGGATGTTTTTAAGGAAGAGATGCTTCGCATCTTGGATGCTATAGCCAACAGCAATATGCCGGTTATAGATAATCGTCTACAACAAGAGGCAATTAAAGTAAAAGAGCAAAGAGTTGTGGAGATAGTACAGAAACAGCCCATAAAAAGAACCGGAAACAAATTGGTAGCCATTGCCAGTTCCACCGGAGGCCCCAAAGCATTACAGTCTGTGATTCCTAAACTTCCCAAAAACCTGAATGCACCCGTATTGATTGTACAGCATATGCCCAAAGGATTTACGGCAACACTGGCAGACAGACTGAATGCCATGAGCAGTATTCCCGTAAAGGAAGCTGCGGAAGGGGATGTTTTATTGCCCGGAAATGTGTATCTGGCGATGGGCGGCTTACATATGAATGTACAAAGGAATGTTGCGGGAACTTACTCCATCCACTATACGGATGAACCATCCAGAGAAGGAGTAAAGCCTTGTGCAAATTACATGTATGAATCATTAAGTGACAGTCACTATGATGAAATTGTATGTGTAGTTATGACCGGTATGGGGGCAGACGGAACTGTTGGTATCAGAAACCTCGAAGAGAATAAGAAGGTACATGTAATTGCACAGAATCAGGAAAGTTGCGTTGTGTATGGTATGCCAAAAAGTGTAGTGAATGCGGGACTTACCGATACTGTAGTGCCTTTAGATGAAATCGCACAGGAAATAATATTAAACGTGGGGGTAAAGTGATATGGATGTCAGCCAGTATTTAGAAATCTTTATTGATGAATCAAATGAGCATTTACAGAACTTAAACACACAAATCCTTAATTTGGAGACAGAGCCGGAGAATATGGATACCATCAACGAGATTTTCCGTGCGGCACATTCCTTAAAGGGTATGGCTGGTACTATGGGTTATAAGAGAATGCAGAATCTGACCCATGATATGGAGAATGTTTTTTCGGAAGTTCGTAACGGTCATATTAAAGTGGCTCCCGGTATGATTGATATATTGTTTCAGTGTCTGGATGCTTTGGATGAGTATGTGACGAATATTAAGGATTCGGCAGATGAGGGGACAAACGATAACGAAAGCTTAATTAAGCAGTTGAATGCTATTTTGGAGAATAAGGGTGAGATACCAGAGCAAACATCCGAAGAACCTAAGAGTAGTGCAAAGACCGCTCCCGCCAATGATGAGAATGGCGATAAGAAGTGGTTGAATATTGTATTAGACAGCTCTCAGGTGAATGTAATTCAGGCGGCTTTTGATATGAAGAAGAATGTATACGGTATTACGGTAGTAGTACAGGACACCTGTATATTGAAGGCAGCAAGAGCATTCCTGGTATTTAAGGCTGTGGAGGAAAAGGGCGAAGTGGTTGTATCCAATCCTCCCGCAAAGGATATTGAAGATGAGAAGTTTGATAAGGACTTTAGTCTGATTGTTATTTCAGACAAGAGTCTTGATGAAGTAATCAAAGCAGCAGCTTATGTATCTGAAATTGCTAGTGTAACCGGTGATGTCATTGACTTAAGTAAGATGAAGAAGCCTCAAAGCACCAATACAAAGAAAGAGGAAACAAAACCTGCGGCTGCAGACAAAGCAGTTAATGTGGAACCAAAGGCTTCTGCAAAGCCGGCAGATAAAAAATCATCCAATAGCGGAAGCAAGCCTGTTGTAAACAGAACCGTCCGAGTAGATATTGAAAAGCTGGATGTGTTGATGAATTTGGTGAGTGAGTTAATTATTGCAAAGAACTCATTGGTATCCACTACAAGTCAGGAACAGAGCCAGGATGATGCATTTAATGAACAGATAGAATATCTGGAAAGTGTAACAACCAATCTTCATGAATCGGTTATGAAGGTGCGAATGGTTCCTATTGAAAGTGTTGTAAGTAAATTCCCACGTATGATTCGTGATTTGTCCAAGAAACTTGACAAGAAGATGGAATTGTATATGACCGGTGAAGATACGGAGTTAGACCGTACCGTTGTGGATGAAATCGGTGACCCGTTGATGCATTTGCTTCGTAATTCCGCTGACCATGGTTTGGAAAGTGCAGAACTCAGAGCGGAAAGAGGTAAGCCGGAAATCGGTTCCATTTTCCTGGATGCTTATCAGGACGGTAACAATGTAGTCATTGAAGTGCGTGATGACGGTAATGGTATTGATGTGGATAAGGTGCGTAATAAAGCCATCGAGAGAGGTACCATTACTCAGGAGCAGGCTGCTAATATGACCGACAAGGAGATTATTGATTTATTGTTCCTGCCCAGCTTCTCTACTGCAAAGGCAGTTACGGATGTATCCGGAAGAGGTGTTGGTCTTGATGTGGTAAGATCCAAGATTGAGTCATTAAGCGGTGAAGTTGAAGTAAGAAGCAAGCTTGGTGAGGGAAGTACCTGGACCATTCGTCTGCCACTTACTTTGGCAATTATTCAAGCTCTTATGATTGAAGTGGGCCATGAAAAATATGCGATTTCCTTAGGTTCTATTCAGACCATTGAGGATATTATGGTAGAGGATATTAAGCTGGTTCAGAACAAAGAAGTCATTCATTTGAGAGGCAATGTAATTCCTCTGGTTCGTCTTTCAAACGTGCTTGACGTGGAAAGTACTAAAGCGAATGAAGAAAGTATGGTAGTGGTAATCGTCAAGAAGGGAGACAAGCAGGCCGGTTTGGTAATCGACGAATTACTGGGTCAGCAGGAAATTGTTATCAAGTCTTTAGGTAAATACATGAAGCAGAGTAAGATTATCAGTGGTGCAACCATTCTCGGTGACGGAGAAGTAGCATTGATTCTTGATACCAATGCTTTGATGTAAGAAAGGAGATTTGGACATGGATGAATTAAAGGTTTTGAATGAACTGGATACTACACAATATATTGTGATTCGTTTGGGCGATGAACAGTATGGAGTGGATATTAAGTATATTGACAGTATTTTGAGAATGCAGCGAATCACCCGAGTTCCTAAGGTTGCGCCTCATTTGAAGGGCGTTATTAACCTGAGAGGTGAGGTGATACCGGTTATGAGCATCCGGTTAAAAATGAACTTACCTGAGGATGTGGAGACCAGAGCAACCAGAATCATTATTCTGAAGCTGGAGCAGTACGGAACCATCGGTATTATAGTGGATGAGGTACAGGAGGTTGTAACCCTTTCCCAGGATATGATTGAAAAGGTGTCCTATGACCCGAAGGATGATTCCGCACATTATATTAATGGTGTGGGTAAGTATAATGACGAATTGATTTCTTTATTAGACTTCAATTTGGTTATGCAGGAAAAAGAGACTGTTTAGTTTGTAAGGAGATGTGTCATGGCTGAAATAAGTTTAGAACAGATGACAGATACATATGCAGATGTTTTAAAAGAAATTGGTAATATAGGTGCCGGTAATGCCATGACTGCATTATCGCAGATGCTGAACTGCAAGATTGACATGCAGGTTCCACAGGTGAAGCTTCTGGATTTGTCCAATGTAGCTACCATAGTGGGAAGTGAGGAGCAACTTATGGTGGGTGTTTTCCTTGGTGTAGAAGGAGATATCTCGGGAAGTATTATGTTTCTCATAGAATTAAAGTCAGCAAAGGTTCTGTTGAAAAAAATTATGATGGGATATGAGTCGGGTTTACCTATGTTGGATGAGATGGAGGCATCGGCTATGCAGGAGGTAAGTAACATTATCACCGGTGCATATTTGAATTCCTTGTCGTCTCTGACCAATTTGGTGATTTATCCGACACCGCCCAGCTTGTCCATTGATATGGCGGCAGCTATTTTAAGTGTACCTGCCATAGAATTTGGTGTACTGGGAGATAAGATTCTGATGATACAGTCTCAATTTTACGATGAAGTGGAGATTGATGGGTACTTTGTATTGATTCCGGATGTGGATTCCTATAAAAAGATATTATCGTCGCTGGGTATGATGTAGTTTACTTAAGAAGGGTAAAAACATGGGTGAGATTATTAAAGTAGGAATGGCCGATTTGAAAACATGTAAGGCGCCGGACGGGTTGATTACATTAGGACTTGGCTCCTGTGTAGGGGTGGCAATGTGGGATCCGTTGTCTAGGATAGGCGGATTGTTACATTTGATGCTGCCGGACAGTAAAGCGATTAATTCTCCAACCACAAAGATAGAAAAATTTGCGGATACCGGAATCGATGAAATGGTAAAGCAATTGATTGTGTTGGGAGCAAATCGCAGCAGACTGGTAGCTAAGATTGCAGGCGGCGCAACAATGTTTCAAATCCAAAGCCGTAATGATATAATGAAGATTGGCGAAAGAAACGTTCAGGCAACAATAGAGAAATTAAATCAGCTGAATATTCGCCTGTTAGCACAGGATACAGGCGAAAACTATGGTAGAACGGTTACCTTTTTTCCGGAAACGGGAGAGTTTCACATTCGTGCCATAGGGCATGATAATAAGATTATTTAAAGGAAGTCTGAAATATGAAACGCAAGAATTTACCGCTTATTATAATGTTGGTTGCAGGTGCACTGACAAGTATCTTGACCTTTCGAAAAGGGTATGAGTTACAGGATAAGCTTCTGATGTTATTGATTACGTTAATTGTTTTCTATGGTCTTGGATGTCTTTTGGCAGGAACCTTGAATCACTTTGATAAGGTGAATCAGGAGAGAATGCAGGAAGAAGAAAAAGCAGAAAAGCTACGTGAGCAGGAGTCGGAAGAAAAAGAGAAACAGAAATAATGCCAATAGTTTGGCGGGGGTGATTCTATATGGACGAAGCAGGAAGAAAAAAACTGTGGGATGAGTACATGAAGAATAAAGAGCCGGAATTAAGGGAGAAGATTATTTTAGAATATGCTCCTTTAGTAAAGACCGTAGCCGGACGTTTGAGCATGTATCTGGGATACAATGTGGAATACGAAGATTTGGTTAGTTATGGTATATTTGGTTTGATTGATGCCATTGATAAATTTGATACCATGAAGGAAGTTAAATTTGAAACTTATGCAAGTTTACGAATTCGTGGGTCTATTTTGGACCAGATTCGAAAGATGGATTGGATTCCCCGAACCATAAGACAAAAGCAGAAGAAGATAGAGTCCATCATCAAAGAAATAGAGATGGATAGTGGCAAAAATGCTACGGATGAAGAGATTGCAGAAAGACTGGGGATCAGCTCCCAGGAATACGAGGAGTGGCAATCACAGATGAAGATTACCGGTCTCGTGTCCCTGAATGAATATGTGGAGCAGGGCAGTGATGTGGCACAAGATTATAACCAAAGAACCACATCGCGATTTGAAGGTCCGGAAGAAAATATCGAAAAGCAGGAATTAACCTCTGTGTTACAGGAAGCAATGGAATTGTTGACGGAGAAGGAAAACAAGGTGATTACCCTGTATTATTACGAGGAACTTACCTTAAAAGAAATCAGCAATATTTTGGAGGTTTCTGAATCCAGAATTTCACAGTTGCATACGAAAGCATTACAAAAAATGAAAAGTAAAATGGGGAATTATATGGGTGTTTTGTCTGATAGATAAGGATAGAACACCTATATCATATGATGTTAAAAACTTTGGGGAGAGTTGTGATGAACGGATATTTTCGGTTAAAAAATATGCAGGACGGTTTTGGCGTGGAGTTGATTCCGCCAACAGAAGGCGGAGAAGAAATCAATATTTTAGAGGTCATGGATTATTTGGGAAGTAACAATTTGGTCTGTGACCTTTCTGTGTTAAGAGAAAAGATAGATTCTCATGTGAATACGGAAATATGGTTGGCAGGAGGAAACTGTCCTTCTTTGTCTGAGGATTATAAGTTGACCATAGCAGAAGACAATATGAGTGCTACCATTCGTTTTATCGCACCTTCCGAAGGGGGAAGATTGCTGACCCTGGAGGGTCTGCTAAAGGATTTGAGAATCCGAAAAATAATGTTTGGAATTCAGATTCAGAATCTCCAGGAATTTATTAGTGAAAGAGAATATTGTAAAGATATTTTAGTAGCTAAGGGCAAGGATGCGGTACAGGGGCAGGATGCCTATATTGAATATGCTTTTAATACGGATACACATATTCGTCCCACTGTGCGGGAAGACGGTAGTGTCGACTTCTTTAATTTAAATACCATAAATCACTGCAAAAACGGACAGGTATTGGCTACCATAATACCCGAAGTGCCCGGACAAAACGGACGAAATATTTTTGGTGCTGAAATTGAGGCCCGTGCCGTAAAGCCTACCGTTTTTCATTTCGGAAGGAATATCGGTGTATCTGAAGACAATCTTCAATTAATATCTATGGTCGACGGTCACGTTACATTGGTGGATGATAAGGTTTTTGTATCAGATGTTTTAGAAGTTGAAAATGTAGATAACAGTACCGGAAATATTGAATATGAAGGTAGTGTTCAGATTAACGGTAATGTAATATCCAACTTTGAAGTGCATGCAAAGGGCAATGTAATAGTAAATGGTGTGGTAGAGGGTTCAATAATTAAAGCCGGCGGAGATATTATTATAGCCAGAGGCATGAATGGTATGGGAAAAGGAATATTGGAAGCAGGCGGTAATATTATTGCCAAGTTTCTGGAAAATGCAGAGGCTCATGCGGAAGGATATATTCAAACCGAGTCCATATTACACAGCAATGTCAATTCGGGAAAATATATCGAGGTAGACGGAAAACACGGTTTTATTACAGGCGGACATGTTATAGCGGCAGAGAGACTGGCAGTAAAAACCTTAGGATCTGAAATGGGTGCGTCAACCGTAATAGAGGTTGGTGCCAATCCGAAACTAAAAGAGGAATACCAAAATCTTCAAAAAGCATCTGCAGAAGCACAAAAGGTATTGTTAAGTACCAGAACCATTATGTCTACCTATGCGGAAAAGAAAGCAAAAGGTGTTGCATTAACAGCAGAACAGATTGAATACTTAAAATCCGTAATCCTTTTGGATAATTCCAAGAAAAAGGAATTGGAGTCTGCTACAAAAAGAATTGAAGAGCTACAGGAAAAACTCAATATTCAGAACAATGCTTATGTTGAAGTCAGAGGGCAGGTATTTCCGGGTGCCAAAATTATCATCGGCGATTTGTCCATGGTAGTACAGAGTGCTAACAGAGCCTGTCGTTTTGAAAAAATACGAGGAAACGTTAAATGTATCAGTTCTTATTAAAGGAAGGACGGTGTGATTCATGGCAATTAATCCGATTAACATTGCTACGATGGCAAGAACACAGGATTTTTCGACCATTAAACAGAATGAAGATAATCGTGCAACCATGACTCAGATGACTATGAGTATGCAAGAGGATAAGAATGCCAAGATTCGTTCCGGCCAGGTAGTAAAAAAGGAAGAAACGGGTTGGCATCAGAAGAAATTTGATGCAAGGGAAAAAGGAGACAACGAGTATTCCGGTGACGGCGGAAAGAATCGTCAGGCTAAGCAGATATCTCAGGTTGTCCCCAAAAAGAGTGAAGGATTTGATGTAAAGATATAGAGGATTTTGTAATGGAAGTAATTGAGATTTTGCTGTTGATAATTGGTATATGTATCTTTTTATTCAGTTTTTTTGTTCCGGTCAAAGAGAATGCCGATATGAAGCAGACAAAGGAACTGGCCAAGGAAGAAGTAAAAGAACTGGTGGCAGGGCAGATGCAGGAAATCAGACAGCAGGTGGATGATACGGTAGAAGAAGCGGTAGCCTATGCTATGGAAAAAACGGAGCGTTCCTTAGAACGGATTTCCAATGAAAAAATCATGGCAGTAAGTGAATATTCGGATACAGTTTTGGCAGAGATCCATAAGAATCATCAGGAAGTAATGTTTTTGTATGATATGTTGAATGATAAACACAGTAATCTGAAACAAACAGTGACAGTGGTGGAGAAGAAGGCAAAAGAGGCCGAAGCCATGGTGAAGGGTGCTGTTGAAACATTGACACCGACTGCCCCTAAGTCTGTTGAAGAAAAAACAAAAAAAACCAATGATGTTAAATCCAAAACAACCACCTCAAAAAGCAAGAAGATAGCAGAGAAAACACCCAATAACAGTAATCAGGCTATTTTGGAACTGTATAAGCAGGGAATGGATAAGGTGCAGATTGCCAGAGAATTAAGTATGGGAGTCGGAGAGGTAGAGTTGGTAATAGGACTGTTTAAGGAAAGATAAATATGAAAAAAAGATATTATTTGAGAGGCTTGGGAATCGGTATTTTCCTTACTGCTTTGATAATGGGTTTAGCAAAAGGTGATGTACAAACCATGACGGATGAAGAAGTGAAAGCCCGTGCAACAGAGCTGGGAATGGTAGAGAAGAAAACCTTGTCAGATGCGAGAGAAGATGAGAGCGTCATCATTCAAAACGAAAAGGAGGAACAGGAAATATCAACACCTGAGCCTTCGGTAACAAAAGACCCTCAAACATCTGCAATACCCGAAGAGACTTCCTCGCCTCAGCAAACGAAAGAACCGCAAGTGACAGAGGTACCTGCTGAGACTTCACCTCCGATGACTACAGATACACCTGAACAAGAAACTATATTTGAAGTAGAAATTGTTAAGGGAGACAGTTCGAATTCCGTAAGTAAGAGACTGGAACAGTTGGGACTCATAGCCGATGCCAAAAGTTATAACAGATATTTATGTGATAACGGATATGACAGACGCCTAAATATAGGCACCTATAAAATTAAGCAAGGTACGGGAGAAGAAGAAATAGCAAAAATCATTACACGTACCAGATAAACAACAAAAATCTTACAAATCTGAGAAAATTATGAAATAGATATTGCAAGTTTGACTCAAATATGGTAAAATCACAACGTTGTGACTATAAAACACGTATTCTGATTCGATGTGGGTGTTTTTCTGACGGAAAATGAGCATCGGAGCTAACCGTTACTTTGACGCAGTTTCGGCAGAAAAGGAATGCGGACGACGGTATCCGGTATACGGGACCGATTAACCAAATGGAGGTAAAAACATGAGCGTTATTTCAATGAAGCAGTTATTAGAAGCAGGTGTTCATTTCGGACATCAGACCAGAAGATGGAACCCTAAGATGGCTCCTTACATCTTCACCGAGAGAAACGGTATCCACATCATCGACTTACAGAAGTCTGTAGGCAAGGTTGATGAAGCTTACAATGCAATTTCTGAAATTGCATCACAGGGCGGCACCATTCTTTTCGTAGGTACCAAGAAGCAGGCTCAGGACGCTGTTAAGACAGAAGCTGAGAGATGCGGTATGTACTACGTAAACGAAAGATGGTTGGGTGGTATGCTTACCAACTTCAAGACCATCCAGTCTCGTATCCAGAGACTCCGTGCTATTGAGACCATGTCTCAGGATGGTACTTTCGATGTTCTTCCTAAGAAGGAAGTTATCGAACTTAAGAAGGAATGGGATAAGCTGGAGAAGAACCTTGGCGGTATCAAGGAAATGACCAGAATTCCCGATGCTATCTTTGTAGTAGATCCTAAGAAGGAAAAGATTTGTGTACAGGAAGCTCATTCTTTAGGAATTACCTTAATCGGTATTGGTGATACCAACTGTGATCCTGAAGAGTTAGATTACATCATTCCCGGTAATGATGATGCTATCAGAGCGGTTAAGTTAATCGTTGCTAAGATGGCAGATGCTGTTATTGAAGCAAATCAGGGTGAAGCTGTTTACACTGCAGAAGATGTAGCTGTAGAAGCAACTGATATTGAAGAAGTAGCAGAAGAACAGGAATAATTATGACAATAAGAGAAACATTCGTTTGACGGATGTTTCTCTCTGTAACTAAAAGTATAGATTCATGATTAGAATATGGAGGATATGAAAATGGCAGCAATTACAGCAGCTATGGTTAAGGAATTGCGTGAAATGACCGGCGCAGGTATGATGGATTGTAAGAAGGCACTTAATGAGTGTGATGGTAATATGGATGCAGCTGTTGACTTCTTGAAGAAGAGCGGTGCAGCTAAGATGGAAAAGAAGGCTTCCAGAATTGCAGCAGAAGGTATTGCTCGTGTAGCAGTAAACGGTAATATTGCAGTTGTTGCAGAAGTTAACTCTGAGACAGACTTCGTTGCTAAGAACGAAACCTTCCAGGAGTTCGTACAGTTAGTAGCTGATAACGCACTTGCTTCCGGCTTAAACGGCGGTAAGAACGGCGAAGATATTGAAGCACTTCTTGAAATGAACGGTCTTAAGGATGTATTAATTGAGAAGACCGCTACTATCGGTGAGAAATTATCCGTACGTAGATTTGAGAAGGTTGAAGGTGAATGTGTAGCAAGCTATCTTCATGCCGGCGGAAAAATCGGTGTTATCGTTGCAGCTGACGGTGCTGCAGATGTTAAGGAAGCACTTACCAATGTTGCTATGCAGATTGCAGCTATGAATCCTCAGTACATCAGCAGAGAGGATATCTCTTCTGAAGAAATCGATAAGATGAGAGACATTATTGTAGATGCTTCTTTGAACGATCCCGCATCTCTTCCTAAGCCTATCTTAAATGCATTAATCAGCAAGGCTTGTAACGAGAAGGTATGGAGCGACGCAGATATCGCTATCTATGAAGAAAAGAAGAGCAATATGAACTTCTTATTCAACTTCCTTTCTAACGAAGCTAAGACTGCTCTTGCAGGTTTGGCTATGGCTGATAAGGCTAACATCGTTGCTGAAAAGATGTTTGGCGGTGCAGTAGAAGGACGTGTATCTAAGCAGTTAAAGGAAATCTGCTTGTTAGACCAGACCTATGTAAAGGCTGAAGACGGAAAGCAGACTGTTGCAGCATATTTGAAGTCTGTAAACAGCGCAATCGTTATCAAGAAGGTTGTTCGCTTTGAAGTAGGCGAAGGTATGGAA
Source organism: Lachnospiraceae bacterium (assembly GCA_017520425.1). Classification (GTDB taxonomy): domain Bacteria; phylum Bacillota; class Clostridia; order Lachnospirales; family Lachnospiraceae; genus Acetatifactor. The sequence continues at coordinate 97,411 of JAFXFO010000031.1, read as the reverse complement.
AAGAAGAACGAAGACTTCGCAGCAGAAGTAGCAGCTCAGATGGGTGGAAACTAATACAGTTTGTTATGTAAGACCGAAGGTTTATTCCTTCGGTCTTTTTTTGTATTATGGGTAATTGCGCGAATACAATATTGTAAGTAAAATAGGAAAAAAGATACATAAAAAATGCATGATATCATCTTGCGGGAGCGTAGAATTTATACTATCATTATATGTAGGAAGGAGGATTTGGGTATGTATACGATATCGATTTATTTTGATGAAAAAAGCAATAAAAACATACAACAATACATCAATCAGATTGCCAAACTAACAGGCAATACTTATATGGTTGATGAACAGGTGCCCCCGCATATTACTTTATCTGCTTTCGATACGAAGAAAGAGTCGGAAGTGATAGAACTGGTAGATAATATGACCAAGAATTGGAATAAATTTCCATTGCAATGGGTATCCGTAGGAGCATTTATGCCTTATGTAATATATGTTGCTCCGGTTTTGAATATTGAGTTGTATAGTGCAGCAACAGAAGTATACAGTGCATTGATGGAGCTTGGAGATGTATCCATAAGAAACTGCTATAAGCCATTTCAGTGGATGCCTCATACTACCTTAGCAAAAATGCTGAATGAAGATGAAATGCTTACAGCATTTAAGCTGCTTCATAATCAATTTGGCGTTATTAAAGGGACTGCCTGCAGAATTGCCGTGTCCAAAACCAATCCTCATCTGGATATTGCAGTATTTGATATTAAATAAATGTTTATATTGGTATATGAGAAAAAGTTTTCTTGAATATATATCAGATTTATTATATGATATAAGGGTATGATGCTTCGGGAAGTAAAGGAATGGTAAAGATTTTGATTCCTGAGGAAATATATATTTATGATATCATTTTACGAGGAGAAAAAATATGGATGCTATATTGATGGCAATTAAATTGTTAGGTGGTCTTGCAATGTTCCTTTACGGAATGGAGATCATGGGTGATGGCTTGAAGCAGGGATCAGGTACCGTGCTAAAAAATGTGTTAGGTAAGTTGACACAGAACACATTTTTAGGGGTTTTGACAGGTGCATTGGTAACGGCAGTAATTCAAAGTTCTACTGCAACCATTGTGCTTACAGTAGGCCTTATCGGAGCAGGTATATTAAATCTGAAGCAGGCAGTAAGTATTGTTCTTGGTGCTAATATCGGTACCACGGTTACGGCTCAGATTATTCGATTGATGGATATTGATTCATCAGGCAGTTCTATATTGACATTCTTTAAGCCTGATACATTGGCGCCCATTGCTTTGATTATCGGTATTATTCTGGTAATGTTTGTTAAGAACGAAGCAAGTAAGAATGTTGGCACCATTGCCATGGGTTTCGGTATCCTGTTTATTGGTTTAATCAGTATGACAGATGCGGTAGAGCCTTTGGCTGAGTCAGATGCGTTTGTAAATATTCTGGCTTACTTTAGCGATATGCCGTTGCTTGGTATCTTCACCGGTTTAGTGTTGACCGTTATTATTCAGAGTTCATCAGCGATGGTTGGTATTTTACAGGCATTGTCTGTTACCGGTGTTATGACCTTTAATATCGTATATCCTATTATTATGGGTATTAACCTTGGTACTTGTGTAACAACAGCTTTGGTATGTTCTATCGGTTCCTCTAAGAATGCTAAGAGAACCGGTGTGGTTCATATTGTATTTAATACTATCGGTACCATATTATTTATGATAGTTATGACCATCATTCAGAAGGCCGGCGGTTTTGCGGATTTATGGAGTAGCATTGTGGATAGTGGTGCAATTGCGAATTTCCAGACGTTATTCAATTTGATTACTGCAATCGTTTTATTGCCGTTTACAGGCATTCTGGTAAAGATTGCATGTTTTATTGTTAAGGACGATGAAGTAAAGGAAGAGATTTATCCCGAACTTGCAGGTTTGGATAGCAAACTGATGATTGCACCTAAGCTTGCTTTGACAGAGGTTAATAAATTGGTGGTTTCCATGGCAAATATTGCAAAAGAAAATCTGCAGCTTAGCTATGAGCAGATTAAGAAGTATGATGCGGAGCGTGGTGCCCTGATTGCAAAGAATGAAGAACGATTGGACACCTTTACAGATCGTGCAGACAACTATCTTATTGAATTATCCGGTAATATTGAAACCGAAAGTGATAATCGATTACTGAATATGTTAATGCAGTGCTTGCGTGACGTGGAACGTATCGGTGATTATGCTACTAATTTTGATGAAATGGCAGTGAAGATGAATGAGTCTGAGCTGAATTTCTCCGAAAAAGCATATGAAGAAATTGAGATTATGAATGATGCTATTCAGGAGATTTTACGATTGACTTTGGAAGCACTGGAAGGCGATAATGATTATGTCATTCGTCGTATTGAACCGTTAGAGGAAGTAATCGACGATATGGTATTGTTGTTAAAGAACCGTCATACCACACGTTTGTGTCAGGGGGTATGCTCTATCAATGCCGGTTTAATCTTTATGGATATGCTTACTTACTTTGAACGTACTGCAGATCAGTGTTCTAATATTGCATTGCTATTACTTGGCAAAAACAATGAAGAGATTATGAAGAGTCAGCATTTGTATTTGCAGGAGCTTCATGCATCCGGTAATCAGGATTATCTTGCTGAACAGGAGAATCGTAAGAAACAATACTTAGGACAGCTGGAAAGAATAATGAATTAGTGATTGACTACCAATCTTGTATGAGATTGGTAGTTTTTTTATATTTTTAAGAAAACTTTAATAAGAAAGTAACAGGATTTTAATGATTAAGGTATATAATTATCATAAGAGATGAGGTGCTTATAATGGAACAGGATACAGGACTTGGAATGCGTTTGTTGAAAAAAGGACAGAAAGGATTGTTTCATGCTATATTTAGTAGATTTGGGATTCTGCTGATACTTTTGCTGATACAATTCAGTGTGATATTTATGATGTTTTTTCGATTTCAGGAGTTCTTGCCACAATATTCCTGGTTGAATGCGGTATTATCAATCATTCTGATGCTGTATTTGATTAACAGTGAGATCAATCCAACAGCAAAGCTTACTTGGTTGGTTATTTGTATGTTGGCGCCCATTGTAGGTGCCCTGTTATTTCTGTTTACACGGAATGAAATGGGACACAAGCTATTAAAAAAGCGGTATTCACAAATCATAAGTGAAACGCAAACAATAATTCCTCAAAAAGAAGAAGTTTTAAGGGCTGTAAAGGATAATAATCCGTCGCTTTCGTCTCTGCATTATTATCTGAACCGCTCCGGTTGTTTCCCAATTTATGACAATACGGATGTGAAGTACTACAAATGCGGTGAGGAGTTGTTTGAGGAACTGATAGAACAGTTGCAAAGAGCCAGAGAATATATTTTCCTGGAATATTTTATCATTGATGAAGGCTATATGTGGGGAAAGGTACTGGAGATTCTAACGCAAAAAGCTATGGAAGGCGTAGAAGTAAGAGTGATGTATGATGGTACATGTGAATTTGCCTTATTGCCTCATGACTATCCGAAACGATTACAGAAGTTGGGAATCAAGTGTAAAGCATTTGCTCCCGTATCACCGTTTGTATCCACCCATTACAATTATCGTGACCACAGAAAAATATTAGTTGTGGATGGAAAAGTAGCTTATACCGGCGGTATCAATATGGCCGATGAGTATATAAATCGAGTAGAAAAACATGGATATTGGAAGGATACTGCGATTAAACTGGAGGGTGAGGCGGTAAATAGTTTTACACTTCTTTTCCTGCAGATGTGGAATGTGGATGAAAAGGATATGATATATAAGCCTTACTTAAATGAGACAGACAAAATGCCGGATAAACCAAAAGGATATGTATTACCTTATGGTGACTGGCCTTTAGATGATGATAAGGTGGGCGAATGTGTTTATACGGACCTTCTGAATCATGCAAAGCAATACGTACATATCATGTCTCCTTATCTGATATTGGACAGCGAGATGGAATATACGCTGAAATATGCTGCAAAAAGAGGCATTGATGTGAAAATTATTTTGCCGGGTATTCCGGATAAGAAAACACCTTATGCATTGGCGAAGTCCCATTATAAAGCCTTGTTGGATGCAGGTGTGAAGATATACGAATTTGTGCCCGGCTTTGTACACGCCAAGGTTTTTGTGGCTGATAATAATAAAGCAGTAGTAGGAACCATCAATTTGGATTACCGGAGTCTGTATCATCATTTTGAGTGTGCGGCACTATTATATGATGTACCATGCATTAATGAGATTGAGGCAGATTTTCGGGAAACTTTGGAGAAATGCAGACGGATTACTAAGGATGATATTAAAAAAGAGAAAGCATATTACAAAATATTAGGAGCGCTAATGAAGGTAGTAGCGCCCCTTATGTAATAGCTATTGTTTTTGCAAAATATCCAATGTATGTGCCCCTGCACCAATTAAATCCTGACGTTCACAGGTGGCAAGGTGGTATTTTAAGAACCATTCGAATTCTTCCTGTGATAACTGATTTAGGAAGGGGCGTATATAATTGGCAGGACCGTCGGGAGAGATGATTTGCAGGCGCTTCAGCTTGCTTGCTTCGTTTAAGGCATTGATATCTTCCAAGCGGACATAGTCATACAGATTTTCCTTTACGGAAAGAGTGTGAAAGTCTTCTGTAAAGCGGTTTTCCTCTATACATTCCAGAATGTGTTTTTCTTTAAATGCATAGGTGAGGACGCTATATTCATTCATACAATAGGCTACCAATATGATGCCTCCGGGTTTGGTGACGCGCTTGGCTTCATACAGTGCTTTTAGTTTATCTTCAAAACCAAATAAGTGATACATGGGACCAAACAGGAGAGTGAGGTCAAAGGTGTCATCAGACAGCTTCTTAAGGTTTAGGGCGTTGCCCTGCATGGCTTTAACGGAGCTGTTTTTTTTCTTGAGGATACCTAAGTTGTACTTCACCAATTCCACTGCGGTTACATCATAACCTTCGTCAGCCAAAGCTACACTATAGCGTCCGGTACCGGCACCGATATCCAGAATCTTAAAATCCTGTGGTGGGATATCAGAAGAGATATGTTTGTGGATATATTTCATGGAAGTAATGAATTCTACCTGACCATGTCGGGAATTCAGCCTTTTTTCTTCATTAAATTTATTATAGTATTCTTCCAATTCGGTCATATTGCTTCTCCTATGTCATGCATTTGTTCCTTATCAGTTTACAGGAAATTACAAACCTGCGCAAGTATCTTTTCCTATACAAACCACCTTGAAATATGATATACTTTAGACAAAATGGGGGCATATTGAAATTTATTGTCGAAATATAAAAAGGAGCAATAATATGGCGGTTACAAAAGAGAATGTAAAAAGGTTTAATTTTGCAAAGAAGCCGAAGAGACCGGGCTTTTTGATGGAGGTTGCGAAGACCATTATCAGCAGACCGGATTTGAAGAAAAGAGGATTTCAGCTGAAAAAGACAGATATGAATTTGATACAGGGGCCATATCTGTTATTAGTGACACATTCTTCTATGGTGGACTTTAATATAATGTTGATAGCTTCAGAGCCCAATCAGGTAAACAATGTTATGACCTTGGAGGGCTTTAAGGATTATACCGAACCTTTAATGCGCCATTTAGGGGTATTGGGTACCAGAAAATTTGTACAGGATATTCATTTGATAAAGAATATGAAATATTGTGTCGAGGAGCTTGGTACCGTATTTGCTTTGTTTCCGGAGGCACGTTATTCCTTGGATGGATGTACCTCATACTTACCGGATTCTTTGGGGAAGATGGTGAAGATATTAAATGTACCGGTGGCATTACTTAAGATTCACGGAAACTTTGTAACCTGTCCCCAGTGGAATAAAATCAATAAAAAGACCTACGTAGAGGCAGAACTGAAGTGTATTCTGACTGCTTCACAGGTAAAAGAGTATAAGTATCATGATATCAATGATATTATTCGGGAAAATTTCGTATATGACGATTTTAAATGGCAATATGATAATCAGATTAAGATAGACCATCCCTTAAGAGCTAACGGTTTGCATTGCCTTTTGTATAAATGTGCGTCCTGTCAGGAAGAAGGTAAGATGCATTCGGAAGGTACAGAACTTTGGTGTGAGGCCTGCGGAAAACGCTGGGAGATGGATGAATACGGACGTCTGAAGGCAAAGGAAGGCGATACTGAGTTTGTACATATTCCGGACTGGAGTAATTGGGAAAGGGAATGTGTGCGAAAAGAAATAGAAGACGGTACCTATTATTTTGAGGATACGGTACAGGTGGAGACCCTTCCCGGTTCGACCAGATTTTATAAGCAGGGAGAAGGCAAGCTGATTCAGACGATTCATGAGACACGTTTGGAATGTAATTATTTTGGGGAACCATATGAGATGGTTCGAAGTGCCAAAAGTCTGGAAAGCATGCATATAGAGTATGATTACCATAAGCGTGGGGATTGTGTGGATATTTCCATACCGGATGAAAGCTTTTGGTGCTATTTGAGCAAGAGAGATGCGATTACGAAGCTATCTTTTGCCACAGAAGAAATACATAAGCTGGCTATGAAAAAGGACAAGGATAAACTGTAGGAGGATGTAAGGTGAGTTTTGTTACCTTTGAAAATGTAAGTAAAATATATCGTTCCGGTGAATTGGAGATACCTGCACTGCATGATGTGAATTTTACAGTCGAAGAGGGAGAATTCTGCGTAATCGTTGGAGCATCCGGAGCGGGAAAAACGACGATTTTGAATATATTGGGCGGTATGGATACCTTGACCGACGGAAAGGTATTTTTGGATGACAGGCAAGTATCCGGTTATAGTGAGAGAGCTCTAACAACTTATCGCAGACATGATGTGGGATTCGTATTTCAGTTTTACAATCTGGTGCAGAATTTGACAGCACTGGAGAATGTGGAGCTGGCGGCACAGATTTGTAAAGAGCCTTTGGATGCCAAGGAAGTACTGATAGAGGTAGGGCTGGGAGAAAGATTGTATAATTTCCCGGCGCAGCTTTCCGGCGGAGAACAGCAAAGAGTGGCTATTGCCAGAGCGCTGGCCAAGAATCCAAAGCTGCTTTTGTGTGATGAACCCACCGGAGCCTTGGACTACAATACCGGCAAGGCGGTACTTAAGCTTTTACAGGATACCTGTCGTAAGAAAGGTAAGACGGTTATCGTGATCACCCATAATCAGGCGTTAACTGCAATGGCTGACAGGGTAATAACGGTGAAAAACGGTACCATTCAAAGTATATATCAAAACAAGGATATCGTTGATATTGATGAGATTGAATGGTAATTACTTAGGAGTTTGATGATATGAAGAAATCAATGATGTGGACCAGCACATTACGTGAAATCAAGCAAAGTCTGGGACGCTATCTGGCGATACTTGGTATTGTAGCACTTGGTGTGGGCTTTTTTGCGGGAATTAAGGTGACAAAGCCTGCCATGATTAAGACTGCGGATGCGTATTTTTCAGATACCTATCTTTACGATTTTCACTTAATATCTACCTTGGGCTTTGATGACAAGAATCTGGAAAATATAAGGGGACGTAATGATGTAAAAAGTGTGCAGGGCGCATATTCCTTTGATATTTTGTGTCAGAGTGCCGGAGACGGTAATGTGAATGTGATAAAGGCGCATAGTATCACAGATGGTGTGAATGAACTGAAAATACTGTATGGAAGACTTCCTGTTTCGGATAATGAATGTGTGGTGGATTCCTCCATGTATTCACATAAGTATGTGGGTAAGAAGATAAAACTGTCCGATACCAACAAAGAGGAAGATTTAGAGCATTTTACATACAAGGAATATAAAATCGTGGGCGTAGTTGAGTCGCCTTTGTATGTTCAGTTTGAGCGCGGAAGCTCTGCTTTAGGCAATGGCAAGGTGAGTGGATTTGTCTATCTGCGGCCGGAAGGGTTTCAAAGTGATGCGTATACGGAAGTGTATGTAAAGCTGAATCAGGATTTTCACTTATATGCAGATGAGTATGATGAATATATGGAAGAGAAGAAGCAAGAGTGGGAATCTTATCTGGACGAATTGGGTACCTCCCGCTATGAAAATCTGCTGGCAGATAGTGCAGAAAAGCTGGAGGATGCCAAACAAGAACTGGCAAAAGAGGAGGAAAAAGGGCGTCAGGAGTTGGAAGATGCTGCATTAAAGCTGGAAGAAGCACGGATTGAGATAGAAGACGGACGTACTCAGATTGAGGAAGCAAAAGCTGAAATTTTGGATGGCAAGGAGAAGCTTGAAAAAGAAGAAAAGAAACTAAATGATGCTGTAAAAACCATTGCAAAAAATGAAAAGCTTTTGTTGGAGAAAGAAGCAGAACTGGAGGATGGTATCAAACAGTGGGAAGCCGGCAACAATGAATTAGCAGAATCCTTAAAACAATGGGAAGAAGGAAATGCAACCATTGCTGACCAGGAAAGTCAACTGGTGTCAGGAGAACAGCAACTGGCAGAAAAGGAAGCAGAGCTTATCGCCGGAGAAGAACAATTTGCCACTATGGAAACACTTGTAAATGAAGGCTTGGAGGCAGTGGAACAAGAGGAAGCAGCACTGACAGCCCGAGAGCAGGAATGGATGGATACCATGGGATTTGTGCCGGAATATATTCGGGAGCAAATTGATGGAGAAAGAGAGCTTTTGAATCGTACCAAGCAGACTTTACTGGATAGTAAGCTGGAGCTGGATGCCAATCGGGAACAACTGGTGGAAGGCAGACGTCAAGTGGAGGCTGCCAAAGAGCAGTTAAAGAATGGTCGTAAGCAGTTGGAAGATGCCAAGAAACAAATGAATGACGGCAAGTTGAAGTTGGATGCCGGTGATAAGGATTTGGAAACTGCATGGGCAGAAATTAAGAATGGAAGAAAGCAAATCAGCGAAGGGCGAAAGGAAATTTTGGTTGCGAGACAGGAAGTAGAGGACGGCAAACGTAAACTGGTAGAAGCCAAGGAGGAGCTGGCAAAGGGTGAAGAGGAGCTGGAAGAAAAGGAGCAGGAGCTTCTGGATGGAGAGAAGGAATATCAGGACGGCCTAAAGGAATATGAGGACGGATTGATTACCTTTGAAGAAGAGATTGCGGATGCCCGACGGAAGATAAAGGAAGGGGAAGAAGAACTGGAAGAAATCGAGATGCCTCAGCAGTACTTGTTGGGCAGAGACACTAATATGGGATATGTTCTCTTTCAAAGCGACAGTGATATTGTAGAAAATGTATCAACGGTATTTCCTGTATTTTTCTTCCTGGTAGCAGCTTTGGTATGTATGACTACCATGAGCCGTATGATTGAAGAGCAGAGAACCCAGATTGGTACCTTAAAGGCCCTTGGATACGGTTATGGTTCAATTATGGGCAAATATATGTTTTACAGCGGAAGTGCGGCTGTAATCGGCTGTGTCGGCGGATATTTGATAGGTATTATATTATTTCCCTTTGTGATTTGGGAATGCTACGGCATGATGTATGACCTGGGAGGACTTTCCATTGTGTTTGAGTGGAAGCTGGCGTGTATTTCACTGGCTGTATCCCTGTTGTGTTCCGTTGGAACCACATGGTATTCCTGCCGTCGCGAATTAAACGAAATGGCGGCACAGTTAATGCGCCCCAAGACACCTCAGGCAGGAAAGCGTATTTTGCTGGAACGGATTCCTTTAATCTGGAACCGTTTAAAATTTCTGCAAAAGGTATCCATAAGAAATGTGTTCCGTTATAAAAAGCGTTTCTTTATGATGGTGCTTGGAATCAGCGGCTGTGCAGCACTGGTGCTGGCTGCTTTTGGTATCAAGGATTCCATTGCTGATGTGATGAAGATGCAATATGAAGAAATACAGGTCTTTGATATGAGCGTCATGACTAAGGATGCCATGGAAGAAGAACAACTGAAAGAGATGGAGATCTGTTTGGGAGATGCTGTTTCTGAATACGGATTCATTCAGGAAAGTTCCATGGAATTGGTAGCAGAAGATATGACGAAGGATATTTCTCTGATTGTATTTGAAAAGCAGGATGGATTTGAACACTTTATCGATATGCATACCATGGGTGGTGAAACTATTTCCATGCCGGCCTTGGGAGAGGCTGTTATCACCTATAAGATGGCTGACCGGTTTGAGATAGAGATTGGGGATGAGATAACCCTTAGAGATGAAGACTACCGTGAGTTTAAGGTTACTGTAAGCGGTATTATGCAAAACTTTGTAGGAAATTATCTTTATGTGAATCCGCAGACCTATGATGCACAGCTAGGTGAAAAGCCGGAATACAAAAACCTTTATCTGAATGTAAAGGAAGGTACTGATATGCACCAACTGTCAGCGGATTTGATGAAGTTGGATACTGTCACATCGGTTACGATTAACGAGGTGGAGCGCCAGCGTTTCGAGGTGATGATGTCTACTCTGGATTATATTGTAATATTGGTTCTGGTATGCGCTGCCGCATTGGCATTTATCGTTATATATAATCTGACCAATATTAATATTACCGAGCGTATCCGTGAGATTGCCACCATCAAGGTACTGGGCTTTTATAAGAAAGAAACGGCAACCTATGTATTTCGAGAGAATATAATGTTGGCATTCGTAGGTGCCTTGGTTGGTTTGGGACTGGGCAAAATATTGCATACCTTTATTATGGAATGCATCCAGATAGATATGGTGTGCTTTGATATCCGAATCAATGGTTTAAGCTATTTGTATAGTGTGCTGTTGACATTATTCTTTGCTTTATGTGTAAATAAACTGATGGAAGGAAAGCTGGAAAAAATAAGTATGACAGAATCCTTAAAGTCAGTGGATTAATTTGTGAGGAAGATTATGATTTTATTTGTATTGGAAGTGTTACTTTTTGCGGTATGGTATGATTATGCCTGTATAAAGGGCGGCGATAGAAAAAAACGGGTAAGAGAAGTATTGCAACCGGTGAATGTACTGGCGATTGGTATGATTGCCACAGGCATGTGTTTTTTTGTGAACTTCCAATTGCCTATTGTGACCACTGTGTTGCCGGATAGTATTGTGGCAGAATTTGAAATCATGATGGACAACGCCGGATATGGTGTTGAGCTGATTCCAACCTTATTTAGTTTATTATTTGCCCCCATTGCCGAAGAATTAATGTTTCGCGGGATTATGTTTTACTATTTACAGAAAATATTTGAGGGGCGATTTGGTAAACGAAAAACATTCTGGATTGCCAATCTGATACAAGCTGTTTTTTTCGGAGTTTACCATGTGAATTTCATACAGGGCGGATATGCTTTTGTAGTGGGCTTGGTTCTGGGTTACCTGATGTTTCAATATGAAAGTATTTTTGCACCTATTCTGGCGCATATGCTTCATAATTTCCTTTCCACCTTTGTGTGGCAGTCTGTGGCAGCATCCATGCCGGATAGTAATGCAGCATTTGCAGTAGGAGCAGGTTTGTCCTTATGCGTTGTGGTGTTGGGGATGATGCTTTGTGTGTTAAATAGCGAAAAAATAGGAAAGGAATAAGTGCAATCATAATAAAATCTTAAAGAATCTTAAAGGCTTCTTAAAACTCTTAGGGAGAAAACTATAGTATAATGAATGCAAGTCATTAGGAGTAATCTCTTAAGAAATTCTTAAGATGATTATTTCAATGGTTTGTAGTATACTATATAGCATGAGGGAGATTTAGAAGATGAGTAAGAAAAAAAGATTATTATCAATTTGTTTATCTGCTTTATTACTGTTGGGAGTAACAGCCTGCGGAGACAAAAAAACAGAAACCGGGGAGTCTAAAGTAAGTGTGGATAGTACCACCCCGACACTTAGTGGAGAATATGTGTATGTGCCCACATTCTATTCTTTAAAGAATACGGATGAAAATGCTTATGTGGGAAATACAGTATTTCACGGGGATAAATTGTATTATACATTGAATAAGTATATTCCGGAGAAAGAGATTACCGAAACCCAATTAATGGTAATGGATATTAACGATGTTTCTAAGGCGGAACAGGTGGAACTTCCGGTATTTGAAGAAGAAGGGTATGTGAAATATCTTTCAGCCATGGAGATGGATGAAGAGGGCAATCTTTATCTGGTGTATTTTCTGACGCCACCCTATGAAGAGGGTAAGGAAATCGGTCCTGATGATTGCAAGGATATTCTGATTAAGTATGATAAGGATATGAATTTGGTCTATCAGTCTGACTTAAAGGATATGTATGTGGATGAAAATAATTCCTATCTTTCCTACATAGTAGCAGGTAAGGACGGAAAGCTGATTGCAAATTCCAATGATGTGATTTATGTGATTGGTGCGGATGGCACTCCGGAGAATAGTATTCCCACCAATGCGGATTATATAAACAGGATATTTTCCACAGCGGACGGCAGGGTATTCTTCACCAAGTACAGTAATATGGCTCCCGGTATGGAAATGGTTGAGGTGGATACCGAAAAGTATACTCTGGGTGCCGCTTTAAAGGATCTTCCCAATATGAACGGAAATGTGGTGGCAGGACCGGAGGGTAAGTTATACATGCCCGGCGATAAGTACCTCTATGAATATGATTTAACCACCGGTGTGGCTACGCCCATTCTGGATTGGTTGGACAGTTATGTAACTGCGGATTTTGTGAGTGATTATCTGGCATTACCCAATGGGGATTTCCTGCTTTATTATGAGGACTGGAGCAATGGCACCAAAGAACTGGTGAAACTGACGAAGACCAAAGCTTCTGAGATTCCGGAGAAGGAAACCATTGTATTTGCTACCATGTATGATGGCGACCAGATGATACAGAGAGCGATTTTGGAATTTAACAAATCAAATCCTTCCTACAAGATGATATATAAATCCTACGTTGATGATACAGTACAGTGGACGGAGGATACATATAACAATGCTGTTACGGCCATGAGTATGGATATAATCAGTGACAATCCTCCGGATATTATTGATTTGATGAATGTGAATGTGCCGAATCTGGCAGCTAAGGGAGTATTTGAGGACTTAAATCCTTATTTAGAGAAGAGTACGGTCATAAAGCGGGAGGATTTTGTACCAAGTGCGTTAAACGGTTATACTTTTGATGGTACATTGGTGACTATTCCACGTAGCATGAATGTCTACACCTTATTGGGTAAAAAATCCATGGTAGGCGAGAAGGAAGGCTGTACAATAGAGGATTTAATGCAGCTGTCGCTTAAGTATCCGGATTCGGATTTGATGGCTTATTCCACGAAGGAATCGGTATTAGCACAGTTTTTACGTTTTAACAGGGATGCGTTTATTGACATAGAGGCGGGGACCTGTAGCTTTAACAGCCCTGAGTTTATTAAGCTTTTGGAGTATGCCAATACCTATGATTTGGATGCAGATTATACCAAGGATTTACCGGAGCTGATACAGGAGAATGAGATACTCCTACTGGACTTAGGTCTCATGGATGTACAAAGCTATCAGATGTATCATTTGATGATGGAAGAAGAGGCTACCTGCATCGGTTATCCTACCGTGGATGGCAGTCTTGGCGTATACTTTAATGGTAACGGTATGTATGGTATAACAACCAAAAGCACCCATAAAGATGCGGCATGGAAATTTATGGAATCCTTTCTGGAGTATGACGGGAAGCAAAGGATGAATTATGGTGGTTTATCCACCCGTCTGGATGAGCTGGAGGAACGCTTTAAAGAGGATATGACGCCAACATATGAGAAGGATGCAAACGGCGAGTATAAGAAGGATGCAGAAGGTAATCTCATAGAGTACCCGAAAACTACCTGGGGCTATGGTAATAACTGGGAGGCAACGATTTATGCAGCTACCCAAGAGGAAATTGATGCAGTAAAAGCATTGATTGCCGCAGCAAAGCCGGTCTTTGAGAACGATGAAGAGATTTATGGAATCATCCAAGAGGAGACAGCAGCTTACTTTAACGGGCAGAAGTCGGCCAAGGAGGTTGCGGATATCATTCAAAGCCGTGTATCTATATTTTTAAGTGAAAACAGTTAAGGAGGAAGGAAGGCCTTGGAAGAACAAAAGGGCATTCAGAAGAAAAAACTCCATAAGAAAAATAAAAGAATAAGGAAGGTCAAGAGAAGCTCGGGGTTATTTATAGCCCCAAGTTTTCTTGGCGTTCTGGTATTTTTTGTGATTCCCTTTCTGGTGGTGATTTTTTACTCCATGGTAGACAATCCCATCGCCAAAAACTTTGTGGGAATAGAAAATTACAAAGTGGTATTAGCTAATAATGCATTTAAGAGGGCGGTTACCAATACTTTTCGATTTTCCATAGTGGCAGTACCCTTGGCAGTTTTATTATCTCTGCTGCTTGCCATCATGCTGGAAGCAAAGCTGCCTTTTCGCAGCCAGTTCCGAACCTTTTTCCTAAGTCCTATGATGGTGCCGGTGGCATCGGTGGTACTGATATGGCAGGTACTGTTCAGCTATAATGGTGCGGTAAATGACCTGCTGGCGCATTTTGGTGTGGATAAAATCGACTGGTTAAAATCCCAGTATTCCCATGTGGTAATCGTAATATTGTTCCTATGGAAGAACCTGGGCTACAATATGATTTTATTTATGGCCGCACTGGCCAGTATTCCAAAGGATATTTTGGAGGTGGCGAGGCTGGAAAGTGCCAATGCCTTACAAACCTTCTTTTACATAAAGGTCAGATACCTGTCCTCCACCTTTTTGTTTGTAACGATTATGTCCCTAATCAACTCCTTTAAGGTGTTCAGAGAGGTGTATATGCTGACCACAGACTATCCCTATGATACCATATATATGCTGCAGCATTTTATGAACAATATGTTTAAGAAGCTGGATTATCAGAAGCTTTCTTCTGCGGCGGTACTCATGTCAGCGGTGATGGTAGTAATTATAGGAGTCCTTTTCCTGACGGAGAAGTATTTCGGAAAGGATGTGGAAGGATGAAAAAGAAGATTCAGACCAATGTCCAATTCGAAAAAAAAGCCCATCGCAAAGCAGTACGCAGAAATATCCGACAGAAGATACGTATTTGCATAGGAACACTGATTGCAGCCTTTTTTGCCTTTCTGTTTTTGGCACCCATTATACTGACTATCAGCAATTCCTTTATGTCAGCCACGGAAATATCCGCAAACTATGGTTCTGTATTTGCCACCTCAGAGACCGGCGGCAAGGTTTTTATCGCAGAGAAGGTGAATCTGAAGTTTATACCGGATATGGTTTCCTTTAGCCAGTATACAACAGTGTTGTTTAAGAGTCCGGATTATTTGTTGAAGTTTTGGAACTCCGTAATATTGGTGGGACCTATAGTGGTATTTCAGCTTGTAGTAGCAGCACTGGCATCTTATGGATTCGCCAGATACGAAGGAAAATTACGACAAATCGTGTTCTTCCTGTATATTATATTGATGCTGATGCCTTATCAGGTTACCTTGGTACCAAACTATCTGGTATCGGACTGGTTGAAAATACTGGATACCAAATGGGCCATCTGGCTGCCGGGTATCTTTTCCCCCTTTGCCGTATATTTGTTGACCAAGTTTATGAAACGTATCCCCACATCAGTGATAGAAGCGGCACAGATTGATGGTGCCGGAGAATGGGGGATATTCAGACTGGTATGTCTTCCTTTGTGTAAGGGAGCAATCGCTTCAGCGGCCATATTGGTATTTATTGATTATTGGAATATGGTGGAACAGCCCTTGATTTTATTGTCAGACCCGGAAACCCATCCGTTGTCTGTATTCTTAAGTAAGATAAACAGCGGGGAAGTGGGACTGGCGTTTGCAGTGGCAACCATTTATATGGTGCCCAGCCTACTGGTATTTTTGTACGGCGAGGAGTATCTGGTGGACGGTATCACCTATCAGGGCGGTATCAAAGGATAGCTTTAGGAATAACCGGAATCAGTTTACCATAAGAATAGTAGAGATGTAGGAGAAAAAACATGAACGAAAAAGCAAACAAGAGAAGGGAATGGATTAAAACACTGGCAATCATCTTTTTGGTGATATTACTGGTATTGACATTCTTTTCTAATACCATAATGAATTATTCACTGCCGGAGGTGGCAGCCCAGTACATACAGCCGGGGAATATTACGGCTAAAATCAGAGGGTATGGTACCATTGAAAGCGGTGACCCTTACAGTGTGAAAATTGAAGGAGTCCGCAAGGTGGAGTCTGTGGAAGTGCGCCAAGGCGACACGGTAGAAAAGGGACAGGTGCTGTGTGTGTTCTCCGGAGAAGACAGTGAGGAACTGGAAGCTGCAAAGGATGAGTTGGCTATGGCAGAGGCAGAGTTTGAGATGGCTCTTTTGACCGGAACAGTCGACAGTACTATTATGAACAGTGCAGGAAGCACCGATTCCATGCAAAATTATAAGAATAAAATTATTGCGGTTAAGAATGAAATAACCGTAGCTGAAGCAGAATCGGATGCAGCAGAAGCAAAGGTGAAGGAGTGGAAGGACAAGGTAGATGCCATCACACTACAGATTACCTTAACCAATACCGGAATCGTGGATACAACCAACGAACAGACGGCTTATAATAATGCTAAAACAGCTATGGAAAATGCGAGATTTGCATTGACGGAAGCACAAAATAAGCTGCAGACCATCGAAGCACAGATTAGCCAGCAGATGTCTGTCAGCAGCGGAGATGCTGTAGCGTTGGAGGCCTTAGAGCAACAGAAACAGGAGGCCAATCAGCAGTTAATTGATGCACAAGCTGCTTTTGATACCGCTTCATTAAATTGTGAAAAGGCACAGAAGGTATTAGATGATAAGAAGGCAACCGGCAATACGGATGCAAGTATTGCGAATTTAGAAAGACAGCTGGCTTTACTTCAGGTAGAGCAGAACAATGCCCAGAAGGTATTAGACCAAAAGACGGAGGTGCTTACTGCCAAGCAGGCACAATTGGATGAATTGGTAAAGAATATTTCTGATGAAATAAATTTAGGAAATTTAAATGATAAAGTGAATAAAGCGAAGAAGAAGGTAAAGGAATTAGAGGCCTTAACTGAAGGCAGTGAAGTAATAGCACCTATTTCCGGAACCATTTCTTCCGTAAATGTGAAGTCCGGACTGGATACCCCTGAGGATGGTATCGTATTCACCATGCAACCGGAAGGTGACGGATATACCTTAAGCTTTTCCGTAACCACCGAGCAGGCGAAGAAGGTAAATGTAGGTGATGTGGCAGAGGTGGTGAACTCCTGGAGATATGATGATATGAAGATTGTACTCAGCAGCATCAGACCGGATACTGCCAATCCGGGACAGAACAGAATCCTGGTATTTAACGTAAGCGGCGAAAATGTAGTTCCCAATCAGTCAGTTAATGTGGCTATACCGCAGCGTGCCGGTGGTTACTACGAGATGGTGGTACCTAACAGTGCCATTAGAGAAGATAATAATGGTAAATTTATCTTGATAGTGGAATCTAAGAGTTCACCGATTGGAACACGATATATAGCCAGGAGAGCGGATGTGGATGTGGTAGCATCGGATGATACCCAGTCAGCCATAACCGGAACCGTATCCGGATATGAGTTTGTGATTACTACCTCAACTAAACCTGTTGAGGCCGGTCAATATGTCAGATTACCGGAATAAGCAAGGAGAGAAGCTATGAGTAAGTTGAAGAAAAGGATCCCCTTTCGGATGTGGATACTTCTTCCAATATGCCTGATTGCCTTGTTGATAGTCTGGGTATTGACTCTTGCAGCCAACCACTATAAGGATACACTGATACCGCAGCATGCAGCTTCCAGATGGAAGGAAGGCGGTGCCATTGCACAAATCAGTTGCTTCTTTTCTGTGAATACGCAGGTGACGCCGGACTCTATTGAGGAGTTTGAACATAATTTGGACACGGCACTGGAGCAGGCATCCATTGTATCGGAATCTGAAAATGAAGATGCAAGACTATGGGCAGATGCCTATAGTGCCTCAGGGAAAATTACGGTTAAGAGTAATATCAGTAATATTTCAACAGACTGCATCGGAATCGGAGGAGATTTCTTCCTGTTTCACCCGTTACCCCTGTTGAGCGGTTCCTATTTTTCGGGCAATGATGTGATGCGGGATTATTGTGTATTGGACAGGGAAGCGGCATGGAAGCTTTTTGGTTCCAATGATGTGGCCGGGCAGATTGTGTATATTGCGGATGTGGCACATGTGGTAACAGGTGTGGTGGAGCATGAAGACAGTGGCTGGTACAAGGCGGCAGGCTTGGATGGTGCCATGATATATGTCTCCTATGATACACTGAAAAAGTATGGAAGTAATAACGGAATCAATCATTTTGAAATCTTGATGCCCAATCCGGTAAAGGGATATGCAAAGGATTATGTAGAGAAAAGTATAGGCATATCGGCAGAAGAGATGGAGTTAGTGGAAAACAGTGCCAGATATGATTTTCTGAACCAGTTTAAGCATATCGGGAAATTATCCACCAGGTCAATGAACGGCAAAGCCATTATCTATCCGTACTGGGAGAATGTGGCACGGGCTATGGATGACAAGTTAGCGTATATGCTGATGATACGCTTGCTATTTGTGGCAATTATTGTTATGATAGTGTTTGTTGAATTGCTGCGGTATTGGAAACATAAGAAATGGACCGTGAAAGGCATGTGTAAAAAAGCATATGATGACATTACAATGCATCTGTCCAAAGCACGTCAAAGAAAGAAATATGAGAAACAAAAAAAGCAGTAAGTATATATTACTGTGAGGGAGGAGTATTATGAAAAGAATGAAAAAAGTATTAAGTCTGATAGTTGTATTAACCATGCTATGCGGACTATGTGCCTGTGGAAAGAAGGAGGGCACGGAAGAGACTAAGGGGGAATTAAAATCAACAGATCCTTCGCTGGCAAAACAGAATGTGTTCCATTCACAGAAGCTGGATTTGGGAATCAATCTGGATACGATTGGCTTCTATGATATGAAAGTGATTGATAATAAGCTTATCGTCATCGTAGAGGACTGGAACGGTAGTTTATTTAATAAGGATGGTCAAACTCCCGCAGAAGATGGTTCTGTAGAAATTCTTCCGGAGACCTCTTCTGCAAAAGTAGCTGTATCCACCGTGGATATTGCGATTGACTCTGATATGGCAATAGATGGTGTCATGGAACCGGTGGATTACGAATATTACGGACCTTCCTATGGGTTGATTACCGCAAATCTGGATGGTACCAATGTACAGCTGAAAGAATTGAAGACGGAATATAATGAAAACGGCTGGATAAGCAGTTGGAATATTCTTGAGGATGGTTCCGTTATTGCCATGCAGGAAATGTGGAATCAGGTTGAAACCGAGAACCCGGAAATGATGGATGGGCAAACCACATATAATGTGATGAAGTGGGATGCAAACGGTGAATTCCTGTGGACCATGCCTTTGGAAACGGAAGAATTTGAATACCTTTATCTTCGTGATGCAATATTAAGCAACAACGAAGTGTTGCTTATGACAGAGACCAAGCTTATTAAACTGGATGAAAACGGCAAGAAAATCAGTGATATGGAGTTGGGTAATCCGGATGAGGGTTATATTGCATTTGTTTACTTGGATAATGCAGGAAAAATCCAGCAGGTTATGTATAACAATGAGTATACTAAAACATTTATAAGAACCCTTGATTTACAAACCGGTGAATCCGGCGAAAAGCAGGAATTGCCTATTGACCCTATGAAATATAATATAAGCGGTGCTTCTGATTCATATATATTGGCAAGTGATCAAACCGGTATGTACAAATATAAGCCTGGAGATGCGGAACCGGTGAAATTCCTGGATTTCGTAAATTCGGATTTGGCGGTTTATACCTTGAATAATGTGACCTTTATTAATGATAAGGAATTTATTGCAACATACAATGATATGGCAGATTATAAGATGAGTCTATCCAAATTTGTTTATGTTGCACCGGAAGATATTCCGGACAAAATCACAATCTCATTGGCTTGTGATTATATGGATTCAGAAGTCAAAAGAGACGTTATTAACTTTAATAAAACCAATAATCAGTACCGTATTACCATAATGGATTACAGTATTTATAATGACTATACCAAAGAAGAAGATGTATCCGGCGGATATACCAAGATGAATAATGATATTATCAGTGGTAAGATTCCGGACATTATGGCATTCTCATCAAGTATGGATATCAGTTCATGGGCAAATAAGGGATTATTGGCAGATATCGGTGAATTAATTGCCAAGGATGAAGAATTATCTAAGCAGGAGTATTTGGATAATGTATTTAAGGCAATGTATGTTAATGACAAACAGTATACTTTAATTCCCTTTTTTGCTGTTAGTACCATGGTAGCGAGAAAGGATATGGTGGGAGACAGAAACGGCGGATGGACGATGTCTGAGATGCAGGCCTTCTTAAAGACATTACCAAGCGATGTGAAAGCTTATGACGGAGATTATACCCGAGAAATCATGCTGTATTACATAATGCAGTTCTGCGGTGATGATTTCGTGGATGTGAATACCGGTAAGTGTAATTTTGATTCTCCTGAATTTATCGAGATATTAGAGTTTGTGAAAACTTTGCCGGAAGAAATCAATTATGATGATGAATACTGGAATAATTATGACTGGGTGGAAGTAGAGAACATGTTCCGCAACAAAAAAGCGGTAATGATGTCATGCAATATCTATGATTTTAAGGATTTAGTTTCACAGTTTAAAGGAAGACTTGGAGATGACCCCGTATTTGTGGGATTCCCGGGAGTAAGTGGTAATAGTTCTGTGATTATGCCTGTTTCATCCGTATTTGCCATCTCTGCAAAATCAGAGAATCAGGAAGGCGCATGGCAGTTTGTAAGACAGTATCTGACAGAGGAATATCAGACAAATGATGATTATTACGGTTTGCCGGTATTGAAATCAGCATTTATTGAGAAGGCCAATTTGTCGACTAAGAAACCATACTGGATCGATGAAGTGACCGGTGAAAAGCAGGAATATGAATATTCCTACTGGGGAAGTGAAGAGGAGATTATATTAGATCCGTTTACACAGAAGGAAGTGGATGATATTTGCAATTTTATCTATTCCATCGAAAAGGGTGTATATAACAATCCTTATATCACAAATATTGTAAATGAAGAAGCTTCTGCCTTCTTTAAGGGACAAAAAACAGCGAAGGATGTGGTGCAAATCATCCAAAGCCGTGCACAGATTTATGTAGATGAAAACAGATAATGAAATGAAACGGTGCTCTTTAAGGGCACCGTTTTGTTGTGTGTAAAACAAAATAGCTATTGCAAATTCGTATTAATATGCTATCATAAATATATCTAAGTTCATGTAATTCTATTTTCATGATTTTCAGTGACAGTTTCTGTTACCATTCAAAAATACTCAATTTAAGAAAGGAGTTTGTATGTTTAGTTCGATATTGACCGGAGGGCTCAACGGTATGGAGGCCTATTTGTTACGGGCAGAAGTGGATATATCCCATGGTTTGCCGGGCTTTTGTATGGTTGGCTCCTTAAGTAATGAAGTGAGAGAGGCGAAAGAGAGGATACAGGTGGCCTTAAAAAATGCCGGTTTTGATTTACCTCCCAATAAGATTACGGTGAATCTGGCACCGGCGCATATACGTAAGGATGGTACAGGATATGATGTACCAATTGCTGTTGGGATGCTGCAAAGTCTTGGCTATTTCGACGAAAAAGCGACGGATGGTATCCTATTTACGGGAGAGCTTGGATTAAATGGAGAGATTAAACCGGTACATGGTATTTTACCTATTGTAAGGGTGGCTGCCGAGCAAGGGATTAAGTGCTGTATTGTCCCTAAAGAGAATGCCATAGAAGGGAGTGTAATACCAGGCATAAAGGTAAAAGGCGTGGAAAGTATTGTTCAGCTGGTACAGTTTTTGCAGGAGGAAAGCGATGATGAAAAAGAACGTATTTTGGAGACTTATCAATGTACATTGAATCAGATTCGTAGAAGTCAGAGTGAATCAGAACATGCAGATTTTGCGGAAGTAAGAGGACAGGAAATGGCAAAGCGTGCCGCAGAGATAGCTGCTGCCGGATTTCATAATTTATTGATGTCAGGCCCGCCCGGCGGCGGAAAAAGCATGATAGCCCAAAGGATTCCCGGAATTTTACCGGAGCTGACAGACAGAGAATGCCTTGAAGTATCATCTATTTACAGTGTAGCGGGATTATTGGATGCAGAAGTTCCGCTAATCACAAAGAGACCCTTTCAAAGTCCACATCACACCATATCAAATGCGGCTCTGGTAGGCGGTGGCGTTCGTATCCACCCTGGAGCCATATCTTTATCACATCGCGGAGTCTTATTCTTAGATGAATTGACAGAATTTCCCAGACATATTTTGGAGTGCCTGAGGCAGCCTTTAGAAGATCATAAAGTAAGTATTGCACGCGCAAACGGTAATTTTCAGTACCCCGCAAATTTTATGCTGGTGTGTGCCATGAATCCCTGTAAATGCGGATATTATCCGGATAAAAATCGTTGTACTTGTTCGGAAAAGGATATGATTCAATACTGGAACCGTCTGTCCGGACCTTTACTGGACCGTGTTGATATGTATGTTGAAACATCCAGAGTAGATCTTTTGAAACTTCAGGGAAACGGAAAGGAAGAGAATACAGCCACCATCCGAAAAAGAGTGGAGCAGGCCAGAAGTATTCAGGAAAAGAGATTTCGTAAGAAGAACTATACCTTTAATTCTGAAATGAAAGCGTCGGATATGGATGAGTTTTGTAATCTGGGCAAGGCAGAGAAGCAGCTAATGGAATTGGCTTATACCAATTTGAAACTGAGTGCCAGAACATATCACAGAGTATTAAAGGTATCTAGAACCATAGCGGATTTGGATGGCAGTGAACGGATTCATGAAAAACATATCAGTGAAGCGTTATTGTATCGTTTGACAGAAAGGAATCATGGTAATAATGGATAAATATTTGTATTGGTTGGACCGGGTGGAGGGACTGGGACCCGTGGCAAAGCGGAATCTGATAGATGCTTTTGGGGAGGCTAAAAATATATTTCAGGCATCAGAAAGACATCTAAAATATATATTGAATGATAAAAAGCTGCAATTGTTTATGGATGCTAAAGAGCAGGTGGAAATAGATACTGCATTTGAGGAGTTACAATCAAAGAAGATACATATGATATGCTTTCATGAAGAGAAATATCCTAAGAAGTTGATTCATATACCGGATCCGCCTTTTGCACTGTACTATAAAGGTCAACTTCCTGCGGAGAGATTGCCGGCGGTAGCGGTGATAGGAGCCAGGGAATGCTCTTCCTACGGAGAGTATATTGCATCTGAGCTTGGAAAGGCACTGGGACAGCAAGGCATACAGGTCATAAGCGGTATGGCGAAGGGGATTGACGGAATCAGTCAATCAGCCGCTTTAGAGGCCGGTGGTATTTCATTTGGCGTTTTCGGATGTGGGGTGGATGTGTGTTATCCGGCAAGTAATCGTTTATTATACGAGGAATTACAGTTGAAAGGGGGCATATTGTCAACTTATCCTCCGGGAACCACGCCGCATGCAAGGCTGTTTCCACCCAGAAACCGGATTGTAAGTGGTTTGGCAGATGTATTAGTGGTTATAGAGGCCAGACAGCGTAGCGGTACTTCTATTACTGTGGAAATGGCGCTCGAACAGGGGAGAGAAATATATGCTGTGCCGGGACGTATAACGGATCGTCTTAGTGATGGTTGCAATAAAATGATTAAGGAAGGGGCCCATGTTTTTTTGTCTCCGGAAGATTTTATGATGGATTTAGGTGCATTATTGCCGGTTCAAATGGATAATTTAAGGAAGCAACAGCTAAATATTGAGGAAAAAAATGATACGAAGCTTACAGAGAAAGAGGACATGATGTTATCGATATCGGAACATCGTAGCGAAGAGGATAGCATTTCGGAACGAATATATCAAGTGTTGGATTTTTATCCCCAGTCCATCGAAGAGATTGTTGAGAAATTAGTTAAGAAATATAAATTACAAGTTAAGCAGGAAGAGATATCTGCACTGCTTATGAGATTGTGTCTCATGGGAAAGATAAAGCAGGATAGTTCGAGCTGGTTTTCCAAAAGAAGTAAGTGTAACTACTTTTATGACACAAATATATGAAATAATATTGACATTTACGTAACGTAAACCTTTATAATGAGATTGTAATACTAATAAAGGTTAGGTCTATTATCATGAAAAAATTGTATACAGCAGGTGAACTGGCGAAAATCGCAGGCGTATCTTCAAGAACCATACGATTTTATGATGAAAAGGGTATATTAATTCCTTGCGGATACAGCGAGGGAGCATATCGTTTGTATGATGAGGAAGCTATTTTGAGATTACAGCAGATTCTGATGTTTAAATATGTGGGATTTTCGCTTGAGGAGATAGCAAAAGTAATCGGTCAAGATGAAGTTATTGATGTGGGATTAATGCTGGATAAACAAAAAGAGTTAATGCAAAGAGAGCAAGAACGGATTGAGCGAATTATTTATGCATTGGAACAAGCGAAAGAAAGCTGTACAGATAAGGCATTTGATTTAGAGCGGTTTTCTCAAATTATGCAGTTGATAACCAAGAATGATTTTGCACATCGACGATATGGTTTTTATGAAAGATATAGTACGAAGCAGGAAGAGTGGTATCAATGGAGATTTGATAATCTTAATTTGAGTGAAAATATGCTGATTCTTGATGTGGGTGGGGGATATGGAAGCATTTGGTTACACGCATGGGAACAAATACCTGCAGGATGTAATATAGTTATGCTTGATAAAGATAGCAAGGGGCGTGATTATCTGAAAAACTATGAAAAAGAAAATGGTAATAGATTGGCCCCAGGGGTTCGTTTTACATTTTGGGATGCAGATGCAGAAGCAGTTGATTATGAAGCGGAAACGTATGATAGAATACTGACAAATCATTTCTGGGGGTATATAGATGATAAAACCAGATTGATGAAGAGATTACAGTTGGCTTTAAAACCCGGATGTATCATGGTTTCTACAGTACCTTCTATCGTTGATAAAGCTGATGTAGAAGATATTGTAGAGGAATTTTTTAATAAAAGAATCCATACTGAGATAAATGCCCAAAAGGAAGAACACCAAAAAATAGTGGAAGATTCAATGAATGAATGCTTTACACAGGTAAAAAATATAGTGTTTTCCAATCCCCTTCTAATAAATGAGGAAGAGGCTGTATATGACTATTTGTGTGATTCGGATAAGGGATTAAAACAAATGCTGGAAAAAAAGAAAACAGAATTTTTAGCTTATGTGAAAGCCAGATTGTTAAAAGAAAAGAATGTAAAGATTGATATAAAAGCACCTATGTATATATGTTCAAAATAGGGGGGTAAACGTATGACTTTCAGTGAAACAGCATTTACGGAAATGGGGAGAAAGTGAAGGATGGAAAACAAACAAAATTACATAAAATGGATTCGCAGTAAAGTAGGACATGAGAAAATCATATTAGTATTTGCCGGTGGTTGTATCTTTAATGATAACGGTGAAATATTGTTGCAAAGAAGGGGAGATACCAATAAATGGGGCTTCCCGGGTGGCGCCATTGAGCTTGGTGAGACTCCGGAAATGGCGGTTGTTCGAGAGACCAAAGAAGAAACCGGCTTGGATGTGGAAGTGGGAAGGTTGATTGGTATTTATACAGATACGGATATGAAGTACGCCAGTGGGGACGAGGCACATAGTATCTGTATAGTGTATGAACTAAAGGTGACTGGCGGAGAGCTGTTTTGTGACAGGGAGGAGACCTTGGAACTAAGATATTTTAGTTTAGATGACCTGCCGGAGTTGTTTTGCAAGCAACATGAAGAGCTTGCAAAAGATATTCAGTTGAAAGCAAAAAATATCTAAAATCATCATAGATAAATTCATAAAAATATGATAAAATTCTTTCTATATGGGCAAATATAAATTTGCCTGTTTAGGAGGAATTTTTTATGTATAGAGATAATACGAAAGTAATTCATATAGGAGATAAAAAGATTGGCGGTGGCAACCCGATTTTAATCCAGTCCATGACCAATACTAAGACGGAGGATGTGGCGGCTACCGTGGCACAGATTAAGCGATTGGAGGCGGCAGGCTGTGAGATTATCCGTTGTACCGCACCTACAATGGAGGCTTGTAAAGCAATCGGAGAGATAAAGAAACAGATCAGTATACCTTTAGTGGCTGATATCCATTTTGACTATAAAATGGCCATTGCGGCTATGGAATACGGTGCGGATAAGATTCGTATCAATCCCGGAAATATAGGGGGTGTGGACCGTGTTAAGGCAGTGGTGGATGTGGCAAAGGAACGTAATATTCCTATCCGTATTGGCGTGAACAGCGGTTCTTTAGAAAAGCATCTGGTAGAAAAATACAAAGGTGTGACCGCGGAAGGTATCGTGGAAAGTGCCTTGGATAAAGTGGGTATCATAGAAGATTTAGGATATGACAATCTGGTTGTCAGCATTAAGTCATCTGATGTAATGATGTGTGTAAAGGCCCATGAGCTTCTGGCTGATAAGACACCATATCCTTTGCATGTGGGTATTACGGAGTCCGGAACGGTTCAGAGCGGAAATATCAAGTCGGCTATCGGGTTAGGACTGATACTAAATCAGGGAATCGGTGATACGATTCGTGTTTCTTTGACCGGAGACCCGGTTGAAGAGATTAAGTCTGCTAAGCTGATTTTACGTACCTTAGGTTTGCGTAAAGGCGGTATTGAAGTGGTTTCCTGTCCGACCTGCGGCAGAACCCAGATTGACTTAATCGGTCTGGCACAGAAGGTGGAGAAACTGGTGGAAGATTATCCGCTGGATATTAAGGTGGCTGTTATGGGCTGTGTAGTAAATGGTCCCGGTGAAGCTAAAGAAGCAGATTTAGGAATAGCCGGAGGCATCGGAGAAGGTCTTTTGATTAAAAAGGGCGAGATTATCCGAAAAGTACCGGAAGAACAGCTGTTACAGACCTTAAAAGAGGAATTGGAACATTGGAATTAGCTAGTGATTAGGAAATGAGGAATATAAAATGGGCAAGCCATTTTCAGAAGTATTTCCGTCTTTAAGTCTGGAGAAAAATGTAAGTGACATTATGGCTCAGACAGAGGTGGAAAAAGTATCCTCCACAAAGAAGAAGGATTATCTAAGAATTTATATAAAAAGTAACAGATTAATCGGAAAAGAGGATATTTATAGCGTGGAGGATGCTATAAAAAATCAGCTTTTTCCGAGTGCTGCACTGATTGTGAAAATTTATGAGCGTTTTGAGTTGTCCTCCCAGTATACACCGGAGAATTTACTGGAACTTTACTATGAAAGTATGCTGTATGAGATACAGGAATACTCAAATATCCTTTACAATATGCTAAAGAGTGCAGTATTTTCCTTTCCTGCCACCAATCAGATGGTTGTCAACTTGGAAGATACTGTTATTGCCAGAAGCAAGGAAGAAGAACTGACGGACATTCTGCAGAAGATTATGGTGGAGCGATGCGGCTTTAATCTGGAGATTTATACAGAATATCGAGAGGGTAAATCCGGTAAATATGCAGAAGAGGACCAATTGAAGCTGAAGCAGGAAGTGTCTCAAATTTATGACAGAGCCATGCGTTCCAAAGAAAAGGAAAATGGTGAGAATCCGGCAGAAAAAGCCACAACTGAGGAACAAAATAGTAGCCCGGAAAAGAAGGATATCCCTGTTACTGAAAAGAAAGAAACACCCAAAGCACCCGTTCAGAATACCGGTAAGAGCAATAAATATGAGTTCAAGAACGGTGAATTTAAGAAGGGCGAGTTTAAGAAGGGTGAGTTCAAGCGTGGCGGAGATTTTGGTAAGAGTGCCATCCGTTCCGATGATCCTGATGTATTGTACGGACGCAATATTGAAGATGAAGTAATCACTAAGATAGAAGAATTGGTGGGAGAAATCGGTGAGGTAGTTGTTCGCGGTAAGATTCTTGATTTTGAAAGAAAAGAGATTAAGAACGAGAAGAGTATCCTGATGTTTAATGTGACGGACTTTACGGATACTATTACCGTAAAGATGTTTGCACGCAATGATCAGGTAGACGAGATTACAAAGGGCGTAAAACCGGGAGCTTTTGTTAAGATTAAGGGTATTACCATAGTAGATAAATTCGACCATGAACTGACTATTCAGTCCGTCTCCGGCATTAAAAAGATTCCTGATTTTACCTCATCCAGAATGGATACAGCTGCACGAAAAAGAGTGGAGCTTCATTGTCATACCAAGATGAGCGATATGGATGGTGTTTCGGAAGCGAAGGATATCGTAAAACGTGCCTATAAGTGGGGACATAAGGCGATTGCTATTACCGATCACGGTGCAGTACAGGGCTTTACGGATGCGAATCATGTTTGGGATGATTTGTGGAAAGAAGAGAAAAATAAAAGAAAAGAAGCCGGTGATGAGAATCCGGATAAACAGGATTTCTTCAAGGTGATTTATGGCGTGGAAGCCTATCTGGTAGATGATTTAAAGCAGATTGTTACAAATAATAAGGGCCAGGGCTTTGACGATGATTTTGTGGTGTTTGATATTGAGACAACAGGATTTTCTCCAATTAAGAACCGAATCATTGAGATTGGTGCTGTTAAGGTGGAAAAGGGTGAAATAACAGACCGTTTTTCGGCTTTTGTAAATCCCCAGGTACCGATTCCTTTTGAAATCGAAAAGCTCACAGGCATTAACGATAATATGGTGATGAATGCCGAACTGATTGATGCAGTTTTGCCGCAGTTTCTGGAGTTTAGTGCAGGATGTGTATTGGTAGCACATAATGCCAATTTCGATATGAGCTTTATCATAGAGAATGCTGCCCGTCTGGGATATGGCACGGAATATACTTATGTGGATACGGTTCCCATTGCCAGAATATTGCTTCCGGGTCAGGCTAAGCATACTTTGGATGCAGTGGCAAAGGGACTTGGCGTGTCATTGGAGAATCATCACAGAGCAGTAGATGATGCAGAAGCAACGGCTAAGATATTTGTGAAAATGCTTCCCATGTTACGGGAGATGAATGTTGAAAATCTCACACAGTTAAATGAAATGGGAGCCTCCAGTGCAGAATTGGTAATGAAGCTTCCTACTTATCATGCAATCATTTTAGCAAAAAATGATTTGGGACGTATTAATTTATACCGCTTGGTATCCGCGTCGCATTTGACATATTTTAAGGGTCGCCCCAGAGTACCAAAAAGTCTGATTATGAAGTATCGGGAAGGTCTGATATTGGGTAGTGCCTGCGAGGCGGGAGAACTATATCGTGCTATCTTGGACGAGAAGAGTGATGCGGAAATTGCCCGTATCGTAGATTTTTATGACTATTTGGAAATACAGCCTTCCGGTAACAATAAGTTTATGATTGAATCGGAAAAGGTGGCTAATGTAAACTCTATTGAGGATATTCAGAATATTAATAAATATATTGTGAAACTGGGCGAACAGTATGAAAAGCCTGTGGTAGCTACTTGTGATGTGCATTTCCTAGACCCGGAAGATGAGGTATATCGTCGTATTATTATGGCAGGAAAGGGTTTTGCGGATGCAGATGATCAGGCACCGTTATATTTACATACCACAGAAGAAATGTTGGAGGAGTTTTCTTATTTGGGCTCGGACAAGGCCAGAGAAGTGGTTATCACTAACACCAATATGATTGCGGATATGTGTGAAACCATTGCGCCTGTCAGACCTGATAAGTGTGCGCCCGTAATCGAAGATAGTGATAAGACTCTGACAGATATCTGTTATAATAGAGCACATGAAATTTATGGTCCCAATTTGCCGGAAATCGTGGAAGCCAGACTGCAAAGAGAGTTAAATTCCATTATCAGCAACGGTTTTGCGGTAATGTATATTATTGCCCAAAAGCTGGTATGGAAATCCGTTGAAGACGGCTATCTGGTGGGCTCACGAGGTTCCGTAGGAAGTTCTTTTGTGGCTACTATGTCAGGGATTACAGAAGTAAATCCTCTTGCCCCTCACTATTATTGTACGGATTGTCACTATGTAGATTTCGACAGTGAACATGTAAAGAAATATGCGGACATGGGTTCGGCAGGAATCGATATGCCGGATATGAATTGTCCGGTGTGCGGAAAGCTATTGTGCAAGGATGGATTTGATATTCCATTTGAGACTTTCCTGGGCTTTAAGGGAGATAAGGAGCCGGATATTGACTTAAACTTCTCCGGAGAATATCAGTCCAAGGCACACAAATATACGGAAGTTATTTTTGGTGCCGGTCAGACCTTCCGTGCAGGTACCATCGGTACATTGGCGGATAAAACTGCTTTTGGCTATGTAAAGAATTATTTTGAAGAACGTGGAAAAACTAAGAGAACAGCAGAGATTAACAGAATTACTCTAGGTTGTACCGGCGTTCGACGCAGTACCGGTCAGCATCCCGGTGGTATTGTTGTATTGCCCATTGGGCAGGATATCAACTCCTTTACTCCGGTACAGCATCCCGCCAATGATATGGAGACAGAGACCATAACCACACATTTTGATTATCATTCCATAGACCACAACTTACTGAAGCTGGATATACTGGGACACGATGATCCTACCATGATTCGTATGTTGCAGGATTTGACCGGCGTGGATCCGGTTACCATTCCTTTAGATGATAAGAAGGTAATGTCCCTGTTTCAGAATACTTCCGCATTAGGGATTACGCCGGAACAAATCGGCGGAACCAAGCTGGGAGCATTGGGCATCCCTGAGTTTGGTACAGACTTTGCGATGCAGATGGTTATTGATGTAGAACCCCAGACATTCTCGGATTTGGTACGTATTGCAGGACTTTCCCATGGTACGGATGTATGGCTGGGTAATGCCCAGACCCTGATTCAGGAAGGAAAGGCTACCATTGCAACAGCCATTTGTACCCGAGATGATATTATGACTTATCTAATCCGTATGGGTGTGGAAGCGGATGCTTCTTTCAAAATAATGGAGGCCGTACGTAAAGGTGTGGTAGCAAAGGGAAAGAGTGACAAATGGCCGGAATGGAAGCAGGATATGTTGAATCATGGTGTGCCGGATTGGTATGTATGGTCCTGTGAGAAGATTAAGTATATGTTCCCCAAGGCCCATGCGGTGGCTTATGTAATGATGGCTTGGAGAATCGCTTATTGTAAGATTTATCATCCCTTGGCTTATTATGCAGCTTATTTCAGTATTCGTGCAAAAGCCTTTTCTTACGAGCTTATGTGTCAGGGACAGCGTCATTTAGAAAACATTATGACGGACTATAAGAAACGTTCCGATACCTTGGCCAACAAAGAAAAGGATGCTTTGAGTGATATGAGAATTGTGCAGGAAATGTATGCTAGAGGCTTTGAATTTGAGCCTATCGATATCTTCAGAGCACAATCCAGACTGTTCCAGATTGTGGACGGCAAAATTATGCCTTCCTTAAGCAGTATAGACGGTTTGGGTGAAAAAGCGGCAGATGCCATAGTGGAGGCGGCAAAGGATGGCCCCTTCCTTTCCAAGGATGATTTCAGACAACGTACAAAGGTATCTAAAACGGTGATTGAGCTTATGAGTCAATTGGGACTACTGGGCAATCTGCCGGAATCAAACCAAATCAGTCTCTTTGACTTTGTAAACTAGTCATTTGAGTGCGGGTGTGGTATAATTCTGTGAAGGAGTAGGTGTATTTATGAAATGCAAAGAGTTTGATGATTTAATACCTAAGTTCATAGAGAAAAAACTGGATTTTGTAACCACGAAATTATTTTTAGAACACATGCAAAGCTGTACCCAATGCAAAGAGGAATTGAATATACAATTTCTGGTAAATGAAGGTTTGGTACGCCTGGAAGAAGGTGAAGCCTTTGATTTGCAAAAAGAAATGCGTGATATGGTAGGCAATGCCCGAAAGAAGGTCCGTACCCATGAGAGATTTTTACGTCAGGGAAGATGGATTGAATTGTTTGTGATGCTGACAGCCATATTAGCGTTGGCTTGGATTTTGATACGATAGAAGAAACAGAGGATGGGTTTCATGAAGAAAAAACTTGTATTGATAGATGGACATAGTATACTGAACAGAGCCTTTTACGGAGTACCGGATTTAACCAATGCAAAGGGCTTTCATACCAATGCAATTTATGGTTTTTTGAATATTTTGTTTAAAATATTGGAGGAAGAAAAACCAAATTATCTGGCTGTGGCTTTTGATGTGAAAGCCCCCACCTTCCGCCATGAAATGTATGCGGAGTATAAAGGTACCAGAAAACCCATGCCCGAGGAACTACGTCAGCAGGTACCCGTGATGAAGGATGTGCTTCGTGCCATGAATGTGGTAATCATGGAAAAGCCCGGTCTGGAAGCTGATGATATTTTGGGTACTATGGCGAAAAGAGCGGAAAAAGAAGGCATGGACGTTGCGCTGGTGTCCGGTGACAGGGATTTATTGCAGATTGCTACCGAATGCATTAAAATCCGTATTCCAAAGACCAAAATGGGACGTACGGAGATTGAGGATTACTATGCATCTGATGTGGAGCAGGTCTATCAGGTGACACCACTTCAGTTTATTGAGCTTAAGGCGTTAATGGGTGATACGGCGGACAATATTCCGGGGGTACCCAAAATTGGTGAGAAGACTGCCACCTCTCTTATGGTAGAGTACGGTTCTATTGATAATATTTATGCCCATTTAGAGGAGATCAGTAAAAACAGCATTCGCGAAAGTCTGAGAGAGAACCGTGGGTTGGCAGACTTGAGTAAGACTTTGGCAACCATCAAAACTGACTGTGAGATTGAGTTTTCGTATGAAAATGCATTGGCGGAAGGGTATTTTACTCCGGAAGCCTATGAACTGTTTAAAGAGTTGGAATTTAAGAATATGCTGAAATATTTCGAGGGAATGGATACCGGCTCTAAAAATGAAGATGTCAAAAAGGGATTTCAGATATTAACAGATAAAGAAGATTGCCTTAAAAAGTTGAGTGAACTGTCCGGGAAGCAGGTGGGACTTGTTATTCTGTCACAGCAGGAACAGTTTCTGGGCGTAGCTTTCTGCGGAGACAAGGATAAGGTGTATTTTTATTATCAGGATGGTGAAAAAATGCCTGAAAATATGCAGCTTTCCCTATTTGACAATTTTGAGGAAAAGGCAGATGATGAAGTAGAGAGATTTATTGCTGATTTCAGCGGGAATATAAGAGTTTCTACATCAGATATCAAGAAGCAATACCCATATTTACAAACAGAGTGTACGGATAATTATTTTGATATTATTTTGGCCGCTTATTTGTTGAATCCTTTGAAGAGTGATTATGATGCAGAAGCAGTGGCGGGAGAACATATGGGGATACAGATCCCCGGCTTTAAGGAAGTGTTCGGAAAACGAACAGTTAGGGAGTTGTATAAGGAAAATCCTAATGCTGTAGCAGAGTTCTATATGTATCAGGCATATACTGCTTTTGTTGCCTGCGATATATTAACAGAGAAGCTGGAAAAGGCAGGAATGTTGCCTTTAATGAAGGATATTGAGATGCCCCTTTCCTATGTTTTGTATGATATGGAGAAGGAAGGAATCTCCGTAAAGCGAGAAGAGTTAAAGGATTACGGAGAGACATTAACAGGTCGCATCGAAGAACTGGAACAATTGATTTATGAACAGGCAGGAGAGACCTTTAATATTAATTCGCCCAAGCAGTTGGGAGAGGTACTGTTTGAGCATATGAACATTCCCGGAGGAAAGAAGACCAAGACCGGATATTCCACTGCTGCCGATGTACTGGAAAAACTGGCCGGCGATTACCCTGTTGTGAAGGATATTCTGGAATACAGAGGTTTGACCAAGTTGAAATCCACTTATGCAGAAGGATTGGCTAATTATATTCAGGAGGATGGCCGTATTCATACCAACTTTAATCAGACCATTACGGCTACGGGACGTATTAGTTCCACAGAACCGAACCTGCAGAACATTCCTATGCGTATGGAGCTGGGCCGAAAGATTCGAAAGGTATTTGTGCCTAAAACAGGTTGCCTTTTAATGGATGCGGATTATTCCCAGATTGAGTTAAGAGTTCTGGCACATATGTCGGGTGATGAAGAGTTGATACAGGCATATCAGATGAATCAGGATATACACAGAATCACGGCTTCTAAGGTATTTAATACTCCTTTTGAGGAAGTGACGGATTTACAGAGAAGAAATGCCAAAGCTGTAAATTTCGGTATTGTTTACGGAATCAGTTCTTTTGGACTAAGTCAGGATTTAAGTATCAGCAGAAAAGATGCGGCAGAATATATAGAACAGTATTTTGCCACCTATCCTAAGGTGAAGGGATTCTTGGACAAGCTGGTAAGTGATGCGAAGGAGAATGGATATATTACTACCATGTTTGGCAGAAGACGTCCCATTCCGGAGCTTTCTTCATCAAATTTCATGCAACGGTCCTTTGGTGAGAGAGTTGCCATGAATTCTCCCATACAGGGAACAGCGGCAGATATCATTAAGATTGCCATGATAAAGGTTTGGAAGTCGTTGAAAGAGGCGGGGTTAAAGTCCAAGCTGATATTGCAAGTTCACGATGAATTGCTGATTGAAACCTTTGAAGAAGAAGTAGAGCAGGTGAAAAATATTCTGGAAGAGAATATGAAGCAGGCAGCTGATTTAAAGGTCAATCTGGAAGTGGAGTTGCATGTAGGAAATAATTGGTATGAAGCGCATTAAGCGGGAGGATATTACAAATGAGACTCATCGGTGTTACCGGCGGAGTGGGAGCCGGAAAATCACAGGTTTTGTCCTATATACAAAAGCATTACAAATGCCGCATTTATTTAGCGGATGAAGTGGCTCATTTAATTAAGAAAAAGGGAGAATGGTGTTATTTCAAACTGGTGGAATTGCTGGGGGAGGAAGTGCTGGATTCGAAAACCGGTCAGATTGATAAAAAGAAAATGGCTGACATGATTTTTGAGGACGAGGATTTGCTGGAAAAAGTAAATAATATTGTACATCCGGGCGTGCGGGTTTATCTTGAAGATAGAATTCGGGAAGCCAGAGAAGAAAAGGATGTGGAGCTGATGTTTATAGAAGCAGCACTTCTGATAGAAGCCGGTTATAAGGAAGTTGTGGATGAAATGTGGTATATCTATGCGGATGAAGAAGTCCGTCGGGAACGACTGAAAAAGAATCGCGGATACTCAGATGAAAAGATTACGCAGATTATGGACGCACAGCTTAGTGAAGAAGAATTTCGTGCATCCTGTGATTTTGTGATAGATAACAGCAAAACACTGAGAAATACCTATAAACAGATTAAGAATAAGCTGGAGGCATTTACATGGCTAGAGGTAAAAAGGAACAGGAATTAGTATTTGGATTGGATATCGGTACCAGAAGTATTGTTGGTACAGTGGGATACCGTGATGGGGCAAATTTCCGTGTAATGGCACAATATGCAAAAGAACATGATACCAGAGCCATGCTTGACGGACAGATTCATGATATCGGCAAGGTAAGTGAAACCATTCGTGACGTTAAGACGGAGCTGGAAAAGCAGCTGGAGAAAAAGCTGAAAACTGTTTGTATTGCGGCTGCAGGACGTGTGCTTCGTACTGTGACCACCAATGTGGTACATACCTATAACAGTGAAAGGGAAGTAACACAGGAGGATATCTATGCCTTGGATACCATGGGTGTGGAGAAGGCTTTTGAAGAGTTCACTGCCTCCAATGATACGGATATGCAGTTTTACTGTGTTGGTTATACCGCTATCCGTTATTATTTGAACGGTTATACCATTTCTAATCTGGCAGGACATAAGGCAAAGAGCATAGGGGTGGATTTGATCGCCACCTTCTTGCCTGATGATGTGGTGGATGGTTTATATAAGGCTGTGAATGGTGCAGGCCTACAGGTGGCTAATCTCACCTTGGAGCCTATTGCAGCAATTCAAATTGCTATCCCCGAGAAATTCCGTCTCTTAAATCTGGCATTGGTGGATGTGGGCGCCGGTACAAGTGATATTTCCATCACCAAGGAAGGTACCATAACCGCATACGGAATGATACCGGTTGCAGGAGATAGTTTGACGGATATTATTGTTCAGAATTGTCTGGTTGAATTTGATACCGCAGAAATGATTAAAAAGTCCGTTGGAACATGTGAAACCATCGAATATACGGATATTTTAGGATTGCCTCAGACGATTACCTCTAAACAGGTGACAGATATGCTGGCACCTGCCATTGCCAATATGACGAAGCAGGTGGCTGACTGTATCAGGGAATTAAATGGTGACAAGACAGTAAGTGCTGTATTTGTAGTCGGAGGCGGCGGAGTAATCCCGGGTTATACCCAGGCTCTGGCCAAGGAACTGGACGTAGATGCACCCAGAGTGGCTATTCGCGGTCAGGAAGTGATGCAAAATATTGATTTTGATAATGAGAATCCCATGAAGGATTCTACCATGGTTACGCCTATTGGTATCTGCTTAAGTTATTATGAACAAAACAACAATTTCATGTTTGTACAGTTTAATGATGAGCAGATTAAGCTTTATGACAATGGTAAACTTTTGGTGGTGGATGCTGCCATAGCGGCCGGCTTTGCTAATGAGGATTTGTTCCCTAAGCGCGGCAAAACAGTAGTTTACCAGCTGGACGGCAAGACCAAGATGCAAAGAGGTCTGCCCGGAGAAGCAGCTACCATCACCATAAATAGGAAGGAAGCGGACATACATACCAAGATTACCAACGGCGATAAGATTGTGGTAAAACCTTCAACAGTGGGCGAGGATGCACACATTACCTTGGAGAAGCTTCCGGAATTGAGTGAGAAGATAAAGATTATTGTGAATGATACGGAAGTGCTTTTAGACAAGTTTGCCATGGTGAACGGAGTTCCCCAGCTGACTTCTTATCAGATTCAGAATAAAGATGATATAGAGATTCGCGGTTGGTATACCGTACAGCAGATTGCGCAACTGGCGGATATTGCATTGGACGGAACTGTGACTATATTAGTCAATGATGTGCCTGCAAACTCTGAAACTAAGGTGTATCATGACTTTACGGTAAAGTTTGTTCCCCGTACAGAGGAGGACGAACAGGCGGAGAATTTGAAAGCGACAGAAGAATGGACAGAAGAATCAGAGCCTGCGGAAGAAGCCGGAACAGATGCAGGAAATGAGGAAACTACTGAAAATCCTCAAGAAGAATCTTCAACCACAGCACAGTCAAACACTAACGACTGTATGGTGGTAATGGTGAATAAGCAGCCAATAGTCATGCGTGGGAAGGATGAATATATCTTTGTGGATGTATTCGACTATATCAATTTTGATTTGCGTGAAGCAGGCGGAAGGAATATTATTACCTTGCTGAACGGCAGACAGGCGCAGTATATGGAAACCCTGTCAGAAGGCGATATTATTGACATTTATTGGGAGAATTAAGACATGAGATTATGTAGTATTGCCAGTGGAAGCAGTGGTAATTGTATTTATATTGGTTCGGAAGCTACTCATTTACTGGTGGATGTGGGCATCAGTGGCAAGAGAACAGAAGAAGGTTTGAATAGTTTGGACGTTTCACCCAAAGATTTGGACGGTATTCTGATTACCCATGAGCATGCGGACCATATTGCAGGAATAGGTGTCATGGCCAGGAAGTACGGAGTTCCAATTTATGCCACACCCGGCACCATTAAAGCCATACGTTCATCCTCTTCAGTGGGAAAGATAGATGAGGATTTGTTTGTAGAGGTACAGTCTGACAATAAATTCACCATAAAGGACATTGTGGTAAATCCCATGAGAATATCACATGATGCGGCACAGCCAGTGGCTTATCGGTTTGCTTATGGCAACCAAAAAGCGGCAATCTGTACGGATTTGGGAGTGTTTAATGAATATACGGTGGAGGCTTTGCGAGGGATGGATGCCTTGCTTATCGAGGCAAACCATGATGTAAATATGCTTCAGGTGGGACCTTATCCTTATTATCTGAAACAAAGAATCCTGGGAGACCGAGGTCATTTGTCCAATGAGAATTCGGGAAAGCTTCTGAGCTGTATTTTGCATGACAACTTAAAAACCATTATTCTGGGGCATTTAAGCAAAGAGAATAATCTTCCTGAACTGGCTTATGAGGCAGTTCGTATGGAGATTACTTATGGTGACAATCCCTATAAGGCTGAGGATTTTGAGATTCAGGTAGCACAACGAAGTGAGGTATCTCCTGTGATACAGCTTGCTTAAGGTATTTATTGTACGAAAAGAGATACAAGCGGGATACTTGAAAAATAAAGGAATCCGTATATAATATATTTGAATCATGTGGGCATATAAGACCACAAATGAATGACGCGGAGGATGCGAAATGGAAAAGACAATTATCACAGTAGTTGGAAAGGATACCGTAGGTATCATTGCAAAGGTTTGTACATATCTGGCAGAGAATAAGGTGAATATTTTAGATATTTCCCAGACCATTGTATCGGGATATTTTAATATGATGATGATCGTGGATACCGGTGCTATGACCAAAATGCACGGAGACTTGGCAGATGACTTGAAAGCACTGGGCGAGGAAATCGGTGTGGTAATCAAATGCCAGAAGGAAGAAATTTTTGATAAAATGCATAGAATCTAGGAGAGTCTGTCATGATAAATCGTTACGAAGTAGCTGAAACAAATGAAATGATTGAAAAAGAAAATCTGGACGTTCGTACCATCACTCTGGGAATTAGTTTGTTGGATTGTATTGATGCGGATTTAAAGCTGTTAAATGAGAAAATTTATAATAAGATTTATAACGCAGCCAAGGATTTGGTAAAGGTAGGAGAGGAAATCTCAAAGGAATACGGTATTCCTATTGTAAATAAGCGTATTTCCGTAACACCTATTGCGTTAATCGGAAGTGCAGCTTGTAAAACCATACAGGATTTTGCAGGGATTGCACAAACCTTGGATAAGGTAGCAAAGGAAGTAGGAGTAAACTTTATCGGTGGTTACTCCGCTTTGGTCAGTAAGGGTATGACTCCTGCAGAGGAACTGTTGATTCGTTCCATTCCGCTGGCACTTTCCACCACAGAAAGAGTATGTAGCTCCGTTAATGTAGGCTCTACCAAGACCGGTATCAATATGGATGCGGTTAAGTTAATGGGTGAGATGATAAAGGAAGCTGCTGAATACACCAAGGAAAATGATTCCTTAGGCTGTGCAAAGCTTGTTGTATTCTGTAACGCACCGGATGACAATCCTTTTATGGCAGGTGCCTTCCATGGCGTGACAGAAGCCGATAAGATTATTAACGTCGGTGTCAGTGGCCCGGGCGTAGTTAAAACTGCTTTGGAAAAGGTGCGTGGTGAGAATTTCGAAATTCTTTGTGAGACTATAAAAAAGACCGCATTTAAGGTGACCCGTGTGGGTCAGTTGGTAGCCCAGGAAGCGTCCAAGAGATTGCAGGTACCTTTTGGTATCGTAGATTTGTCTTTGGCACCTACCCCTGCAATCGGCGATAGTGTGGCAGACATATTATGTGAAATCGGTTTGGAATATGCAGGTGCTCCCGGTACGACTGCTGCCTTGGCCCTTTTAAATGATCAGGTTAAGAAGGGCGGCGTGATGGCATCTTCTTATGTGGGCGGATTAAGCGGTGCATTTATCCCCGTCAGTGAAGATCAGGGTATGATTGACGCAGTAGTAGCAGGCGCTTTAACCTTAGAGAAACTGGAAGCCATGACCTGTGTTTGTTCCGTAGGTCTGGATATGATCGCTATCCCGGGAGATACCAAGGCTACCACCATATCAGGTATCATTGCGGATGAAATGGCTATCGGTATGATTAATCAGAAGACCACTGCCGTACGTATAATTCCCGTAATCGGCAAAGGAGTGGGTGAGACCGTAGAATTCGGCGGATTATTAGGATATGCACCTATTATGCCCGTCAATCCTTTCTCTTGTGATGCTTTCGTAAACCGCGGCGGAAGAATTCCGGCACCGATTCACAGCTTCAAGAATTAACCGATAGTGATTGTGTTTAATAAGTATAATAAAGGCAATCGACGATATAACATCCTACCGCAGGGCGTTTTCCAAGACCGGCTTGTAGGAAATTATATCGCTGATTGCCTTTTGATTTTCTATATATTAAACAATCACAATCGGTGTAGTGTATTCGTTGATCATAGGTGCCTTAGATTTTGAAGCTCGGATGCTGCTGTAGATATCATTAATCAGGATTTCTTTCCTAAGCATATTAAAGGCATCGTCAGAGAGTATGTTTTGAGCATCCGCCAGCTTGGTAATAAGCGGTATGGCAGAGGTTTTGGATATCGCCGTAAGCAAAGCCGAAGAACTCTTACGAAAGCCTAAAATACGGGCATAAGAGGTGATTTCGAGTTCGCTGATATAATGTTCCAACTCACTTTTTCGCATATCCAATAAAATGTGCAGTAAACAACGGCTGATTCTGGAATAGGTGACTTCCTTTGTCTTTAACAAATTACAGAAGGCTTCAAAACCGTCAAATTCATATAAATGTTTCACGATACGGTCGGATAGGGCCTGTGAAACATCCAAATATTCCGTGAAACCTTTGTCCCGTTCGGTCAGTAATTTATAGTACAGGATTTCAGAAAAGTCTCGTAAGAAGACCGGCTTGTTTTCTGAAAGATAGCCGGATAGTATGTCAAAGGATGCTTCCGGCATTTGTTCTGTCAGCTCGGTTAAAGGGATTTCACTTAATATGGCTTGTCTGATCGCTGTAGCAGAGCTTTGATTAATGCCTAAGCGGATATCATGATAATCAGAGCCGCATCGTTTTAAGGTAATAGGTGAAATGGTACTGTTTAAGCGTTTTATGTTTTTCAGATATTCGATACCCAGAATATTGTTAGGGCTTGAAAGTTCACTGATAGAAGCTGACAGATTGGGACAAACTTCCAGGATGGCTGCCGTTCTGGCAGAAGGGTACGTCTTACCACTACGAAGGTGGGACTGTAAACAGGCTTGGTAATCAGGGCTTTCATCGGCAGTAATATCTGCAATTTTTGATAAAAAGGTGATATCTCCGCATTCGCTTCCGAAACAAAGATGGGTGACAATTCCTAATTTGTCCAAGAGAGAAACACCACCTAATGCAAAATATTCTGCGCTTCCGGCTGCATAGTAGGAGGGAAGCTCCAATACCAAATCAGCACCACAGGATAATGCGGC
The DNA here is from genome assembly GCA_017520425.1 of Lachnospiraceae bacterium. Taxonomy (GTDB): domain Bacteria; phylum Bacillota; class Clostridia; order Lachnospirales; family Lachnospiraceae; genus Acetatifactor. The sequence goes on along the minus strand of JAFXFO010000031.1, from coordinate 56,087 downwards.
TTTCGCACGATAATATTTATCCATCAAAGCAGGCGTGCCTCTTTGCATAAAATTTCCGCTCATGACAACAATAGTATAGTCGGCATGTGATAAACGAATGGCTTCCTGTAATTGATGAAGGTGTCCGTTGTGAAATGGATTATATTCAGCGATAATACCACAAACTTTCATAGTATCTCCCCCTTTCCAATGGATGAAAAATGTATCTGAAATTATACAATTTTCTGCATTGTTTTCCTTGTTTCTGACTAGTGTATTTAGTATAATATATTTAATGAATTTTGTTAAGAGTTTTTATAGAATCACGACAAATAGAAAGTTTACTGCGTAGATTTCGCGGAAAGGAGTTACCATGTCATATATTGATATGATTAAAGATCGTGCAAGATTGGATAAGAAGACCATTGTTCTTCCGGAATCTAATGACAAAAGAACATTGATTGCGGCAGCAAAGATTATGGAAGAGAAGATTGCCGATATCATTATGATTGGTGATGAAGAAAAGATTACAGATGGTGCGGGCTGGTTGGAAGTAGATTTGACCGGTGTGAAGATTGTTAATCCAAAAACTGACCCTAAATTTGAAGATTATGTAAATTTATTATATGAAACCCGTAAAGCAAAGGGAATGACCATGGAGAAAGCAAGAGAGACTTTGCTTACCGATTATTTAACCTATGGTATTGTAATGGTTAAAGCCAATGATGCGGATGGTATGGTGGCAGGTGCCAATCATTCCACAGCAGCTACTTTACGACCGGCGCTTCAGATATTGAAGACTGCTCCCGGTGTAAAGCTGGTATCCGGCTTCTTTATTATGGATACCCAGTTTAGGGATTTGGGCGAAAACGGTACCTTTATTTTTGCAGACTGCGGGCTGAATCAGGATCCCAATGCAGAGGAGTTGGCTGCGATCGCAGATTCTTCAGCCAGAAGCTTTAAGGCTTTGGTAGGACCGAAACCATGTATAGCTATGTTGAGTCATTCTACCAAGGGAAGCGCCAGTCATGAATTGGTGGACAAGGTGGTAGAGGCCACCAGAATTGCCAAGGAAGAATATCCCAGCCTGTTGATTGATGGTGAATTGCAGCCTGATGCGGCACTGGTACCCGGCGTAGCTAAGTCAAAAGCACCCGGAAGCCCTGTTGGAGGCAAAGCGAACGTATTGATATTCCCTAATCTGGATGCGGGTAATATCGGCTACAAATTGGTACAGAGATTGGGTGGCGCAGAAGCTTACGGTCCCATGCTTCAAGGTATAGCCAGACCTGTAAATGACTTGTCCAGAGGTTGCTCATGGCAGGATATTGTGGGTGTTGTAGCTCTTACTGCAGTGCAGGCCCAGTTAGTATAAGGAGAAAGAATTATGAATATTTTAGTAATCAATTGCGGTAGCTCTTCTTTGAAATTCCAGCTGATTGACAGCGAATCAGAGAAATGCATTGCAAAAGGTAATTGTGAAAGAATCGGTATCGACGGAAGCTTTATCACTTATGCACCGGCAGGCGGTGATAAAGAAAAGACAGTGGTAGATATCCCTAATCATAAAGAGGGTATCCGTCTGGTATTACAGGCATTAACCAACGAAAAGACCGGTGTAGTGAAGGATTTGGGCGAAATCGGTGCAGTGGGACATCGCGTGGTTCATGGAGGAGAGAAGTTCTCAGAAGCCACTTTGATTAATGATGAAGTGATTAAGGCGATTGAAGAATGTAATGATTTGGCACCTCTTCATAATCCTGCAAACTTAATCGGTATTGATGCATGTAAGACTCTGATGCCGGATACACCTATGGTAGCAGTATTTGATACCGCTTTCCATCAGACCATGCCGGAAGAAGCATATATGTATGGTTTGCCGTATGAGTATTACAAAAATTATAAGGTGAGAAGATATGGTTTTCACGGAACCAGCCATTCTTATGTATCCAAGAGAGCTGCAGAAGTGTTGGGTGTTCCTTATGATTCCATAAAGACCATAGTATGTCATTTAGGTAATGGTGCCTCTGTATCTGCAGTGAAGAATGGTAAATGTGTAGATACATCAATGGGTATGACTCCTTTGGAGGGATTGATTATGGGTACCCGTTCCGGTGATATTGACCCTGCCATCGTAGAGTTTATTGCCAATAAAGAAGACAAGAATGTGACTGAAATGCTGAACATCCTGAATAAAAAGTCCGGTGTTTACGGTTTGTCAAACAACTTATCCTCTGACTTTAGAGATATTGAAGACGGTTATCTTGCAGGAGATGAGCATGCGGTACGTGCCATGAAGACTTTCTGCTATCGCGTGGCGAAGTATATCGGTGCTTTTGTGGCAGCCATGAATGGTGTGGATGTGATTTGTTTTACCGCAGGTGTGGGTGAAAACGGTCCTATTATTCGAAATATCATCTGTGAGTACTTAGGATATCTTGGTATAGAATTGGATCAGGAGTTAAACAACAAGCGAGGTTTAGACCTGGTGGTAACCACCACAGATTCCCGTACCAAGGTTATGGTGATTCCTACCAATGAAGAATTAGCGATTGCCAGAGAAACCGTAAGATTAGTAAAATAGTATTAAATCAGGCTCCCCGCAGATGCGGGGAGTTTTTTGTGTGATAGGAAATTTCACGAGTACAATGGCGACAATTTTTTGTCGTACCGGGCGGTAATTTTTGATGCAAAAATGATGCCCTATTTTCAGTAAAATAATGTTATACTATGATAGGTACTTTGGAAATGTATTGTTTATGAGGAAACAAAAGATGAAAAAATACATTTTAATGATAGTGATAATGTTAATAAGCTTGTTACTGCCCATACATGCGAAAGCAGCCGGTCAGATTAAAGAACAGTATGAAGAATTTGAGAATCGTTTTCAAAAGATTCATAATTATGAAGATATATCGAAATGCGGATTCCGTATTATTGAAGGACAGGTCTTTTCAGAAGTTTTTGAGGGATTTGGTGAGGAACCTGTCACTTTTGTTCCTGCATTGGACAAAAAATACAATCGAATGGCTGTTTTTATCACGGATTATACGGGGAAAGTTTTGTACAAAACCAATCAGCTGGAGACCAACTATCAGAAAATGGGTGTGATGCGTCAGCCCAATGTAGAAATAGCTGCAGTATCCTTTTTGGATGTGAACGGAGACAATCTGAAGGATATTGTATTAATCACCAAATGTAGGAAAGTGACTGCGGATAATGTGACCAAGAAGTATAAAGTGGGTGATGTGCTGTTTCAAAAGAATGGTGGTTTTTACAGAGACTATCGTGTGTCTGAAAAAATCAATCGCTTTGGCATGAATAAAAGTGCCAGATGTATTATTTCCTTTGTGAGAGACGGCAAATCAACGGAATTTCTGTATACCGCAACCACTACAGAAGAACTTTTGGAACAGGGATTTGATATTATCAATGAACAAAGCTATCCCAGAAATTTTGAAAAAATGGGTAAGCTACAGGTGGTTCCCGGTACATACAGTATGGGTGATTATGAAGTGTTTATGATTTATTTGATAAATGACAACGGAGATATCGTTTGGAGCTTCCAGCCCATGGGAGAATACGATAATCTATACTCATTACGAGGAATCACCTGTAAGGATGTGGACGGTGACGGCATGAAGGATATTATAGTGTTGGCCAGATACAGTTATGAATCGCCATCCGGAGAGCGACTTGTAAAGAGTGCATGTTCCATTTATTATCAGCGTACCGGCGGTTTTGTGGAAGATACAGAATTTATAAACAGCTTCGTCTGTACAAATGACCATAAATTGGATGATGTGGTACAGGAAATCAGAAAATATTGGGGCTGGCAGATAGAAAATACAAAGAACTAGAGGGGATAAAAATGATAAGGATTTTGATTGTAGATGATGAAAAAGCGATTTGCGATTTGATAGATATGAATTTGTCTGCAGCGGGTTATAGTTGTAAGACTGTACAGAATGGTTTTGATGCCTTGGATTTGATAGAAAAGGAACAGTTTGATTTGATTCTTTTGGATATTATGCTTCCGGGTGCGGACGGATATGACATTATAGAATATATCCGGCCGCTGAAGATTCCGGTTATATTTATCACTGCCAAGCATGAGGTAAAGGACCGGGTGAAAGGATTAAAGCTGGGAGCGGAAGATTATCTGGTCAAACCCTTTGATGTGGTGGAACTGATCGCCAGAGTGGAAGTGGTTTTAAGAAGATTTCATAAGACCCAATCGGTTCTACAGGCAGGAGATGTATTGGTGGATACGGAGGCCAGAAAGGTTATGAAGAACGGTAAAACCATTGTGCTGACTAACAAAGAATATGGTCTGCTTTTATTGTTTATACGTAATAAGAATGTGGCATTGTTTAAGGAAACCCTTTATGAAAAGGTTTGGGGGGATGAATATATTGCAGATAGCAGGACCTTGGAGCTGCATGTGCAGAGATTGCGCAAAAAGATGGGCTGGGAACAGCATCTGGTAGCAGTATATAAAGTAGGATATCGTTTAGAGATATAAGTTTGGAGAAGAAAATGAAACTACTATACAAGATTTTATTGTGGAATATCGTAATAGTAGCTGTATGTTTGGGCGTGGGCGGATACAGCTTTGTGAATTTCGTGTTTGAAACGTCTCTGGAACGTGAAACAAAACAGGCACTTGATGAAAGCAGTATTTTGCAGTTTGCCTTTGAAACAGCAGCACTTAATATTCCTTCAAGATATGATATGTTACAGGATACCACCATCGAAGAAATCGGTTACAGCCTGGAGCATGGCGGACAGAATAACAGTACCCGTATGCTGCATATATCCGATGAGGAAAGAAATACCTTATATTTGGGACAAGGGTTTGGAGTAGATGAAGGTTTTCTGCAACAAATCCCCAAGGATGGTAAGATATATCAGCTTCGGGAAGTGAATGGCCGCTATTATATTCACACCGGTTGTAAAATGGAGGCACTTGACAGAGTACTTCACTTGGAAACCATGAAGGATATTACGCAAATATATGAGGAGCGCAAGGAGGGCTTTGAAGTTTATCGTAAAGTAATCCTCTTTGTGTTGGTGATTGCATCGGTTATTATGTATCTGATCTGCCGATGGCTGACCAAGCCCATTCGTTTGCTGACCAAGGCCACTCACAAAATGACGGAGGGCGATTATTCTTATCGGGCTAAGGTTATCAGTAACGATGAAATGGGACAGTTAACAGATGATTTTAATATGATGGCCGCAAATCTGGAGCAGAATATCAATATGCTGGAGAATGAGATTCAAGCCAGAGAAGAGTTTATTGCAGCATTTGCCCATGAACTTAAGACACCTTTGACTGCTATTATCGGTTATGCGGATATGCTTCGTTCCAGGAAAATGGATGAAGAAAAGGCATTTGTGTCCGCTAACTATATATTTACGGAAGGAAAACGCCTGGAGGCCATGGCCTTTCGTCTTTTGGATATTATCGTGACCAAACGATTGGATATCGAGAAGCAGAAGATAGATACGGAGAAAATATTTGACTATCTGAAGGAAATCTATGGGGAATATGACCGTGTAAAGATTCGTTGTCATTATGAGAAAGCTACCATAAAAGTCGAAAGTGATTTGCTGAAGTCGGTCATGATAAATCTGGTGGATAATGCCTGCAAAGCCTCGGATGAAGGTGGCAAGGTAGAAATCATAGGAAAAAGATTGGAACAGGGATATTTATTCTCTGTAAAAGATTATGGTATGGGTATTCCGGAAGAGGAATGTGATAAAATCACCAATGCGTTCTATATGGTGGATAAGTCCCGTTCCAGAAGCAGAAACGGTGCAGGTTTGGGATTGGCATTGTGCGTGGAAATACTAAGGCTTCATAATAGTGAATTGCACATAGAAAGTAAAGTGGGCGAAGGTAGCAGATTCAGCTTCCTGATACCATGGGAGGAGGTAAGTGAGCATGAAGTGCTGGATTAAATACAGTATATTGGCACTCTTTGTGGTACTGATATTGTGTTTCGCTATATGGGGCCCGGAAAAGCTATCAAACTACCGAGACAAGTATTCCATGAATAAGGTTTCCGTGGAGGAATTGGAAAGCACCGGTGAAGGATACCGATATGAACTTACCAGTAATGAAAAGCTATATATTTTGTCCATGTGTCTGAAATATCAGGAATTGCCGGAAACAGAACAGAGCAAAAACAACAGATTGGCCAATGAGAACATGATGTATGAGGAATTGTCAGGTTCCTATGCATTTATTATCAATAAAAAGGGACCTACCGACAAGGAGATCAAGGAAGAGCAGGTTTATGAGATATGCAATCAGGAAATAGATGAGTTAAAAGACTTAGGGGTATTGCCTGGCGGTATCAAAGCCATTGAAAAGTCCGCATATGAAGCACAATTATATTCTGCCATTGATGTATTGGATCCCAGAAATAATATGCCTGTTTGGAAGGTGAGTCTGTATACCAGCCAGCAAAATGCGGACAAATCCAATCGATTATTGGATGCTTATATAGATGCCCGGACCGGAAAAATATATGAGTTTTATGTACGAATTGATGAGACCTGGGAGGAACTGGAGCCGGAAAAGATGGTAAAGAGTTGGAGCGACTATCTGGAGCTTAAGGGCATGACGAAGGATACTTCCGACAATCCTCTTTTAGAGACTACCCCCTATTTTGAACGTTATTGCTTCCCCGGGGGAGAGAGTGGTATAACTACGGTTACCATAGGTTTCTATGAGGGAATTAACGAATTATTTTTGAAAATTACAGAATGATGCAGATTTTATGCAAAGATTATGAACATTTGATGAGTGCTACGAATATGCTTGTATTATAAAGAGACAAACATAGGGAGGTACCGTCAATGTACGTACAGGAAGCATCTTGGTTTCAGAAGCAGCAAAAGAAAAAGGCATGGCAAAAAAGAGTGAAAGGATATGTCATGTGTTTGATTTTGTTGCTTTCTGTATTTTCGGGAGTCTGGTTCGTACCCTTAAACGGCAAATACTTCCCGGTAGAAGGTCATAGCATAAATATTCCGGAGCAGGTACTGGCTCAGGAAGCGGAGGAAGATGCGAAAACAGAATCGGATGCGCCTGTGAAATGTGATGAAGAAATTCAGGAAGAATCCTCTTCAAATAACATGGAAGATAATATCATCCGTAATCAGGATGACGGAATCAATATAGTGGCCATCGATATGGGACATGGCGGTATGGATGAGGGCTGTAGCTTTGAAGGTGCGGAAGAAAAAGTCATCAATCAGAAATTAGGAATGCTTTTGAAAGAGAAGCTGGAGCAGCTGGGATTTCAGGTGGTTTTGACTACGAATGGTGATGAAAAGAAAGAATTACTTAGCAGACTGGAATGCGTAAAAGAAGCAAATGCAGATATTTTAATCAGTATTCATCAAAATGCTTGTGAAGATTATGGCGTACAGGGGATTGAAACCTGGTATTGTGAGGCATCGGGTGAGGATAGCAGACGTTTAGCAAGATTAGTTCAGCAATATACGATTCTTTATACCAAGGCAAAGGACAGAGGGATTATGGATGCCGATAATCTTGTAATAATACGGGATAGCGCAGTACCTTCTTGCCTGGTGGAAACCGGCTTTCTTTCCAATGAGGCAGAAAGAACAAAACTGCAAACAGAGGAATATTGTGAAAAGCTGGTACAGGGCATGGCAGATGCGATAGAGTTGTATTTTTATCCGAAAACCATGTATTTAACCTTTGATGACGGTCCCTATACGGATAGTACCAATAAGGTACTGGATGTTTTAAAAGAAAAGAACATTAAGGCCACATTCTTCCTGATTGGTAAGAATGTAGAAAAGAATCCGGAAACAGCAAAAAGAATCGCAGAAGAAGGTCACACCATCGGTATTCATTGCTACAATCATGATTACAATGTTATCTATGAGAATGCGGAAGCATATATGGCAGATTTTGAGGAGGCTAAGAATATCATAGAGAATATTACAGGTGTGGAAACCAAATTGTTCCGTTTTCCGGGCGGAAGTATTAATAGCTACAATAAAAAGGTGTATAAAGAAATCATAGAAAAGATGACTGCTGCCGGATATGTATATTTCGACTGGAATGCAAGTCTGGAGGATGCGGTAAAGAAGCCAAATAAGGAAAAATTACTTAAAAATGCAAAGGAAAGCACCTTGGGACGCAAAGTAGTGGTAATGCTGGCCCATGATACTGTAAGTGTGACTGCGGAAGCTTTGGAGGAACTTTTGGAACTGTTTCCGGAATATAAGTTTTGTCCCATAGACGAAAATGTGCAGCCCGTAACCTTTTAATGTGCAGTATGTGATATTTTATAGGATTATATAGTGCATTATTTCAACTTTTCTCCTTGAATGATTATTGTTATAATGATTTTGTAATTATGAGGGGGAGGATTTCTACAGGGCATTTTATTTTGTTATCACTTGACAATGATAAAGTGTTTTGCTAGGATGATACCATGTGAGGGAGCAAAAGAGAGGAGAAAATTATGAAGAAAAAATTATTAACACTTGTTATGGCTCTGACCATGACTGCTATGTTATTTACCGGTTGTGGTGAAAAAGAAGCTGATTCTGATGATGTAAAGGCTTCTGTAGAAGAAAGCAAAGAAGAAAAGGAAGAATCCAAGGAAGAATCTAAGGAAGAATCTAAAGAAGAATCCAAAGAGGAATCAAAGGAAGAATCCAAAGAAGTTGCAGAAGAATCAACCGAAGAAGTAGTTGAGGAAGTAGTAGAATCAACCGAAGAAGTAGTAGAATCAACCGAAGAAGTTGTTGAAACTGAGGATGTTGTTGAAACCGAAGAAGTTATTGAAACAGAGGAAGAAGAAACTGTAATTGCAGACGACGAAGATTGGTCAAATGCTTATGATGATTATTTCTCAAGAGACGACATCATGAGCGAAAAAACACAGATAACATGCGCTGCTGTATCAGATGAAATGACCTTTGATTTGATTATCGCTATGGATGGCGACAATATGAGAATGTGCTATGAATTTGATGAAGCTATGTTTGATATGTATGCCACAAAAGAAAAGATGTACGCATTTGTTGAGATGCAGGGTGAATCCCAGTGGATATGGGCGCCTGTAGAAAGTGAAGAAGATGTGGATACTATGTTTAGCATGTCTGATACCGGTGTGCTTGATACAGATGCCGTAGAGTCTGTAAACTATAGAGAAGCTGTGGAAGAAGATGGTGTGATTTATGATGTTTTGGATGTGTTAGCAGAAGGCACCGAAGCTACATATTTTGTAAATCGTGAAACCCAGAAGATTGAAAAATGTGTTATGGATCAGGATGGCGTGGCTATGGTTATGCTGATTGATGAAATCGAAAGCCTTGAGGTTCCTGCAGAAGCAGAAGATGCTACCGAATCCACCGCAGAAGAAGTAATGATGACCATGCTGGCAGTATTATTCTCTGCCGCGTCGGTAGAATAAAGAAATAAAATACCTTCACAAATAGTTACCCCTTATGTTAAAATGCATAAGGGGTAAACTTAAGATAAGGAGAACACAAATGAAGAATAAGTTTGGTATTAAAAAATTAATATATGTACTATTAATGATGCTCATGCTTTCGTTATCATTGACGGCCTGTGGTGATGCGGATAAGGATGATGACGATGATCGCAAGTCCAGAAAAGAAAAAAGAGTAGACGATGACGATGAAGACGAGGATGAGGATGAGAAGGAAGATGATGAGGATGAAGAGGAATTGAAAGAGCCGGAAACAACTCCCGAGCCTACCCCTGAACCCACACCGGAACCCACTCCTGAACCCACTCCTGAACCCACCGAGGAGCCTTTGGTATGGGAGAAGGCTTATAAGAATTTCTTTAAAGAATATGGCCCTGTCATAAAAGAAAATGTAGTCATTTTAGCGGAAAGCGATTTTGAAAATATCGATATAGATGCAGGTTATGTATATAACAAAAATTATATTGGTATGATGCTTGATGTAAATGGTTTATACATAGAAATGTATGGTGATAAACAAGGTTTGTATGCCGTGATAGAAACGGAACTTGACGATTATACCATATATGCTTCTAACGAAGTGGAAGATTTCAACGAATATGAATACATGTTTATGTCACGACAGATGCTGGAGTTTCTGAATAATATTCAGTATGTGGAATATATCGAAGAGATTGTTGAGTATGATGCTACTTACGATGTAGTAGCAGGTAAAGTGAAAGATAACGGCGAATGGTGCGAAGTAGAGTGCTATATCAATCGTGAAACCGGTGAAATCGCAAGTGTTGATTTGATTTTTGAGAATGGTGATGTATTCAACGTAATGCTTGAATATATGGACGAAGCCGATGTGAATGATGAAGTGAAATACCAGATAGAAGATTATAAGGATGTCGGCGAGGAAGTATCATATGATGAATTTATGGACCTCTATATCGAATTTTTGGATGAGGTTTCATTAAATCAATCAACGGATAACAAAGTTGAAGTAGAAAATGATGAAGAAAACTGGTCTCAGTATTATACAAACTATTTTGATGAGCCTATCGTATTCCCTGAGGATTATGCATTGGAATATACTATAAACATGCTTAATATTCCGATTCTTATGAATGTTAAGACTGTTGACGGTATAACCTTCGCACGTTATGATTTTAATGGTAGTATCGTAGATGCTTATTATGATGATGAGACTGTTTTGGTTGGTGTTCATAATGGGTTGTCCGTTGATTGGGCATATGCATTCTTGGAAGACGGTGAAGAGCCTTCTGATGTGATTACCATGATTTTCTGGGAGGATGTGGAAGGAGCTACCGATGATATAGATTATGTGGGTTATGAAGGCGCCGAGGTGATAGAAGGTGAAGTATACGATATAGTTAACATAAAATATGAAAATGATACCCAAGGAATCGTATATATCAACAGAGCAACCCAAAAGATCTATAAAATGGATTGTAGCATTGAAGAAGCCGGTATTGTGATTTACTTTGATAAATTGGAAGAAAACAAGATACCTATTACCCAGGATGAAGCAGAGGAAATGACCACAGATGACCTGGCTGATTATTTTGAAAAAGCATTGGAAGAGTGTTTATTGAGTGTTTATGAATAACATAAAAATACTCCTTATGTAGAGATACATAGGGAGTATTTTAATAGGGGTATGCAAATGAGGAAGAATGGTTGTAAAAAGATAATATATCTATTGTTGCTGACTGTATTATTAGCGATAGGGTTGACAGCTTGTGGCGAAAAGGATAGCGATGACGACAAGGAGCGTAAGGTTAGAAAAGAAAATTCTGTAGAAGATGAGGCGGATGAGACTGATGAGGAAGAGGAGTCCGAAGGGAAAGAAGAACCGGAAACTACTCCTGAACCGACTCCGGAACCTACTCCCGAACCCACGACGAAACCTATAAATTGGGAAACGGAATATGAGGATTTCTTCGAGGATTACGGTCCGGTAATAAAGGAAAATGTTTCGGTTAATGCAGAAACGAATTTTAATGGCATAGAGTTTAATATCAGATATGCCTATAATCAAATGGTAAAAGGAATGGCCCTGTTTATAGGGGACGAGTATTGTGAATTATACATGACAAAGGATGCCTTGTATTTGAACTCTTATTTGAAAAATGAGTGGAATGAGGTTTATGCACCCATAGAAGAAGAGGATGCAGAGGATTTCAAAGACTTCTTTTTGGCAGAACTGTTTCTGGATCAACTGAATCACATCACTTACACCGATTATGTAGAAGCAATGACAGAAGGCGGAATCCTATATGATGTGGTGGAAGGCATAGCCGAAAATACGATTTTCGAAACCGATTTTAATGTGGTTTGTTACATTGATCGGGATAAACAGGAAATATCAAAAATAGATATAGAACAGGATGGAGATATCCTTAGCTGTGTGTTATATTATCTCACGGATACGGATATTATTAGTACATACGAGCATGTTAATACCACTTTGTTGGAAAACTGTGAGAAGGTGGATAGCAGTGAGCTTAGTAAAATTTTTATAGAATTTTTAACAAACACATATATTATTACCAAGACGGAGGATGAAAACGGACCGGAGCAAGAGGGTGAACAGCCTTGGGAAATACACTATGTCGATTATTTTGACAAAGCGGTTGACTTTCCGGATTCCTATGCCATAAAAGGTAATATCAACATGGAAGCATTTTCTTTTGATTTTGGTGTTACTGTTATAGATGGAGAAACATGGATTAGATATGGTTTGGGAGATTATGTCATAGATGCTTATTTCGATGATTATATACTTGTAATAGGTTCACCTAATATGGAATCTGTTGGTTGGGCATATGCATATTTGGATTCCGAGGAACAGATGCAGGATCTTTTCAATATAGACTTTTGGAGCCAGGTAAATGATATGGTAGAGGATGTTACTTATATTGATTATATCGGCACGGAAGAAATAAACGGCACGGTCTATGATGTGTTAGAAATAATGCTCGGAAGTGATACATACGGAAGTGCATATATCAATCGAGAGCGTCAGAGCATTTATAAATTCGGTCTTTTATCAGAAGAAACATATTTTGAATATTATTTTGAAGATTATGATGAAATAGGCGTTCCTTATGAAGTTTTGTCTGGTGAAGAAATGTCTGTTGATGAGATTATGAAATTTTTTACGGAAGCTTTAGGCAAAGCCATGGCTGAGCTTTATATGTAAATAAAAATACTGTTAGGAGAGATTACCCTTGACATTTTCTCTTAAATCAAGTATCATACATACAATGTGAAAGGCAATGAAGGTGCAAAGTAGAGTATCATTTTCTATCAGAGAGAGGAAGTCACCGGCTGAAAGCTTCCTTAAGTTCAAATGATAACTTGAATTTCCCACCGGAGCTGTTTGGGTGAAGGAGAAGTAGTCCGAACCGTTTGTGCGCGTTAAGCATGTTGAGTGTCTAAGCGATTTGCTTAGGAAAATGGGTGGTACCGCGGATTTTATTCGTCCCTTGCATAGGAATACACTATGCAATGGGGCGATTTTTTGCGCGAAAAATGAAGCCGTGCATATGTATAAATAAATGTGGATATTGGGAGCTTGCTCACAAATAGACATATTTATACATATATAGGGCGAAGCCCGCGACCGAGATGAAGCAAAGCGGAATCGAGGTGTGCACGGCAAATGATTTATTTAAAGAAAGGAAGAAAACTATGAACGCAAATTTAGAGTTGATTAAGCAGGAGATTATTACCGGCTCCGAAGAACTGAATTCCTCTAAGGAAGTGTACGAATTCAAGAAGAAATTCTTGGATGGAAAGACCGGTAAAATCGGTATGTTGATGAAGGAAATGAAGAACATTGCACCAGAGGAGCGTGCGGCTTATGGTAAGGGTGTGAATGAATTAAAGGAATGGGCATTGGAATTCTTAGGCGGTCTGGATGAGAAGATGAAGGCTAAAGAACTTCAGGCACGTTATGAAGCAGAAAAGATTGATATTTCCCTGCCGGCAGTGACTGTGGCTGAGGGTAATCTGCATCCGATAACCTTGGTTCGCAATCAGATTATTGATATTTTCGCAGGTATGGGCTTCGAAATCTTCGAAGGAACCGAAATCGAAACCGATTATTATAACTTTACTGCATTGAATACACCGGAGGACCATCCCGCAAGAGATATGCAGGATACCTTCTATTTGTCCCCTGAGTTCTTGCTTAGAACCCAGACTAGTGCAGGACAGATTCATGTAATGGAGAAGCAGCAGCCGCCTATTAAGATTCTGTCTCCGGGTAAGGTGTTCCGTTCCGATGATGACGCTACCCATTCACCTATGTTTACACAGATGGAAGGTTTGGTAGTGGACAAGAATATCACCTTATGTGACTTGCAGGGTATGCTGGATGAATTTGTAAAGAAGATTTACGGAGAAGGAACTAAGACCCGTCTTCGTCCTTCTTACTTCCCTTTCACAGAGCCTTCTGTAGAAGTGGATTGCAGCTGCTTCGAATGCGGCGGCAAGGGCTGTAAGCTTTGTAAGGGTACCGGTTGGATCGAGATTCTGGGTGCAGGTATTGTAAACAATAAGGTGCTGGAGAATTGTGGTATCGACTCCAATGTTTACAGTGGTTTGGCGTTTGGTATCGGTATTGAACGTACTGCAATGTTAAAGTACGGTATCAATAACATTAAGCTCTTATTTGAGTCCGATGTAAAGGTACTTGGCCAGTTAAACGACAAATAAGGAAAGGTTGGTATAGAGATATGATAGCACCATTAAGTTGGTTAAAGGATTATGTAGATATTGATATTACACCTCAGGAGCTGGAGGAAAAGCTCTTCTCCTGTGGTTTTGAAGTAGAAGAATTGTACGAAGTGGGCAAGGATATCAACAAAGTTGTTGTTGGTTATGTGTTGGAATGTGAGCCTATTCCGGATACCCATTTGCATGTATGTAAGGTAGACTGTGGTGAGCATGGTATCTTCCAGATTTGCTGTGGAGCAGATAATGTATGTGCAGGCGGCAAATTCCCGGCAGCATTGGTAGGTGCAACCGTATATGCTACCGCTAAGGATCATAAGACTGTAGAAGGTGTAATGACCATCGGTAAGGGAAAATTACGTGGTTATGAGTCCCATGGTATGCTGTGTAGCGGTGTGGAGCTGGGTGTCAGCGAAGATATGTATCCCGGTGCAGGCTACAACGGACTTCTGGTACTTCCTGAAGATGCTCCCGTAGGTGCGGATGTAAAGCCTATTTTGGGACTGGATGACTGGATTTTTGATATTGCTATTACTGCAAACCGTCCGGATTGTCAGAGTATTGTAGGTATTGCAAGAGAAATTGCCGCAGTACTGGAAAAAGAGTTCAAAGCTCCTGATTTAAGCTATACCGAGAGCGATGTTACCATTGAAAACTTCAAGGTGACCGTGGATTGTCCTGAGCTTTGCCCCAGATACAGTGCTCATTATGTGACTGATGTAAAGATTGAAGAATCTCCTGCATGGATGAAGCGTCGTTTGGCGCTGGTTGGTATCGGTGCCATCTCCAATGTAGTAGATATTACCAATTATATTTTAAAGGAACTGGGTCAGCCCATGCATGCATTTGATTACACCACCTTAGAGGGCGATGCTATCAATGTAAGACGTGCAAAGGATGGCGAGAAAATCGTCACCTTGGATGAGACAGAATTGACTTTGACTACCGAAAATATGCTGATTTGTGACGGTGTGAAGCCGGTTGCTTTGGCCGGTGTCATGGGTGGCTTAAACTCTGAAATCAAGGAAACCACCAATACCGTATTGTTCGAGTCTGCTAAATTTGCACGTGACAATATACGTCGTACCTCCAGAAGCGTAGGTAAGTCTTCCGACTCCAGTGCAAGATATGCAAAGGGTGTGGATGAGTACGCAACCGTGATGGCTATGAAGAGAGCGCTGCACCTAATCGAGGAGCTGAACTGCGGTAAAGTATCCAAGATGCATGTGGATGTAAATGCGGGTAACAGCGTGGAGCCTAAGGAGCTTTCCGTAAGTATCGCAAAGGTAAATGCAGTCCTGGGTATCACCGTTCCCAATGAAGATATTGTACGTATTATGACCAATTTGAGCTTCCAACCCAAGTTGGAAGGGGATACATTAACCTTGCAGATTCCTGCATATCGTGAAGATATGGAAACCTATCAGGATGTGGCAGAAGAAGTGATTCGTATGTATGGCTATGAGCATATTGTACCTACCTTCCTTGCAAGTGCACAGGTAACCATGGGTGGAGAAAATACTCAGCAGAAGACCGAAATGCGCTTAAAGAAGGCACTTTGCAACGTAGGAGCACATGAGTGTATCCATTATTCCTTCTTCTCACCTTCCGATTTGGATTTGTTGAAATTGCCTGCTGATGCTCCTGAACGTCATGCAATCCGTATCATGAATCCGATCAGCGAAGAATTGTCCCTGATGAGAACCACTTTGGCTGCATCTATGATTAATGCCGTGGTTCGTAACCAGAAGAAGGGCAATCTGGAAGGCAGATTGTTTGAAGTTGCTAAAAAGTTTATCCCGAAGGATTTACCTTTGACAGAGTATCCGGATGAGCGTCAGACCTTATGCGTAGCTTTGTTTGGTGCACAGGAATCCTTCTTCACTATGAAGGGAGTGGCTGAAAAGGTGGCCGAGGTGCTTCATGTGAAGTTTACCTATGCAAATACACAGAATACCTTCCTGCATCCTTTCCAGACTGCAAGCATCAGCTGTGAAGGTGTGGAAATCGGTTACTTCGGTAAACTGGCTTATGATATTGCGGACGAATGCGACCTGCGTATCCCTGTATATTTGATGGAAATCGATTTGGAAAGCCTGTCACAGTACTACGGCAAGAAGGCTATGTTCACTCCGTTGCCGAAGTTTGCAGAGGAGCAGCGTGACCTTGCAATCGTAGTAGACAAAGCAATTACCTGCGGCGAAATCGAAGATACCATGAAGGAAGCGTGCAAATATATCACCAGCATCAAGCTTTTCGATATTTACGAAGGTGCACAGATTGGTGAGGACAAGAAGAGTATGGCATTCACCGTATTGTTCACTCCCAAGGAAGAAGCGTTCACCGCAGAAAGCGTTGACGGCTTCGTAAAGAAGATTCTGAAGCAGATGAATAAGAAATTCGGTGCTGAGCTTCGTAGCTAAATAGTTATGCAAATTTATTGAAAAACATATAAGAATGGGGTATGATATTCTAAATTGGGTATCATACCCTTATATATTTATATGTCGCAGTTCAATGATTGTAAATTATGAAATTATTTAAAGGACAATTGGGAATATAATTTCCTGCAAGCAGGTCTTGGAAAACGTCGCCCCTTAGCGAGGTTTTAAGACGAAGCTTGCTTCGTCACGAGCTTAGTGGCGCTACGTTTTCCAAGAAGCGAGAGCGCCCTGCGGTAGGATGTTATATTTACAATTGTCCAATAAAGATACACCCTATCAATCATATAATTGCGACATCAAAACACTAGTAGGTAACTATGGAGAGAAAAAACACCTGGGAATTGTATGATAAGAAGCAGTTGAAGGAGCTGGAAAAGCTTAATAAAGAATATCGTAATTTTTTGGATAATGGTAAGACGGAAAGAGAATGCATCGATGTGATTGTGAATACCATCGAAGCGGCCGGTTACCGTGAGCTGGAAGCTTTGGTAAGTAAAGGTGAGATATTGAAAGAAGGCGATAAGGTTTACAGTGTTTGTATGAACAAGTCCGTTGCCATGTACAAAATCGGCAAGAAGCCCCTATCAGAGGGTATGAATATATTGGGGGCTCATATCGATAGTCCCCGCCTGGATGTTAAGCAGAATCCTTTGTATGAGGACAATGGCTTTGCCTATCTGGATACCCATTATTACGGTGGTGTGAAGAAATACCAGTGGGTGACATTGCCTCTGGCGATTCATGGTGTAGTGGTGAAGAAGGATGGTACTACCGTGGAAGTAAATATCGGTGAGGAAGAGGATGACCCGGTATTCTTTATTTCGGATTTACTGATTCATCTGGCAGGCGAACAGATGGAGAAAAAGGCTGCCAAGGTAATCGAAGGCGAAGCATTGGATATTATCGTAGGTAATAAGCCCTTACTTATCGAGAAGTCCAAGGAAGAAGATAAAAACGCCGACGGCAAAAAGGAAAAAGTAAAGGAAGCCGTAAAGGCCGGCGTACTGGATATATTGAAGGAAACCTATGATTTTGAAGAGGAAGATTTCCTTTCGGCAGAGTTAGAAGTGGTGCCTGCAGGAAAGGCAAGAGAAGCAGGTTTTGACAGAAGTATGATACTGGCTTACGGTCAGGATGACAGAGTCTGTGCATACACCTCATTGCAGGCCATGCTGGATGTAAAGAAGTGTGAGAAGACCGTTTGCTGTATCTTAGTGGACAAGGAGGAAATCGGTTCCGTAGGCGCAACCGGCATGCAGTCCAGATTCTTTGAGAACTCTGTGGCGGAGGTGATGAACCTGCTGGGTGAATACAGTGAATTGAATCTCAGACGGGCACTGAGCCGTTCCAACATGCTTTCGTCCGATGTCAGTGCAGGCTTTGATCCTTCCTATGGCTCTTATTTTGAGAAAAAGAATGCAGCATATCTTGGTGGTGGTATGGTATTTAACAAGTTCACCGGTGCCAGAGGTAAGTCCGGCTCCAATGATGCCAATGCGGAGTATATTGCCCATATCCGGAATATTTTCGAGAAGAAAAAGATTAATTTCCAGACTGCAGAGCTTGGCAAGGTGGATGTGGGCGGTGGCGGAACCATTGCATATATACTGGCGCTTTACGGCATGAACGTGATTGACAGCGGTGTGGCAGTACTGAATATGCATGCCCCTTGGGAAGCCACCAGCAAAGCGGATGTTTATGAAACATACAGAGGATATAAGGCCTTTTTAGAAGAAGCATAAGGAAAAGAAACAAATGACTATGTTAAAGAAATCAGACTTTTATTTTGATTTACCTGAGGAGCTGATTGCCCAGGACCCGTTGGCGGACCGTTCTTCCTCCAGGCTTTTAGTACTGGATAAGGACAGCGGCAAAGTGACTCATAAGATTTTTAGGGATGTAACCGATTATTTGAAACCCGGCGATTGTCTGGTACTTAATAACACCAAGGTGATTCCCGCCAGACTGTTGGGCGAAAGGGAAGGAACCGGTGCCCATGTGGAGGTGCTTTTGCTAAAGCGTCACGAGGGCGATGTTTGGGAGACTTTGGTAAAGCCCGGTAAGAAATGCCGCCCGGGTAGCCGTCTGGTATTCGGTGATGGCTTGCTGAAGGCAGAAGTGATGGAGATGGTGAAGGAAGGCAACCGATTGATTCATTTCGAGTACGAAGGAATCTTTGAAGAAGTGCTGGATAAGCTTGGCGAGATGCCCCTGCCGCCATATATTACCCATAAATTGCAGGACAAAAACCGCTACCAGACCGTATATGCCAAATACGACGGTTCTGCAGCAGCACCAACGGCAGGACTGCATTTTACGCCACAGTTACTTCAGAAAATTGAAGAAATGGGTGTTCAAATTGCCTATGTGACCTTGCATGTCGGCCTTGGGACTTTCCGTCCGGTGAAAGAAGAGAATATCTTAGACCATCATATGCACTCTGAATATTATCAGGTGACGCAGGAAGCCGCAGACATTATCAATGAAACCAAGAAAAACGGCGGAAGAGTGTTCTGTGTGGGTACCACCAGCTGCCGTACCGTGGAAAGTGCATCCACGGAGGACGGTGTGATTCATGCCGGTTGTGACAATACAGAGATTTTTATTTATCCCGGATACCGGTTTAAGATATTGGATTGCCTGATTACCAATTTCCATTTGCCGGAATCTACTTTAGTGATGCTGGTTTCAGCACTTGCAGGTAGAGAATATGTATTAGATGCATACAAAGAAGCGGTTGAAGAACGATATCGTTTCTTCAGTTTTGGAGATGCCATGCTCATAACCAATGATAAAATGTAATTGCTGTATTGAGTTTAGGAAAATAACGTGATATAATGTATTTATTAATATTTACCATACTTTCATGACGAAAGAGGGATGATTATGCAAGAGAGAAGAAGAAGCAAACGTACAAAATTACAATCAAAGCTGATGATTAAGCGCCTGGACGCACAGGGCAACAAGGAAGTAATGATTGATGTTAATGATGTTTCAAAGACAGGTGTGGGTTTTATCTGCAATGAGGTATTGTCCATTGGAAATGTATATGAATCCTATTTGACCATATGGACAAAGGAAGTGATTCATGCATTTTTACGGATTGTGCGTATCGAAATGATAGATGGTAAGTTTCACTATGGTGCGGTATTTATTGGTATGCCGGAGATGGATGCGGCCAGAATAGAGACCTATCAGACGGTTATGGAAGAGCAGGAAGAAAATGGAAAAGATGAATAAGCTTAAGAAAATAGTGGTTAGCAGTATAGCCACTATTTTTCTTGTGTTATTGTACAGTTTAATATTTACTTTTTCTGACCAGGACGGAGAGGCTTCCGGAGGATTGAGCCGAAAGGTATCTGAAATGTGTGTGGAAATATGGAATACGATCGCAGGCAAAAACTGGTCCGAAAGTATAATCGAAAGCTGGGCTTTGTATTTTGAACATCCGGTCCGGAAAATAGCACATTTTTGCGAATATGCAATGATGGCTTTTTTGTTGTTTTTCATCTGGTATCCGTGGATTGGGTTGTACGGTAAGGGTATTGTGGAAAAACCGTTAAATGTGAGGCGATGGAAAAGAATCCCTTTGCTTGCGAAAATTATTATACCCTGGATATTTGTATCGGCTGCTTTTGATGAGATACACCAGCTCTTTGTACCGGAACGCTGGGGTAATTTTGCGGATGTATTGTTGGATACGGCAGGCGGATGTTTCGGATTGATTTGTTGTATCTACGGTGATAAAATATTAAATCATATACATATGAGGAGGAAGAGGAAATGAAGAAGATTATTGTGATGTTATTGAGTTTGCTGCTGATTGCCATGTTTTTAACCGCTTGTGGCGAAAAGGAAGAAACATCAAGCAGCAAGAAGGACAAGGTAGAAAGTACGGTGGAGGATGAGGCTACCCCTGCACCCACTGAAGCACCTACCCCTGCACCCACTGAAGCGCCCACACCTGAACCTACTGAGGCGCCTACCCCTACTCCGGAGCCTACAGCTACACCTACTCCGGAACCCACTGAGGCACCTGATGAAGAGCTTACATACAAGGTGGAATTTATTGAAGTTGGTAAAGAAAAAGTATTGGCGATTACGCTGTATCATGACTATACCGGTGCAAGTATTGCTGAGGCACAGGTTGCCATTGACAATGTGCCTTGTGTAATGATGGATGGCGTCAATGAAGAGACGGCAAAAGCTTGTATTGATGCGTTTGAAGGTATAGGCTGTGTATTGAAGGTGTCTGTTAATGGAGAAGAATTAAACACGGAATCTACGGATAATGTTGTGGAAGGACAGTTAATGTTTTCGGTTTACTTAGAAGATGTAGGTGCCGAAAAGGTTAAAGTCATTCAAGTGATTCGTGATGAATTGGGCTATGAATTGCAAGAGGCAAAGGAATTGGTTGAGGCTGCACCTGTTATAATTTATGTGGCAAGTGATTTAGTATCTGCTTCAGAGATTTGCGATAAATTGGCAGAGGTTGGAAGTACAGCAACTATTGAAGCCTTTGAAAATCCTGTGGTTGGTGAAAATCCTAAGGCTGAATCAAATGAAGAAGTGAATACTGAAGAAGATGAAGAGAATGATGATGCAGAAAACGAAACCACTGAGGAAGTACCTGAGGTAAATACTGAGGAAAGCGATGATGACGATTATTTTACAATGGGTAAATTTGGTTATTTCAACTTTCCCGGTTATCAGGTGTATATAGAAAGTGTTGGTGACAATGGCATTGAAGTTGAAAATGCTTATAGGGATTTCTTCGGAGACTCCGGAACGCCTATTAAATCCTATGAGATAATGTCTGCAAAGGATTTGGTTGTTTGGGAAATATATAGTGAAACAATGGCTAATGATTTGAATAAAGCATTGCAGGATGCTGGTGCAATTTCCTATGTTAAGCAGTGTGATGATTTATATATAATACCTGACGAAATAATTAGTGGGGATGAAGACGAAATTGCTGCATTTGTTCCCAGAGATTATCGTATGGATCTTATGCAGAGAAATATGTTTATGGGTCAAATGGTTTATGGTAACATAGCAGTAGGTGATACTGTGTATGCTTTATTGGAAGACGGTACGGAAGTAGAATTGGTTATCAGAAGAACATATCGCTTGAGAGATCGTGTACAAAGTATTGATGCAGGTGATTGGTCCGCATTAATGTTTGAATCTGATATTCCCAACGATAAAGCCTGCCAGACATACAAGATTATTAAGCGGGCAGAGTAATAAGAGTGTAAATGAGTTGATTAGGAGCTGTGGAGTAATTCCGCAGCTTCTTTTTATTTTGATTCTGTTACAAATAATTTTCACAAAAAATATACCTGTAAAATTTTTTCGATTGTATATAAATCCAGGGGATGGTTTGAAGTCTCGTAGGTTATGATAAGATTTTTGCCCGGGATAATATTATGAGTGAGATATGTTTGTAGCCTTGAGTTGTTTTTATGGACATAAGTAGGTTTGTCCATCATGCCAAAATGTTCCCAATAATGCGGCTCATGTGTCTTTGGATGAAGTATTGTGAAGTCGGGATAAAGTGTTTCCTCATCAAAATGGAGTGCACATTCGTATCGAAAGGGGATTTTGTTTACATATAAGAGCATATCGATTAAGGATTCTGATTTGGAACGGACGATATTTCCGGAGATGCATTTATGTACCAGGTGTTCAGGATGACTTGTATTATGTTCATATGGGGTTTTGAGCCAATCGGAAGTTTCCTGTGAAGCCGGTTGAAAATAAGATTGTAAAAGAGTTCGGTATTCGGATTGTTGAAGAAATATTTGCGCATTTGATGCGGCAGAGGAGTTCTTTAGATAAAATTGAAGTGCCTCCTTTTCCTTGCTCAAATCCTCAAGTAAAGTGGTTAGATATTTCTTGATAGCCAGCTGTTCGGCGAGCCTTTTTTGTTTTTTAGGAATATAGGTATATATATTGTTAGTTACATGATACCATTTTTGATATTTACCGTTATTGGTACAACATAAATGACCTTCCGGCATAGTGTATAGTTGCTTTTGGATGTCTTGTATTTGTTTTTTTAGTTCATGATATCTGGATAGAATAATAGTGTGAATGATGATTACCTCCTTTGTAAATAATGGTGGGATGCATAATGATAGGAACGTTAGAATATATGATGAATTGATTTGCTGTTTGAAATTATTATATTAGAAATATAGTAAAGTGTAAAGTATTTTAAGGGTATCTATTGAGATGATTATAATTTGTCGCTTAGTTATGCAAGGTTTCTCTTGGTTGAGTATGCGGTTTGTGAAAAACATCTCTTTGTTTAGTATGGATTTTAGGAAATACTTCTCTGGCTGAATATATATTTTATGAAATATCTAAGCTGTTTGGGCATAGAGTTAATAAAGGCGATATCTATGCCCAAAAATATTGGTGAAACCGTGGCGAAAATGAGGTAAAATACTCCAATTGGGCATAGGAATACTATTAAGATTCCCTCTGCCCAATAAGTGGCTGAAAATTGGGCAGAGATGGAGGAATAAAGCTTGTGTTGCCCATGTGGTGTATGTGAGAGGTTATTCGTCCATAAATGGGCTTGAGATTTGGGCAAAGTTAATCGTAATATGCAGTATTCTGCCCAAAGGCGCGAGTTGGGCGGACGCAAAAGAAAAAGTCAGTATCATGCCTAAAGACGCAGGGGTGGCCGGGATTGAAAGAAGAATACTGTGGTGTCAAAAGACGTCATGTGGCGGGAGGCAACAGGACTGCAAGGGCAGGGAGACATTGTATAGTGAGTGGCTATGAATGAATCACATCCAAAAATCCAATTGCAAAAACATTTTGTAAAAAATATATACAATTATTACAAATTTACTTGAAAAAAGTGCAATTATTTAGTAAAATACACATATGGGATTTGAATTATTTCAAAACAACTTGTGAAAAGTTCCCAAATTACATCTTATTTGGAGGAAGACATATGAATATTTACACAACTGACAAGATTCGTAATGTATGTTTACTTGGCCATGGTGGCAGCGGAAAGACCAGTTTGGCAGAGGCGATGGCTTATTTATCAGGTATCACCTCAAGAATGGGTAAGGTGTCAGATGGCAATACCATAAGTGATTATAGTAAGGAAGAACAGAAGAGACAGTTTTCTATCAGTACATCCGTGATACCTATTGAATGGGAAGGATATAAGATTAATATACTGGATACTCCCGGATATTTCGATTTCGTAGGTGAAGTAGAAGAAGCTATGAGTGCAGCCGGTGCAGCGATTATTGTTGTTAACGGTAAGGCTGGCGTGGAAGTGGGTACCATCAAGGCTTGGGAGCTTTGTGAAAAGTACAAATTACCCAGAATTATTTATGTATCCAATATGGACGTGGACAATGCTTCCTTCCGTCAGGTAGTGGAAGATATGACCGAGATGTTCGGCAAGAAGTTGGCTCCCTTTCATCTGCCGATTCGTGAGAACGAAAAGTTTGTAGGTTACGTAAATGTAATCAGTGAAACTGCAAACCGTTGGGTGGGCAAGGAAGTTGTGGAATGCGAGATTCCCGAATACAACAAGCCCAATCTCCAGATTTGCCGTGATACATTGATGGAAGCAGTAGCTGAGACCAGTGAAGAGTTCATGGAAAGATACTTTAGCGGAGAAACCTTCTCAGAAGCAGAAATCAGAGCAGCTCTTCGTACCAATGTATGGGACGGAAGTATCGTACCTATGACCATGGGTTCCAGTACCATGATGCAGGGCGTATATACCTTGATTGATGATATTATCAAGTATGTACCTTCTCCCGAAAACAGAGAAGTAGCCGGTATCAATATGAAGACCAACGATATTTATCATGCAAATTATGATTTCTCCAAGGCGAAGTCAGCATATATCTGGAAGACCATCGTGGATCCTTTCATTGGTAAGTATTCTTTGATCAAGGTGAATTCCGGCGTATTAAAGACTGACGATTTACTTTACAATGTGGATAAGGATATCGAAGAAAAGATTGGTAAGATTTATGTAATGCAGGGCAATAAGCCTATCGAAGTAAAAGAGCTTCATGCAGGTGATATCGGTGCGTTGGCTAAGCTGACCGCTGCAAGAACCGGCAACAGCTTATCTACCAAGGCGACCACCATTAAATACGGTCAGTTTGAGATTTCAAAGCCTTATACATACATGAGATATAAGCCCAAGAATAAAGCTGATATCGACAAGATTTCACAGGCACTTCAGAAGATGACTCATGAAGATCAGACATTGAAGGTAGTGAATGACGCAGAAAACAAACAGACCTTAATCTATGGTATGGGCGATCAGCATCTTGATATCGTGGTTAGCAGACTGATCAACGAATACAAGGTGGAAGTAGAGCTGACCAAGCCTAAGATCGCCTTCCGTGAAACTATTAAGAAGTCATCAGATGTGGAAGCGAAGCATAAGAAGCAGTCCGGCGGACATGGTCAGTACGGACATGTAAAGATGCGTTTCAGTCCTTCCGATGATATGGAAGTACCTTTCGTATTCGAGCAGGAAGTTGTTGGTGGTGCAGTGCCTAAGAACTTCTTCCCGGCAGTAGAAAAGGGCTTGCAGGATTCCATGGATAAGGGACCTTTGGCTGCGTATCCTGTAGTAGGCGTAAAGGCAGTGCTTTATGATGGTTCTTACCATCCTGTAGATTCTTCCGAAATGGCCTTCAAGATGGCTACCATTCAGGCATTTAAGAAGGGCTTCATGGAAGCGCATCCTGTATTATTAGAGCCTATCGCAAGCTTAAAGGTGACTGTTCCGGATTCTTACACCGGTGATGTTATGGGTGATTTGAATAAGAGACGTGGTCGTGTACTTGGTATGAATCCTATTCCCGGCGGAAAGCAGATTGTAGAAGCGGAAATCCCTATGAGCTCACTGTTCGGTTATTGTACCGACCTTCGTTCCATGACCGGCGGTCGCGGTGACTATGCTTATGAATTTATCAGATATGAGCAGGCACCAAGCGATGTTCAGGAGAAGGAAGTAGCAGCAAGAGCAGCTAAGGTTGCAGAGAATAATATTGAAGATTAATACAAAATAATTCGTGGCAGTGGAAACACTGCCACGTTTTTTTGTACGGGAAATTGATGACGCCCAAAATAACTATTTTTCCTAAAAAGCTATTTCTTATGCTGTGACATGATTTTATCGATTTGAGTCAATTCCTCGGGCGTGGAATGCTTCTTTATAGCCTGAATGCAGGCGGAGATTTCTGCCGGTGTAAAGGTTAAGTTTTCTGCTTTCGCTTTCTTCATCATGGGTAAGACAAAGGCCATCATTTCCTTTTGGGACTTGCCCTTTCCTTCTTGAAACAGTCCGGACAGAAAGTTTAGTTTGTCCGTAGAAATATTCTGAACCGACGGATCGTTCATCCATTCGGGCTTAGTGGATGTATGTTCCATACATATACCTCCGTTATATATATTACAAATCTATGTACTTTCGCCGGAAAATATGCCCGACATGGCTGAAAAAATGTCTGGGTCAAAACCTCCTTGCCCGAACTTACCCTGTAATGCACTAAACATATCGGCAGGCGAACCGGACTCAACGTCCGCACCATTCATTCCTTCCGGAAACATATCTTTCATAAGCTCCATCATGCTCATCATATTCTTAAGATTCTCCATGGTTTCAAAAAGACTTTTGAACTGTGAAAAAAGCTGCTTTTCTTGGGAAGTGCAATAAGGAAGCAGCTTGTCAAATAGGAGCAAGGGTTCCGAAGGCTTCTCGGCGGGATAATTTTTCGAAAGCTTTTTAAAATCCGTAAGTGTATATTTTAGTTCCAAAAAGTGTATATATACTGCAAGATAACGTTGCAAAGAAGTGTCACAGCAGGGAAGCAGGATCTTCAGCATACATATGTGATTGTTAGTAAAGCAGGTGTCAAATGCCAGGATGCTGTCCTGTCTGATATCTTCCATGGGACCTCCTGAAAGGGGTAGTATAACTATATCTATGTGTAGGGTGCCTTAACTATTCTCTAATAAAAAAGTCAACATTCGTAGAAACAGGCCCCGAGAAGGGGCCTGCCGTACAGAAAAAGATTAGCAGCAGCGAGAACCGCAATTGTTGTTGCCGCCACAGAAGCAGGAAAGTAAAAGAATCCAGATGAGCCATTCGCAGGAATTGCTGCCGCAACCGTCATTGCATCCGCATCCGTTATTGCCGCCGAAGATGTTGCCGAAGCCGCATCCGCCGCCATTGCCGCCACAGAAGCAGGATAACAGAAGAATCCAGATGATCCAGCTGCATCCGCCGCCGTTACCGCCAAAAATAGAATTACTGCCGCATCCGCAGTTTGAAGCTGTTAAGTCACTCATGATAGAGCCTCCAAGTTTTTGATTATAGTACATAATATGCACTGTGATAATTTGTGTGAGGAAATAATTTGAAAATATGATGATTTTCAGATTAGTACTATTAAAAGAATAAGAATAATTAAATGAATCGCCTAAGGTTCCATACGATAAACTATGTTTTTGGAAGGTTGTTTTGGACATATACAATATAACTGTGCTATTATATCCAAAAACATCTCATTTTTGCTAATATGTATCTGTTTTTGAGCGAGTTTTGGATATATAGAAAATAATGTGTGTAAAATGTCCATAAAACAGGGAGAAACATGGACATACAGAGATAAAAATTTCTCATATGTCCAATAAAACAAAAAAGACGCATAAATTCATATAAAATCACATATTTCTGGACATTGGTATAAGATAATTTCGTATATGTCCAAAATATGCAAATAAAAGGCGAATGTACCCTATAAATCAATAAAAACCATGCATTCGAAATGCTTTGATGAGGAGATATTTCTTACGCAAAGCATTATAGAAAATATAATTGAATATATGTTTCGATAGTTTCGTGGCTGAGGGGATGATTCTTGGTTTCGTATGTGGTGATAAGGTTGATGCCCGGAAAAATACCGTTGTTAGAAAAGAGTTGCAGCTTGGAAAAAGCATTTCTTCGATAGTCTTCGTGGTCCATGAGCCCAAAGTGTTCCCAATAATAGAATTCACCTGTAATGGGATGGCGAATGGTAAAGTCCGGGTATAGGATGTGACCATCCAAAATTAACGGTGCTTCATAACGAAAGGGGATTTTGCTGGTATAAAGACACATGCCAATATGAGCTTCGGATTTGGAGCGGACCCGAAGATTCATGCATGATTTGTGGATAAGCTGTTCGGGGTGTGTGGGATTGGGGGTATAGGATTCATTTGCCCAAGAATAGAGTTCCTCGTTGACGGATTTAAAATAAGGGGTGAGCAATGGCGCGAAAGGTGATGTGTGAGTCAGCATGGAATCGGCACATATTTCTGATTTCTTATGGTGACGCAGGTAGTAATCAAGAGCCTTCAATTCCTGTTGTAGTTCTTTCAAGCGTTGTGATAAATAGGTTTTGACGGCAAGTTTCTCGGCGAATGCCAGATTGGATTTGGGGATGTAGGTGTTATGCCCGTCTAGGCTGTGGTACCATTTGACATAGTTGCCGTTTTGTACACAGATGAGCTTGCCTTCAGGAAGATGCACTAATTGACCTTTGATTTTCGTGGCTTCCAAAGTCAATTTTTGATAATGATTTTGGGTTTTCAGATACATAAAAGACCTCCTTTGTTATGTGAGATTAGAAAAGTGATATATAAATTATTGGTGATAAAAAAGATAAAAGATAAATTAATGTGTACGTGAATCGGTCATCGAAGCTGATGAAGTAAAAGAGAACTATGAGAAATATCACGTGAAATATCATAGAATATACGGATGTAACTTAATGTAACATAAGAAAATAGGGATGTCAATAATAATGAAAATGTGAAATAAAGGGGAAAGAATACCGAATAACAAGTTATTTACAAAAGCAAATATTTTGAATTTTTATGCTTAAATGGCTAGGAATATAGCACCAATTTCTAAAAAACTCTTGAATAAATCCGTATATATAGTAAAATAGATATAGTACAGTGAAATAACTATGCCCACAAGATGATGTGTGGCACTTGAGATATTGGAGTGATATATGGCAACGGGAAATACTGCCGATAATAAAAAGAAAAAGATAAATGAAAAGGATGCCGGGAAAGCCGCTTATGAAGCAAAAGTACAGGAATTGGTACAGCAGGAACTGAAGAAGCGGGAGCGTAGAAGACGCCTTCTGATCGGTGTGTGTGCGGTCTTTGGTGCAGCATGTCTTTTGTATGTGGGTTTCTACGGATACGAGGATTATCGTACCAGAAAGACCTATGAGGATATGGCTGCCATCAAGGAAAGTGTACAAAACACACCGTATTTTGAAGAGGAGAACGAACCGGAAGCACCTACCATAAACTATACAAATCAGGAAAAAGATGCCCCGGAAGTATTAGAAGAGTATAAAAAACTATATAATTCGAATAAAAAGCTAATCGGATGGCTGAAAATTGACGATACTAATATAGATTACCCTGTTATGCAGACCAATAACAATGAATACTATCTGGATCACAATGTAAATCAGGAGAAAGACCGCAACGGTGCCCTGTTTCTGGACAAAGATTGTGATGTGGTCAATCGCAGTACCAATCTGATTATCTATGGTCATCATATGAAGAGCGGCCGCATGTTCGGCAACCTGGATGATTACAAATCAGAGAAGTACTACAAGAAACACCCAACCATACAGTTTGATACCATATACGAGAAAGGCACCTACGAAATCATGTATGTGTTCCGTTCCAAGGTATACAGCGAGGGTGAGGTAGTATTTAAGTATTATCAGTTTATAGACTGCTACAGTGAACAGGAATTTGAATCAAATATGACAGAAATGGCCGCTTTATCCCTGTATGATACAGGCGTGACGGCGGAATACGGAGATAAGCTTCTGACCCTATCCACCTGTGACAGCACGGTAGATGACGGACGATTCGTGGTGGTGGCGAAGAAGGTTGACTAGAAGTGACGGTTTAGAGAAAGGCGTGGTTATCAGTATGGAAAAGAAGGACAAACCCAAGAATAAGATGAAATTGCGCAAAAGAATACGAAAGACAATCGGCTCTCTATGTATGGCATCTGCCATTACCATAGCATCCATCCCGGTAGAGCAAACAGAGGCGGTACACGGACTGGCAGGAGATGTTGTGAAGGTGACTCTGACGGAAGCGGATTCCCGCATTCCGGAGATCAAGGATGACACTCCCAGATACACCACCGGTGACGGCGTGTATGAGTTTGCCTATGTTTTTCCCAAGGGAGTTGTGGATGGTGACAAGATTGCGGTGATCACCAATTACAACAGTAACGTGGATAATAATTTAAGCACCGGTTTATTGGATGTGCCCAATACCATGGATGCTTATAAGTATTATGACCCCGGTACCGGTGCAGGTAGCGGTTATGTTGCGGTGAATTACAAAGACCAGTTCCTTTTCTACAAGATTGCAGAGCCTGTACTGGATGATTACGGCAACAAGACCTATGGCGAATACCAGCAGCAGATAGATGAAGAAGGCAATCCTGTGGTGGATTCTCTGGGCAATCCTGTTATGGTGCCCGTAGAGTCTACATTGATTACCAAGGATGTGATATATCCCTGTTATTTCCGTACCTTCGGAGATTGGGGAGCAATCGACAATCGTAGCTTATACATTATGCGCAGCGGCACTCCCATCGGTTCTAAGAATCCTGATGACTACATGCGTGTAGAAGGTCCCGAAGACTGGAGATTGGCGAATGTGGCAGTACAGTACATCAATAACGGCGGTATTTTTGCAGAAAAGGGTAGTATTACCACCGTACGGATGGGCGACAATATGCGTGGTATCGGTGACCGTTCCTTCTACGGATGTACCAGTATCCAGAGCGTTAGCCTGGGTGCAGGTGTGGATACCATCGGTAATTCCGCATTTGAAAACTGTATCAATATGACCAGCTTCAGCCTGCCTTCCAATACCAATATCCGTATCATCGGTGACCATGCATTTTCCAACTGTCAGAATCTGTTAGAGTACACCAACCCGGTATCCGTAGAGAAGATGGGTGACTACTGCTTTGAGAACTGTTACAACTTAGAAAAAGTAGATTTCGGCGGTGTGGGCAATATTCCCAACTTAAAGAGCCTGGGCAACCACCTCTTTGTAAACTGCCGCAAGCTGGAATATTTGATTATTCCTTACAACGTAAACGAAGTACTGGATATCAGCCTGGTGGAAGGCTGCTCCAACTTAAAATACATATCTGTAAAGAACGGCAACACCAGTTTTACGGAGGGTACCCTTCCTTCCGTAAATAACAGCGCTTCCACGTATAGTATAGCGCAGTTTATGAATACCGTACCTGCTGAGTTTTATTTTGAGGGCGAAGACGATTCGGCAATTCACGAGCTTTGCAGCCAGAATGCCATTGCATTCAAATACATGGACAAGGAAGTGTATGAAATCATTATCCATGAGGTGCCGGGAGTTCTGAATAGTCCCAAGGCCACCTATCGTGTGAGCTCAGCAAATCAGCTGATGCTCTGTGATATTGAGAAGGGTATCACTGTAGTAAATATGCCTGAGACCATCGGACCTGCAAAGATTCAGGAGATTTCATCTACCAGCTTCCAGAACAACTGCTTCCTGGAGAAGGTATATATTCCTTCTTCCGTACAGCGTATCAGTGAGGGAGCATTTAAGGGCTGTCATAACCTGAAGCATGTTATTTTTAATGAGCCGGTTAATGTACAGACCATAGGCAAGGACGCTTTCCGTACACAGGAAGCGGCAGCTTGTAACGAACATATTGCACCTCCCAATCCGACCCTGACCTTTACCGGTCCCATATCCTATGATTGCGTGCCTTTCACCTATGCTATGGACAAGGAAAGTAATATCAATATCGGTAGCCAGGAAAAGACTTACATCACTTATTACAGCGGTTGGCCATCCAACCTGACTGTGAAATACAATCCTTTGACGGATAAGAATGAGCTGATTGATTATCCTACCTTTGCGGATATTACGGATTATGCGAATATGCCTTATATCACGGAAGAGCAGGCATCAGCATTGAATACCGCTCTGAAGAATAAACAAAACGACGATAAGCTGACCCAGGATGAAGAAGAAATCCTGGATGCAGTCATGAACCTGCAGTTGTTCCAGGGAATCGAGTCCGTAAAGGAAGATTTGTTCGTGGACAAGGAAGACAAGGAAAACAACCTGGCGCTATTGGGTATGAACAAGACCATCACTACCCATAGTATCAACGAAATCCCTGCAAGAACCTTTGAGGGCTGTCGCAATGTGGAAAGTATCTACATCAACGGCGACACCTTCAGCATAGGAGATTATGCTTTTGAGGATTGTGATAAGCTGCGTAATGTAGAGATATCCTCCAGCGTATCCCAGCTGGGCGTACGTCCCTTCAAGGGCTGTGAGAGACTGACAAATGTAAGCTTCCAGGGCGGTTCCTATTTCGGCTGTGAGAATTCCATCGTATACAGCCTGAAGGACGGCAAGAAGGACGGCGTAGTACAGTGTCTGGAGACCAGAGGAAAGGTAAACGGCTCCAGTACCATCGAAGCCAAGGAGTTGGAAGGCGTGAGTACCATCGCCAAGGAAGCATTTATGGATTGTAGCGGCATCGGTAGCGTGGATTTGAAGACTTCAAAGGTGGGCGATATCCCGGTGAGTGCATTCTACAATACAAGCACCCTGTACTCCGTATACCTGCCCGACACCTGTAGAGCCATTTGGGCAGACGCTTTCGGCAAGAGTAATGTACGTTACTTAGAGATTCCGAACAGCGTCGCATACATTGACCCGGATGCATTCTATACCAACGTAAATCATCCCGACGAATGCCAGAATATTACCTTCTACTGTGAGGACAACAGTAATGCAAAGGTGTACGCTGAGATTTATGAAAATATTGATACCACCACCAAAGAACAGGTCATCACCTATACCGTATACTTCATGGGTATGGACGGTACCATCCTGGATAAGCAGGAAGTGGTGGAAGGACAGGATGCCGTACCTCCGGAGGCACCGGAAGTAGAAGGCTTCACCTTCAAGGGCTGGGCACCCAGCTATGAAGCAGTATCCGGCAACCTGAATATCGTAGCACAGTATGAAATCATCGACCCTGATACTTACCGTGTCACCGTACGCTTCATTGACTATGATGACAGTATTATTAAGACACAGCGTGTGGAAATGGGCAAGGACGCTGAGCCGCCTTTGGATCCGACCAGAGAAAGCTATCGTTTCACCGGATGGAGACCTGCATTTACTAATGTGCAGGAGGATACCGATGTTTACGCACAGTATGAGAAGATGGATT
This sequence comes from Lachnospiraceae bacterium, assembly GCA_017520425.1. Lineage (GTDB taxonomy): Bacteria > Bacillota > Clostridia > Lachnospirales > Lachnospiraceae > Acetatifactor. Next base: position 23,052 of record JAFXFO010000031.1, on the reverse strand, counting down.
CCGATGAATTCAAATACAATGTTACCTTCTTAGACCATGATGACACCGTACTTAAGGTGGACAGAGTGGCAAAGGGCGGCACTGCACAGCCTCCCAATAATCCGGAACGTGAAGGCTATCTCTTCACCGGATGGAGACCTTCTTACGACAATATTACCGCAGATTTGACGGTATATGCCCAGTATGAAAAGGTAGACTCAGAAAACAAGAAATACATCGTCAGATTCATAGATCATGACGACAAGGTTCTTTATACACAGAAGGTAGACCCGGGTGAGGATGCAATCACACCTCAGTCGCCTACCAGAGACGGTTATACCTTTACCGGTTGGAGACCGGCTATCACCAATGTACAGCAAAATCTGGACACCTATGCCCAGTATGAAAAGATATATCCTACACCGTTACCTCCCGGAACCACAGCCACACCGGCTCCTCCGGCGACCGCACCTACCACGTTCTATACCTTGACGGTACGTAACGGTAGCGGCTCCGGAAGCTATCCGGCAGGGGAGAAGGTAATCATTATCGCCAACGACCCGGCAAGCAACCAGGAATTTAAGGATTGGACCGTAGACCCTACTGACGTGAAGCTGGCCAGCAAATATGTGACCGCCACCGTCATCGAGATGCCTGCCAAGGACGTGCTGGTAACAGCAAATTATAAATCCAAGGCAAGCAGCGGACTGGTGGGAAGCGGCGGCGATAAGAACAACAGCGGAAGCGCAGGCAATGTGGGCGGCACCTCAAGCGGTGCTACGAACAGCACCAATACCAACGGTACCACAGTGGTTATCAACAAGAACGGACTGTCCAATACCGGCGTGGTAGCAGTACAAATCAACGGCTCCAGCGACAATTTCGTCATCAAGATATCCGAGAACAAGGATGTGACAGAAACCATTCTGAAGGCCTTGATGGGCAAATACAGCAGTCTGGACAAGATTCTGTACTTCCCTATGGATATCACCCTGTATGACTCCACAGGAACCAAGCAGATTACGGATACCACCGGTCTTTCCATCAATATCACCTTGCCCATACCGGACAGCATGGCGACCTACGCCGGCAATAACCGTGTGGCTACAGTGAAAAACGGAAGACTGGAAGAGTTACCCGTGACCTTCAAGACCATATCGGGTGTACCTTGCATCAGCTTTACGGCTACCCATTTCTCACCCTATGTGATTTATGTGGATACAGCCAATCTGAATGCAAACATCGTCATCGACTCTACACCGAAGACCGGTGACGGCATCCATCCAAAGTGGTTCCTGTCCTTAGGCCTTTTGTGCATATCCATCGTATTGTTCTTAAAGAAGGATAAGCAACAGGTGCCTACACCAAAGAAGGTGAAAGTAAACGCATGAAGAAAATAAATAAAATCGCCCTGGGGGGCCTGCTTTTGACAGTGTTACTGCTTACGGTACCAAAAGCCAATCAACAGGCAAATGCTGCCAAGGACCCCAAGGTGGCAAATCTGGATACCTATACTATGACCACACCGGCACCCACGGACCGGCCCATCGGCCAGGTGGTGGGTACCACCAAGGTGGTGGGACATGAGGCAGTGGTGCTGATAGACCATGAGACCATGCAGGTCCGTAGCGGCAGCGATGTGGATATGGAAGCCCTGTTTCCGGCAGATTTTCAAATAGCCAATTGGCAGTACTACATGGAGAAAGACTTACGCTCCATGGAGGTGGAAAGAGGCTGTGTTGACATCGGAGACTTCGCCTTTGCCCGCAGCGGCCTGAGAAACATCACACTTCCCAAGGGACTCATGGAAATCGGCTATGCAGCCTTTTATCACTGTGACGACATGGAGGATATTCTGATCCCGGATACAGTAACCCGTATCGGTGAAGACGCCTTTGGCTTTACCCCTTGGCTGAAAAGCTTTATGAACGGCGAGAGATTACCCGATGAGGAATTTCTGGTAGTGGGAGACGGTTGCCTGATCGCATATCGTGGGGATGACCCTATCGTGGTAGTGCCCTACGGTGTGAAGTACATCGGTCACAAAGTATTTGAAAACCATAGAGAAATCGTGGATGTGATGTATCCGGACACCATAGAATATATCGAAGATGATGCCTTTAAAGGTTGCGAGTATAAGCCTGCTTATTAAAGCGGGCTTAACTTATGCGAAGAACAAAAACAAAAAGGAGTGACAGAAGATGGCGGATCAAAGGTACCGAATCACCGTAGCCGGCATGGGTTATGTGGGCTTAAGTATGGCAGTGCTGCTGGCGCAGCATCATAGGGTAACTGCAGTGGATATCCTGCAGTCCAAGGTATCCATGGTGAATAACAGAATATCCCCCATAAAGGATGAATACATTAGTCAATACCTGAAGGAAAAGCCACTAGACCTCACAGCCACCACGGATGATAGTGCTGCCTATAAAGAAGCAGATTTTGTGATAATCGCCACTCCTACCGATTATGACAGCGAGAAGAACACCTTTGATACCCGGGCGGTAGAATCGGTCCTGGAACAGGTGTATACATACAATCCCCAAGCTACTGTGGTGATCAAATCCACTGTGCCGGTGGGTTATACGGCAAACTTAAGAAACAAGTACCCTGAGGCAAATATCCTCTTTAGTCCGGAATTCCTAAGAGAGGGCATGGCCCTTTATGACAATCTCTATCCCTCCCGTATCATCGTGGGCACGGACACAGAGGATGAAGAACTTACTAAGAAGGCTCGTACCTTTGCTGATATACTTAATCAGGGTGCAGAAAAGCAGGATATCCCTACCATAATCATGGGCTACTCCGAGGCAGAAGCAGTGAAGCTATTCGCCAATACCTATCTGGCTCTACGAGTATCCTACTTCAACGAATTGGATACTTATGCAGAAAGTAAGGGCCTGGATAGCCGTCAAATCATAGAAGGGGTCTGCATGGACCCACGTATCGGTAACCATTACAACAATCCCAGCTTCGGCTACGGCGGCTACTGCCTGCCAAAGGATACCAAACAGCTGCTGGCTAACTACAGGGATGTGCCGGAGAATCTGATCCAGGCCATCGTGGCTGCCAATAGCACAAGGAAGGACTTCATCGCAGACAGAGTGCTTCGGATGAATCCACATACCATAGGTGTATACCGTCTGACCATGAAGAGGGACAGCGACAACCTCCGCCAAAGCTCCGTACAGGGCGTTGTGAAACGCCTAAAGGCCAAAGGAGCGGAGGTCATCCTATATGAGCCCAATCTAAGGGATGGAGAGACCTGCTTTGGCAGCAAGGTGATAAACGACCTGAATGAATTCAAAAAACAAAGTGACGTCATCATCGCCAACCGGTACGAAAGTGTACTGGAGGATGTAAAGGACAAGGTCTACACCAGGGATTTGTTCGGAAAAGATTAAACCAACAACACGAAAACGATTAAGTGAAAAAAGACAATCTTATCAATAATGACGAAAAATACCATTAATAAATAGAATCTTTCTATATATTGGAAAAGTCATTATCGTTGACATTAGTGAAAAATAATAGTATGATGTTATAGGTATTATTATGACAAAATATGTGCATTTTTGACTATTCAGCCTTGAAGGGCTGATTAGTCAGTGAAATGAGTAAGAGGTGCAACATGGGTTTGTTTGGCAAGAAGCGACTACCTGATGTGAAAAACCGTATAGTGGATATTCATTGCCATATATTGCCGGGAGTGGATGACGGAGCCAAGAGCTTCGAGCAGTCAAAGGCTATACTGGATATCGCTTACGAACAGGGCATACGTACCATCATCGCCACCCCTCACCATATGCCGGATGGACGTAATGCGTCACCTGAGCAGATCGAGGAACAGGTAGCACGTTTACAAAGTTATGCAGATGAATGTCATTATGATATGGATATCTATGTGGGGAACGAGATATATTACCACGAGGAAGCTGCTGATTTGTTGGATGAAGGAAATATCTGCACATTGGCGGCTACTAGTTATGTCTTGGTAGAGTTTTCGCCCATGGATGATGCCAGATACATCCGCAATAGCTTGAATCATCTGCAAAATATGGGATATCAGCCCATCATAGCGCATGTGGAACGTTACATGAGCCTTGTGAAGGCACCCTTCGATACCATCAAAGAGCTGAGGGATATGGGTGTACTGATACAGGTCAACGCAGGCAGCATCACCGGATTCTTCGGCAAGCACAGCAAGGAGACGGCAGAGAAGCTGCTTAAGCTTAAGCTGGTGGACTTCATCGGAACTGATGCCCACAGTGACGGCGGCAGAGCCCCCAGGATGAAGGAATGTATCGAGATCCTGCAGAAGAAATGCAGTCCTGACTATGTGGAACAGCTGCTCTACGGCAATGCAGAGGAATACATTTTATAAAGAATCAAGTAGTAAAAAGCAATAAAAACTTAGATATATATTAGGATTAAAATATTAGGAGATGACTATGGAACAGAATGTTAGAAACGACGAATTGGAAATCGACTTGATGGAGATCATACAGGTGCTGTGGCGTTGGGCATGGGTAATCGCAGCCTCTGCCGTAGGTTTGGCACTGATCGCCTTCCTGTACAGCAAGCTATTCATCACCCCCACCTATGAGTCCACCACCCGTATCGTGGTACTGAATCAGAGTAACAGTGACAATCTGACGGTGAACGACCTGAATCTGGGTACCCAGCTTTCCAATGACTATAAGGAGCTGATCCGTAGCCGTGATGTGGTAGAAACCGTCATCGATACCTTCCGACTGAATACTACATACGAAGCACTGGTGAAGAATATCGCTGTCAGCTCACCCACCAATACACGTATTATCGATATCACCATGACCCATACCAATCCCATGTTGGCCAAGGAGATGGTGGACAAGCTCCGGGAAGTGGCTGCGGTGAAAATCAAGACCATCATGGCAGTCGATGCAGTTAATGTAGTGGATGAAGGTAATGTACCTGTTTATCCTTCCGCTCCCAGTGTGAAGAAATATACTTTGCTGGGCTTCCTCATTGGTGCATTCTTAGCCATGGCAGTAATCGTGGTAATCTATCTGTTGGATGATACCATTAAATCATCTGAGGATATCGAGAAATATCTGAAGCTGAGTACTCTGGGTATGATCCCCATCCTGGAGACGGAGGCGGACCGTAAGAAGAACCAGCCCCGCCGACTGAGCCGCAAAGAGCTGGAGGATGAGAGAGAAGAAAGAGAAGCCAGAGAACATACCAAGAAGATGGCAGTAGTAGACTTAAGCGATGTAGAATAGAGAGGACAGATACATGCAGAGTATAGAATTAAAGACTCAGGAATTAGACTACAAATCAAAAGAAGCATACAAGACCCTGAGAACCAATGTGGAGTTCTCCGGAGACAATATCAAAGTGGTGGCTGTCACCAGCTGTACCCCCAACGAGGGCAAGTCCAGTATCGCTTATGAGCTGGCATGTTCCTTCGCACAAAACGGCAAGAAGGTGCTCCTCATCGATGCGGATCTTCGTAAGTCCGTGCTCATCCGTAAGCACTTAAAGGGCAAGGTACGCTACGGCCTGGTGCACTATCTGGTGGGCAAGTACCGTTTCGAGGATGTGTGCTGTGAAACCAATATCAAGAACCTGTATATGACCTTCGCAGGTCCCGTACCGCCGAACCCCAGCGAGCTGCTGGGCAACCAGAGATTTAAGACCATGTTGGAGGAAGCTAAGGAAGAATACGATATGGTCATCGTAGATACGCCACCTCTGGGAAGCGTCATCGACAGCGCCATCGTAGCAAAGCAGTGTGACGGCGTTATGCTGGTCATCGCCAACGGAGAGATCAGCTATCGCTTCGCCCAGAAAGTGAAGGAACAGCTGGAAAAGTCGGAATGCCGCATCCTGGGCTGTATCCTGAACAAGGTGAACATGAGTAAGGGTGGCAAATACGGCTACTATGGCAAGTACTACGGTAAATACTACGGTAGCTACGGAAGGGAAGAAGTATAAAGGATAAAACTATGAAGAAATTAACCAAGAATCAGATACAGATCATCCTCATCCTGCTCTGTACATTAATCTTCTTAGGATGTGCCATTTGGCTCATTCTCTATATGAAGGGCAGTAGCGCCACCACCAAGCAGACAGAAAGCCTTATGGACAGCTATGTGAAGGTGGAACAGCTGCCGGTGGATCCGGAGGATGGTACAGATGACAAGCATGGTGTCGAAGTAAAACCCATCCCTGTGGAGAAGGAGAAGGTCACCATCGACGGCAGAGAGTATGATACCTTCGAAGGCTTAAGTGTGCCAAGACGTACTATCGACTTCGAAGCAATACAGACCAATGAAAACATGGATATCTATGCCTGGATATATGTGCCGGGCACAGAGGTGGATTATCCGGTGCTTCAGCACCCCAACAATGACGCCTACTATCTGGACCACGATATGAAGGGCAAGAAAGCGGCTTGCGGCAGCATCTATACGGAGAAAGCCAACAGCAGGGACTTCAATGACAACCATACGGTCCTCTACGGACACAATATGAAGAATGGTACCATGTTTAAGACCTTGCGCTACTACGATGACAAGGAATTCTTTGATAATAACAAATATATCTACGTATACACGGCGAAGGATACCAGAGTTTACGAGATCTTCGGTGCCTACGAATATGACGACAGACATCTGCTGAAGAACTTTGCCACAGAGAATGCCGGTGAATACCAGAAGTATCTGGAAAGCGTCAAGAAACTCAGCGATGCCTGCGGCCATTTCGACAGGGATATGAGCCTATACAGCTCGGACAAGATCATCACCCTGTCTACCTGTATCGCCAATAAGCCGGAAAGCCGGTACCTGGTACAGGGTAAATTAATTGCAGTAGAAGAAAACTAACATAAAAAGAGGAAGGGAGAGAAGGCCATGGAATTCAAACAACAGAAAAGCTGGGTGAAGCATCTTGATTTTATATTGCTGGATTTGGCATGTTTACAGGCAGGCTTTCTTTTCGCTTTTTGGATTAAGCATGGTTTCGACGCTAATCCCTATACCATATCCATTTATCGTAATGAAGTATTAATGCTAATCTTAATACAGCTGATGGTAGCCATCATCGGAAAGAACTTCAAAGATGTGCTGAGAAGAGGCTTCTACCGGGAGTTTATGGCCACTTTTAAGCAGGCCATGCTGGTGACCTTGTTCAGTGTATTCTACCTGTTCATCCTGAAGGAAAGCTCCTTCTACTCCCGGACCACCATGTTACTGACCGGAGCCCTATACCTCTGTATGTCCTATCTGGTGAGACTGGGATGGAAGCTGTTGGTAAAAGTACATTTCCAGAGGAAAGAGGGACACAAATCCCTGGTCATCATCACCACCTCGGACAGAGCCAAGGAGGCCATCGAAACCATACAGAGCAGAAACTATCACGACTATGTATTAACCGGACTGGTACTGCTGGATCAGAATGCAGCCGGTACACAGCTCTACGATATGGATGTGGTAGCCAATGCGTCTAATGTAGTCAGCTATGTATGCCGCAGCTGGGTGGACGAGCTCTATATCGATGTGGACAGAAACTACTTCCTGCCCCAGAAGATGCTGGATGCCTTCAATGAGATGGGCCTTACGGTACATCTGAAGCTTCAGGGTATGGAGAATCCCTACCACAGAGTCCAATATGTGGAGAAGATGGTGGGTGTGACAGTCATGACCTTCGCAGTCAATGACTTGTCACCAGTTGGTATGTTTGCCAAGCGTATCATCGATATCCTGGGTGGATTGGTGGGATGTATCTTTACGATACTCTTAACCATCATCATCGCCCCTATCATCTATATCAAATCACCGGGACCTATCTTCTTCTCGCAGAAGAGAGTGGGCAAGAACGGTAAGTATTTTAAGATGTATAAATTCCGCAGTATGTATCCGGATGCGGAGGAGCGTAAAAAGGAACTCATGAAACAGAATGAACATGCTGACGGTATGATGTTTAAGATGAAGGATGACCCCCGTATCATCAAGGGCATCGGACACTTCATCCGTAAGACCAGTATCGATGAATTTCCACAGTTCTTCAATGTATTGAAGGGAGATATGAGTCTGGTGGGCACCAGACCCCCCACTATCGATGAGTGGGAGAAGTACAAGGCTCATCACCGAGTCCGTATGTCCATGCGTCCCGGCATCACCGGTATGTGGCAGGTAAGCGGCAGAAGCGATATCACAGAGTTTGAAGAAGTGGTAAAGCTGGATGCGGAGTATATCAGTAAGTGGAATGTAGGTTTGGATATAAAGATTATGTTAATGACTGTTGCTCAGGTATTGAAGGGCAGTGGAGCGAGGTAGAACAAATGAACAAGTATACAATTGCTGTGGCAGGAACAGGTTATGTAGGCCTGTCCATAGCTACACTATTGTCACAACATCATAAAGTATATGCAGTGGATATCGTACCTGAAAAGGTGGATATGATAAATAATCGTACATCACCCATACAAGATGAATATATCGAGAAATATTTGGCTGAAAAAGAGCTAGATTTAGTGGCTACTTTAGATGCAAATGAAGCCTATAGTAAAGCGGACTTTGTGGTTATCGCAGCACCTACCAATTATGATAGTCAAAAGAATTTCTTTGATACATCTGCGGTAGAAGCAGTCATAAAGTTGGTGTTGGAATATAATCCGAAAGCTATCATGGTGATCAAATCCACTATACCGGTAGGATATACGGAGTCTGTCAGAGAAAAGTTCGGTACAGAAAATATCCTCTTTAGTCCTGAGTTTTTAAGAGAGAGCAAAGCCCTATATGATAATCTATATCCCTCACGTATCATCGTGGGAACGGATATGGAAAATAACAGATTGGTAGAACAAGCAAAAGTATTTGCAGGACTACTTCAGGAAGGGGCTATTAAAGAAAATATCGATACGTTATTTATGGGATTTACTGAGGCCGAAGCAGTGAAGCTGTTTGCTAACACTTATTTGGCTTTGCGTGTATCCTATTTTAATGAATTAGATACTTATGCTGAGATGAAGGGGCTCAATACGCAGCAAATCATTGAAGGAGTTTGTTTAGACCCAAGAATAGGATCTCATTACAATAATCCCAGTTTTGGTTATGGTGGATACTGTCTGCCTAAGGATACCAAACAGCTTCTGGCAAACTATGAAGATGTGCCGGAGAATCTGATAGAAGCCATCGTTGAGTCTAATCGAACCAGAAAGGACTTCATCGCAGATAGAGTGCTGAATATGGCAGGATACTATGATTACTACAATGAAGGTGATTATGCTCCGGAAAAAGAAAAGAATTGTACGATAGGTGTTTATCGTCTCACTATGAAGAGTAATAGTGATAACTTCCGTCAGAGTTCCATACAGGGGGTTATGAAGCGTATCAAAGCAAAGGGTGCTACGGTTATAATTTATGAACCCACCTTAAAGGATGGAGATACATTCTTTGGCAGCAAAGTGGTTAATGATTTGGAAGCATTTAAGGAGCAGTGTGATGCGATTATTGCGAATCGGTATGATGAGAGCTTAAATGATGTAATGGATAAGGTATATACAAGAGACGTATTTAGGAGAGATTAATATTATGCAACATGTGTTTATAGTTGGAGCAAAATCTTTAGGAGCATATGGTGGATATGAAACCTTTGTAAATAAATTAACAGAATATCATCAAAATAATAGTGAAATCAAGTACCATGTTGCATGTAAAGCAAATGGTGATGGTTCTATGGATGAAAATAAGTTAGGTGATGTTAAGAGAGTAAATGACAATGAGTTTGAATATCACAATGCACATTGCTTTAAGATTAAAGTACCTAATATCGGTCCTGCTGTGGCTATTTACTATGATGTGGCTGCATTAAAGTATTGTTGTAAATATATTAAAGAACATAATATTGAGAGTCCTATTGTATACATTTTGGCATGTAGAATCGGTCCTTTTACAGGATATTTCAAAAGAAAAATAGCACGATTGGGTGGAAAGCTATTTATTAATCCTGACGGACATGAATGGAAACGTCAAAAATGGAGTGTGCCCATTCGAAAGTACTGGAAACTATCTGAGCGATTGATGATAAAACATGCAGATTTAGTAATATGTGATAGTATTAATATTGAAAGATATATACAAGAAAGTTATACGAAATATAATCCAAAAACAACATTTATAGCATATGGTGCGGAGACACGAAAAAGTAAATTGACTGATGATGCACCTGAATTACTTCAATGGTTTGAGTCAAAAGGACTTATAGCGAAGGAATATTATTTAGTAGTTGGTAGATTTGTTCCTGAAAATAATTATGAAACAATGATAAGAGAATTTATGAAGAGCAACAGCAAAAGAGATTTTGCTATTATTACGAATGTTAATGATAAGTTCTTGGATGAATTAGAGAATAAGTTACACTATAAAAAGGATAAAAGAATTAAATTTGTTGGTACTGTATATGACCAGGAGCTTCTTATGAAGATACGAGAAAATGCGTATGGTTATTTTCATGGTCATGAGGTGGGAGGAACTAATCCTAGTTTATTAGAAGCCTTGGGCAGTACTGATTTGAATTTGTTATTGGATGTTGGATTTAACAGGGAAGTGGCTGAGGATGTAGCAATATATTGGAATAAAGAAGAAGGTAATTTGGCTAAGCTAATTGATTCTTCTGATAAATTGAGCATACAGGATGTTAAAATGTATGGAATCAAAGCTAGAGAACGTATAAGTATCATGTATAGTTGGAGTTTAATATCTGATAGATATGAAGAAATGTTTACTAATAAACAATAGAGGTAGATGTCAATGAATATAGTAATTGTTCCTTTTCATGATTATAAAAAGTGGCAAAATGAAGGGTTTAGAACAAGAGATGCACATATGTGCCAACATTTTACACAAGATAATAGGGTGGAAAGAATATTGGTTGTTAATCGTCCCACTTCATTAGCTGAGTTGTTGCTCAAAAGAAAAAAATGGGCAACTCAAGGAGGAAAAATAGAGTATAAGAAAAATAATATTCAATTATCCAGAATGAGTGAACGAGTATGGTGTTTGGATGTTTTTTTGTTTGATTTTTTTAAAGTAGTATTGCAAAAAAAAATGTGGTGGTTTACAGCATTCAATTATAAAAAAGTAATATTAGCGATACAAGATGCACAAAAATATCTAAACATGAATGATGCTATTTTGGTATTACAAAATCCAATGGCTATTGGGGTGGCAAAAAAGCTTAGAGCTAATAGATTTGTTTTCGATGCCATTGATAATTGGTTATATCACCCACAAATGCCTGATAAATCATTGATTAGAGAGAATTATGATTTTGTTGATAAAAATGCAGATTTAGTAATGACAGTATCACAAGCGTTGATGAATACCTTCCCTTACAATAATAATGTTCATTGGATTCCAAATGGAGTTGATGTTGATTTTTTTTCAAATGCAATAAAAAACGTAAGAGATCACAATATTGTAGTTGGATATGTTGGTAAGATTCAAGATAGAATTGATTTTGAGTTAGTAGAAGAATGTTTGATCAAATTTCCATATGCTCAATTTGTTTTTATGGGGCCAGTATATTCACAAATAAACGAAGTAAATAGGTTAAGAACTAAGTATAAAAATATTATGTTTAAAGGCGATATTCATTATGAAAATTTACCTAACGAAATGCGTTGTTTTGATATAACAATCATTCCGCATAAAGTCGATCAGTTTACTGAAAGTATGAATCCATTGAAATTATATGAGTATCTTGCTTCTGGAAAACCTGTCATATCAACAGGAGTGGCTGGTATTTCATCTATTTCAAAATATGTATTTGTTGCTGAAAACTCTAAGCAATTTGTTGATAAATTAGATGAATTAATTACAAATATTTCTGATATAGATGCAAGAACAATAATAGATAGCATACCTAGTGAATGTTTTTGGCGTAATAGAACAAGTATTATGCTTGATTTAATGAGTGAATCTAAAGATTGTTAGAGTTATGATTATACTATTTTGAAAAAGTTTTTTTGATGGGGATAAGTACATGTTTTGTTGTTTGTGATATTGATGAAAATGATTAGATATTAGTGAATATCATCAATATGAAGCCACATAATCGTGAAATAGTGCTTATAATAAAATACATTGATTAAAATATGAAAGCGTAGAATATATAAATTGAAGTATTTCTATTAATGAATGATTTGATTTTGGTGTAGATATTTTATATAATATTTTAATTTGATATATTAATATAGAAATAATTTGAGAAAGGTCGATGTTGTTTTGGCTTCTGTTAACATCATAAACGTATAATGTCAGAAAATGTAATCAGAGTATTAAATATTACAAGAGTTTTCCAGGCGGCTGGAATAGAATCTTTTATTATGAATATGTATCGCAATATCGATAAGAATGAAATTCAATTTGATTTTTTGGTTATGAATGAAAAATTCGACTGCTATGCTGATGAAATAAGTAGCTATGGAGGAAGGCGATACAATATAGATATAAAAATAAAGAATACTTTTCTTCGAATATTAATAGAATGTTTTGCGCTATATAAATTTCTAAAGAATAATGAATATAAAATTGTTCATATGCATTATACGACACCATTGCACGCATTATATTTATATGCGGCGAAAATGGCTGGAGTACCGGTTCGTATATATCATTCACATAGTGCTGAGGTTTCTGGTAAATCTAGTTTTAAATTATATATATATAAATTGTGTAGAAAAAAAATAACCAAATGGGCTACAAATTATTTTGCGTGCTCAAAAGCTGCAGCAAAATGGATGTTTGAAAGTGAAATTATTGAATCAGGACAATCACAAGTGATTTGTAATGGTATTGATACAGAAAAATTTGAGTTTAATATAGAAAAACGAAAATATTTACGAAAAGAGTTTAATATAGAAGATGATTATGTTTTGATTCATACAGGTCGATTTACAGAACAAAAAAATCAAAAATTTATTATCGAAATTTTCAAAACTTTAAAGTCGAAATGTAATAATGTAAAATTAATTTTAGTGGGAACCGGAAAATTAGTAGATGAAGTAATCGAACTAATTGAAAAATATCAATTAGTATCAGATGTCTTCCTTTTGGGTGTTAGAGATGATGTAGAAGATTTGTTGAGTATGGCTGATTGTTATATTATGCCTTCGCTTTACGAAGGATTACCTGTAGCTGCTGTTGAAGCCCAGTGTAGTGGATTGCCATGCATATTATCTAAAAATATAACTTCAGAAATTAAATTAATAAATGAAGTACAGTTTTTCTCATTGTCGGATGATACGGATATTTGGTGTGATGGAATTTTATCTTATAAAAATGCGACACGTAAAGAACAAAAAGACATTATAAAAGAAAAAGGTTACTCAATTCAAGAAGGTGCTAAAAACTTGCTATCTTTTTATCAAAAAGTACAAAGTAGTATATAAAATATGCAATGGAGGTTAAGTGTTTGGATATTATTTCAGTTATTGTTCCTTTTTATAATGGTAATAAGTATTTAGAAAATATTAGAAATCTTATTGAACGTAATGTTATAACTGCAAAATCAGAAATTGATATAGAAGTAGAATTGATTTTAGTTAATGATAGCCCTTGGGTTAGTATTGAGAAAGAAAAGATACAATCAAGTTTATATAAACTGATTTTGGTAGAATTACAAGATAATGGTGGTATACATAATGCAAGGGTAAAAGGGTTAGAAGTGGCTAATGGTAAGTACATTGCTTTTCTGGATCAAGATGATTTGTGGTGTGAAGCATTTATCAGAGAGACTTATAAACTAATTTGTTGCGAAGAATGTGATTGTGTAATTGCTAATGGCGTTTTTGAAACATCTAAAGGAAAAAGAATGATACTCAATTCTTATGGACGTGTGTTTTTTTCAAGAAAATATTATGCATATTTAATTATAGGCAATTTGTTGTCTTCACCGGGACAATGTCTTTTAAGGAAGGATGAAATACCTGATTTTTGGAAAGAAAATATAATGAAAACAAATTGTTCTGATGATTTATACCTTTGGTGTTTAATGTTTAAAGAAATAAAAATTAAGTATTGTAATCAATTGTTATATACGCATGTAGATACAGGAGAAAACTGTTCATTAGATAAGAGGAAAGGTTATGAATCTGATTTGGAAATGTATAATTTATTGACTAAAGAAAATACAATTTCAAAAATATGGTTAACTATATTTAAATGGCGATATGATTATAACATGGCTAAATTAACAGAAAAAAATAAACATATTACTTATTATTTGTATAGTACTATTTTGCATACTTTTAAAATGTTAATTATTTTTGTAAGTGGCTTTGGCAAATTATTTGGTAAAAGAATACTTGAAAAATGATGATTTTATATGAGTCATTTATTTGTTAGCGATTTTATGTGAAATCAGTAAACAAATTAATGCTTTGTTTGAGTTGATTTATTGTTGATATATTATGTTAAATTGGATATAAAATAATTTGATATAATAATTCTATTCGTAAAGAAGAGAGATAAAATATGATTTTTACATTAATATCAATACTTATTTTGTTATATGGATTTATAAATTATAAAAAAAGTCTTATGTTATTCATTATATATCAGATTTTTTGGTATTCAACTCCGATTATAAAAGCAGGGGGATTGCACTTAAATACTAATTTAATATTGCCATTTTACTTTTGTGTATTATTTTTTTTAAACCGTAAGAAATATACATTAAGTAGGATTGCATTCCCATATAAAATGCCATTTATATTTATTATTGTAGTTTATATTTTAACATGTTTTTTTGCATTGTCGGGTTTCACACCCGAATTTGGACGAGCAATTATGAAAATATTTAGAGATTATCTATTTATTTGGCTGTTGTGGAATGTAATTGAAACAAAAGAAGACTTTAAGTTTTTGTTTAGTGGAATTACAGTAGTTATTTGCGTTGCATGCCTATATGGTTTGTTTGAATATATGGAGGGGAGAAATCCGCTATTAGATTATAAGGTGATTTTATCTGATAATACAATTGAAGTTTATAATGTTTTATGGTCTAGGGGATATCGTTTGGTATCTTTATTTGAACATCCTTTAGGAGCAGGTATGACTTTAGGATTGTATTCGATATTTGTATTGTATCTGTGGATAAATAAGAATAATAATTTACCTCATAAATATATTGCAATAATTTCTGCAATATTATGTTTACCATGTATAGTATTAACAAAAATGCGTTCAGCTATAATTTTTTTGCTAATATTGGCTTTTGTAATGATTAATGGTAAGATTTTTAAGAAAAAGAGATTTTACTACATATTACTACTTTTTATGTTAGCAATGCCTTTATTCTTTGTGGTAATAAGTAATAATATGGATATCTTGATGAACTTGATTTCTATTGATTCTTCCTCAGCAGTAGGGGGGAGTAGTTTAAAAATGCGTTTATCTCAATATGAAGCAATTAAAGAAATCTCAAAGCTATCACCTTGGGCAGGATTGGGTGAGACATTTAGAAATTATATTGTATATAGTTCATATACTGATGCGGCACGTGGATATGAGAGCATATGGTTTGAACAACTAGTTATGCATGGTAGATTAGGTGTTTTATGTCATATTTTGTTACTATATTATTCTGTAATCAAGATACCAAAAAGGTTTAAGTCTAAGGAAGTTTTGGTTTTCTCATTAGCTTACTGGATAATTTATTCAATAACATCAATTCCTTCTTTTAGGATTTTCTTGTTATATTTGGCTATATTTTATTTTATTAAAACATCAAAAGAATATAAAAGTTGTATAGAAACACTTGACAAAAGTGAATATTCTGGTATGTAATGAATCGTATTTTGGAATTTGAATACCGAAAAACTTGAGAAGCAATCTTATTCAATAACAAGAATATATATATTATTTCATGGAATTAATGACATGGACCATTATAACATAAGTATTTGAATATAATAATATGTCTAATATTAATGGTATGTTTTCTAGTTCTTATATGAGAAAAAATTCATATATCTAACGTTTTGACGATTATGATTAAATGAATTCCTAATATATTAAATGGAGAGGATGATAAAGATGAGAGATATTGATTTAAGTATATATATTATAACATATAATCACGAGAATTATATACGCCAGGCAATAGAAAGTGTTTTAATGCAAAAAACAAACTATACATACGAGATTTTAATTGGTGAAGATCTTTCAACAGATAGTACTAGAATGATTTTGCGAGAACTGGAACAAAATAATCCGGGAAAGTTAAATGTTTTTTATCGAGATCATAATATGTATCAAGAAGTACCTAGTAATGCTGATGATTTGCGAATTAGGTGTAGAGGGCGATATATTATTGCATTAGAAGGAGATGATTATTGGATTACAAATGATAAAATCGATTCTCAAATACGTTTTTTGGATGAAAACCCAGAATATATAGCAGTTTGTCATAGCTGTATTATTGTTGATAAAAATTCGTTACCTACAGGAGAATGCTATCCAGAATGTAAACAAGATGAATATACTTTAAAACATTTTGCTAGTGGAATATTACCAGGTCAACTAACAACTATTATGTATCGTAATTATAATTTAGATAATGGATTCGATGCTTCGATTTTGAATAAAGGGTTAATGCCGTGGGATAGAGCATTATATTTTTCGCTAGCTTCTCAAGGAAGAATTTATTGTATGAACAAAAAAATGAGTGCATATCGTTTGATTCGGGATGAGGGATCGAGCTATGCAGCAAATTATGTATACGATTATGATTCAGTAATAAGATGGAATACAGAATTGCTTAAATATGCACAGATGTTAGAAAATAAAGAGGCAACAAAATTTGCTGAGGCATATTTTGTTAGACACTTATTTGGTGCGTATAAAGCAAAATATTGTAATATAAAGCAGGTGTATACTGAATTCAAGAAAGTAAAATGTAAAGTAAGAGCTATTTATATGTGGATTATGTCCAAAATTTATAGAGATTTTTTTCATAAAGAGGTGTTTTACTAAAATATGGAAGAAAATATAATTTCAAAAACAAAAATTTTCAGAAACCTTTTTTGGAAGTTTGGTGAACGTATTTCAGCACAACTTATAAGTTTAATTGTTTCTATAATATTAGCACGTTTGCTTTCCCCTGATGAGTATGGTGCTGTTGGCCTAATTATGACATTCATAACAATTGCAAATGTATTTGTATCTAGTGGATTGGGAAATGCGTTAATACAGAAAAAAGATGCAGATAACATTGATTTTTCATCGGTGTTTTGGATAAATTTGGCTATAAGTATAGTTTTATATTTAATTTTGTATTTTATTTCACCGTGTATTGCAAATTTTTATAAAATGCCAATACTTTCACCGGCACTTAGAGTATTAGGATTGCGGATTATTATTGCTGCCATAAATTCGGTTCAACAGGCATACGTGTCAAAGAATTTTTTGTTTAAACGTTTTTTTGTTTCAACAATATTTGGAGCATTGATTTCGGGAGTTATTGGTATTGTATTAGCTTATAGAGGTTTTGGAGCATGGGCATTGGTAATCCAATATTTATCAAATACATGTATAGGGACTATAGTTTTATGGATTGCTTTAAAATGGCATCCTGTATTTAAGTGTTCATGGCAAAGAGTAAAAGTAATGTTTGCTTATGGATGGAAAATCTTAGTTTCTGGCTTAATTGATGTAGGGTATAAAGAGTTACGAAGTTTAATTATTGGAAAAAAGTATACTCCTTCTGAGCTTGCTTATTATAATCAAGGTGATAAATATCCAAGCCTTATAGTAGTTAATATTAATAATTCTATTAGTAGTGTTTTGTTTCCGGCAATAGCTCAATTTCAAGATGATAAAGATCGTGTGAAACAAATGACAAGAAGGGCTATTCAGATAAGTTCATATATTATGTGGCCGTTAATGATAGGGTTTGCCACTATATCAGAACCTTTAATTAGATTAGTGTTAACCGAAAAATGGTTGCCATGTGTTCCTTATGTGAGAATATTTTGTTTCTCTTATGGATTTTGGCCAATTCATACTGCGAATTTACAAGCAATTAATGCATTAGGTCGTAGTGACATTTTTTTAAAAATTGAAGTAGTTAAAAAAATATTGGGATTTGTTGTAGTATTGTTAACAATGAATTTTGGACCGCTTGCTATGGCATATAGTGTAATTTTTATTGATTTATTTTCGACATTAATAAATTCTTTCCCGAACAAAATATTATTAAATTATAAATATGTAGAGCAGGTTAAAGATATATTACCATCATTTATTTTAGCAATAATAATGTCCTTGTGCATTAGTTTTGTAAATAGTTTATTATTATCTGATATGGTAAAAATATTAATCCAGGTATTTTTGGGAGCTATTATATACCTATTGTTGTCTATTTTGACAAAACAAAAGGCTTTTAGATTTCTAATTAATTCTTTAATAAGAAAATGATAATTTTGGTAAGATATGTAAAATACAATATTTTACATCAATTCCGCCATTTTTTAGTATAATTGGATGATTAAATACAAGGAGAAAAAATATGTTGAATGAGATATTAGTTACTAGTTCATCAATGCCTAGCAAAGAAGAATTTTTTGAAGAGATTAGCGAACTGTGGGATACTCATTGGCTTACTAATATGGGTATTAAGCATAAATTGCTTCAAGAAAAATTGGAGAATTATCTTGAAGTACCTCATGTTATTCTATATACAAATGGGCACCTAGCACTTGAAAATGCTATTGCGGCATTAAATCTACCAAAAGGAGGGGAAGTAATTACAACACCGTTCACATTTGCATCTACTACACATGCTATAGTAAGAAATGGACTAGTCCCGGTTTTTTGTGATATAAACGATGAAAATTATACAATGGATGTTAATAAAATTGAAGCGTTAATTACAGATCAAACAGTTGCAATAATACCTGTTCACGTATATGGAAGTATTTGTGATGTTGAGGAAATAGACAGAATTGCCAGAAAATATGGATTGAAAGTTATTTATGATGCAGCACATGCCTTTGCAGTTAAATATAAGGGAGCATCAGTAGCATGCTTTGGAGATGCTTCTATGTTTAGCTTTCATGCAACAAAGGTTTTCAATACAATTGAAGGTGGAGCTGTTTGTTTTAAGAACGATTCGTGGGTACAACTTCTTAATGATCAGAAAAACTTTGGGATTCATGGTCCTGAAGAAGTCGCATATGTTGGTGGTAATGCAAAAATGAATG
The DNA here is from genome assembly GCA_017520425.1 of Lachnospiraceae bacterium. Lineage (GTDB taxonomy): Bacteria > Bacillota > Clostridia > Lachnospirales > Lachnospiraceae > Acetatifactor. The sequence continues at coordinate 3,818 of JAFXFO010000031.1, read as the reverse complement.
AATTTCAAGCTGCAATGGGACTATGTAATATTAGGCATTTGGACGAAGAAATAAATAAAAGAAAATTGATTGTTGAATATTATATTAAAAGATTAAGTGGAATTGATGGTATAAAGCTACCTTCAAAGCAGAAAGATGTAGAATCTAATTATGCATATTTTCCAGTTGTTTTTGATGGATATAAATATACGAGAAATGAAGTCTTTACTAGGCTTGCAGAGAAGGGAATTGCTGCTAGGAAATATTTTTATCCATTGACAAATGGATTTGAATGCTATAGGAATTATCCAACAGCAGGAACTGAGAAGACACCAATAGCGCAGCATATAGCATTACGTGTTCTAACTTTGCCATTATATGCCGATTTAAGATTGGATGATGTAGATAGGATTTGTAATATAATCTTAGAATAGAAGCTTTAGTAGATAATGCGTTTTAATAAAGAATAAATATGGATGGAGATAAAGAAATGAAGAAATTATTACTTTTAGGTGGCTCAAGATATTTATTGCCAGTGATTGAAGCAGCACAAAAACTGGGATATTATACAATAACTTGTGACTATTTGCCTAATAATATAGCACATAAATATTCAGATGAATATTGCAATGTTAGCATAATAGATAAAGACGCAGTTTTAGAAGTTGCAAGAAGATTAAGTATTGACGGCATTATGTCATTTGCATGTGATCCTGGAGTGGTTACTGCAGCATATGTAGCAGAAAAAATGGGGTTACCTCATAGTGGTTCTTATGAGTCTGTTTCAATACTACAAAATAAAGGAAGATTTCGTAAGTTTTTATCAGATAATGGTTTTAATGTACCAATGGCAAAAAGTTATAATAATATAGAGATGGCTTTAGAAGATATAGATTTATTTCATTGGCCTGTGATTGTTAAGCCGACAGATGCAGCTGGAAGTAAAGGGGTTGTAAAAGTCGAAAAACCGAATATGTTAGTTGATAGTATTAAGCATGCGCTTGCATTTTCTCATTGCAATGAATTTATTATTGAGGATTTTCTTGAAAAAGTCGGACATTCTTCGGATACAGATAGTTTCTCTGTTGATGGAGAATTGAAATTTGTTTCTTTTTCAGCGCAACGCTTTGATGAAAATTGTGAAAATCCGTATGCGCCATCAGCATATAGTTGGCCTGCGACAATATCAAGCAAAAATCAAATTGAATTAACCAAAGAAATTCAAAGATTATTAAGCTTATTAGATATGAAAACCTCCATATATAATATTGAAACAAGAGAATGTGTAGATGGAAAAGCTTATATTATGGAATGTTCTCCGCGCGGTGGTGGGAATCGATTGGCTGAAATGTTGCGATATGCTACAGGAGTAGATTTAATAACTAACGCTGTACGTGCCGCAGTTGGAGAACCAGTAATTGATGTAGAACAAAAAAAATATGATGGATATTGGGCTGAGATAGTTTTACACAGTGATGTGGCTGGAATCTTTGATTGTTTATGGATTTCCGATGATATTAAGAATAATCTAATAGAAAACGATTTGTGGATTGTGTCTGGTGAAAAGGTCGGTGGATTTTCTGGGGCAAACGAAGCAATAGGAACCTTAGTTCTTAAGTTTGATACGGATGAACGTTTACAAGAGGTTTTATCACAACAAGATAAATATATTAAGGTTAAGGTAAAATGATAAGGAGAGAAAATGTATTCGATGAAAGAAATAGGCGGTTTTATTGAACTAGATACATATATGTTACCAATGCTTCATGAAGATGCTATTAAACTTAATAGTGCAAGAAACTGTCTGTTATTTCTAATAAGAATAAGAAAAATCAAAAAAATATTGCTTCCTAAATTTCTATGTGATTCTGTTATGGAAGTATGCAAGAAAGAAAACGTTGAGATTCGGTATTATTCAATTAATTACGAATTTATTCCACAAAATATAGCTTTATCAGAAGATGAATGGTTTTATTTTGTAAATTATTATGGACAAATTTCAAATGAATTTATTACAAAATTAAAAGAAAAATATGATAGGATAATTGTTGATAACGTTCAAGCATTTTATCAAAAACCTGTTTCAAATGTGGATACAATCTACACCTGTCGAAAATTTTTCGGTGTTCCGGATGGTGCTTTTCTTTATGCAAATATTGATGATATGGGGATAAATTATTTGAATTCAATATCTCAGGATGTATCTAATATACGTATGAGTCATTTGTTAGGAAGATTTGAAGGTACTGCAAATCAATATTATAGTGAATATGTAAAAGCTGAACATGATTATAAGGATATGCCTTTAAGAAAAATGTCTAAACTTACTTATAATCTTTTGCACGGAATTGATTATTTAGATATTAAGGAAAGAAGAAAAAGGAATTATGAAATCATTCATAGGGAATTTTCGGGAATAAATAAATTAGATTTGCTTATTCCGGAAGGTGCGTTTATGTATCCGCTTTATATTGTTAATGGCTATGAAATTCGTGAAAAATTACAAAAGAGAAAGATATATATACCAACATTATGGCCTGATGTCTTTGAGATTTGTACAAAGGATGAAGTAGAATATGAGTATGCTAATAATATTTTACCACTTCCTGTTGACCAAAGATATAATGAAAACGATATGAATTATATAATAAACGAGGTGAGTAAATGTATTTGTTAAGAGAGTTAGAACGCAAAGATTTAGAAGATATTAATCGTTGGAGAAATGATCAGAAATTAATTGAACAATTAGGTGCACCATTTCGATATATTAATTTAGATGTAGATATTATGTGGTATGAAAACTATCTGGCTAATCGAAGTAATAATGTACGGTGTACTATAGTTGATGAAAAAGATAGTTTTATAGGCTTGGTTAGTTTGACTGGAATAGATTATTTAAACCAATCTGCAGAACTACATATTATGATTTGTGATAATAAGAATCAAGGAAATGGAGCGGGTACATTTGCAATTAATGCTATGTTAAAACACGCATTCAATAATTTAAATATGCAACGTATAGAATTAACAGTTCTTGAGAGTAATCATAGAGCACAAGAGTGCTATAAAAAAGTTGGTTTTAAGCAAGAAGGAGTGCTTAGAAATGCTTGCTATAAGAATGGAAAGTTTGTTAATGTATATATTTTCTCGATTCTTAAAGAAGAGTTTTGTGAAACTATATAAGTTAATTAGTAAGTTTGATTGTTAGAATGTAAGAATTATGCGTTTTTATAGTTGTTACGATATTTTCTTAAATATTGCGGATTATTTGATCAGATAAAATGATAAGTTTAAAAAGCATATTGATGGATATTCACTATGTTAGAATTATGAATTGTTTCTATTAAGTAGATTATATTTCGAATAATATGTGTGTATATTGTAACTCGAAAAATATTTTTGATAATATCTTGACGTAAATAGAATAGTTAGAGAAAGGATAAAAAATGAAAACTTATTTAGTAACAGGCGGTGCCGGATTTATCGGTTCCAATTACATTCATTACATGTTTAAGAAGTATGACAATGAGATTCGTATTATCAACGTGGACGTACTGACCTATGCAGGTAATCTGGAAAACTTAAAGGATGTGGAGAATAGAGATAACTATACCTTTGTAAGAGCAGATATTTGTGATAAAGAAGCAATTGCAAAGATTTTTGCAGAAAACGATATTGACCGTGTGGTACATTTTGCAGCAGAAAGCCATGTGGACAGAAGTATCCGTAACCCGGAAGTATTCGTACAGACCAATGTACTGGGTACTGCAGTGATGTTAAACTGTGCAAAGGCAGCCTGGGAGCTTCCTGACGGCAGCTTCAAGGAAGGAAAGAAGTTC
>JAFXFO010000030.1 GCA_017520425.1 Lachnospiraceae bacterium | reverse complement strand
CGGAAAGGTGATTTTTTTGTATAACAAACACTGCGCACCCGCATAGCGGGTGGTTGTATGTTTCGTGCGTACGTCGTTTCTCTTTCGGAGAAACTCGTAGCTACGCACTCAACCAGGCTAAAGCCCATAATGTAAAAAGGCGAATTGCTTATCAAGCAATTCGCCTTTAGTTATCGTATATAACATCCCTCTGCTGTAATCGTCTCTCCGCTTTGATTCTGCACAAATACTCTCCAGCTTCCACCATATGGTAAAGTGAACGTATGCATAATTGATTCCTTTCCATATATACTGACTTTCATACCATCGGAGCGCTCTAATCCAACTGTTATATTTACATCTGTGGGTTCAACAACTACTGCTATGGTTATTCTATCCCCTTTCTCACAGCTAAAATATGGTGTGCACATTTTTACATTATTATTTACCGTCCAATTTATACTCGTAGAATCTCTAGTTGCCTGTTCCATATCAGCAACTACTGTTACCACACTAGATTCTGTGCCATAACTGATAATTTCCTCATATTTCATAGGCTCCTGCATCTGCTCTGTCAGCATCACATCCGTTTCTTCATACCAGTCAAGATAGGCATCCACTCCCACTTGAGAAGCCGCATACACGGACATATTACTGGTCAGTACCACGATTGCTAATACAAAAGCCACACTCCACTTCGACCTTTTCTTCACTTTACATGTTTCTCTCATTTTATTTATCCTCTTTACTAAATCATGTTTACGTTCGTACAGTTGAGAAGAAAGTACTGAAAACCACTTATCTTCATCGGCTACAAGCATGAGACTTCGAACATAGAGTCGGATATCTCCTGCGCATCTGGTGGCACGATAGTCACAGACATACTCGCTCTGCTTTTGTACCTGACAGAATAGCAACCATGCGACAGGATTAAAAAAGTGGATTATTAGGATGCAAAATGTGATTCTCTTCAACATCACATCCTTTTGCTTATAATGGATCAGCTCATGCAAAAGAATCATACGCAAAGTTTCCTCATCATATGCTTCTACCGGCAGTATAATCTTAGGCTTTCGAATTCCTACCAGACAGGGTATCTTAGCGTGATAGGACTGACAAAGCTGCACGTTCGCAGATACCACTCCCAGTTCCTTTTCCACTTTTGAAAAAAGCTCCTGTACCCATTTCTTACATTCAAAGACCTCCCTGTACTGTCTTTTCAACCGATACAAGTCATAGCACAGACAACATATGCCTAATACCACACCCATACACCATAACTGCATACCCATTATACTTACACCTGTGATAAAAGGCGTGGGATTAAACAACTTCCCATACCCAATCTCCATCTCAAACAGCTTCAAGAATAAATATGCCACTGGACAAAGATAGAAAAATGCTACCACCTTTAGCAGTTCATATCGGATATGTAGAAAACCCATGCGTTCCAGCACCCTACCTGCTACTACAAATAGTACCGTAAAGATAGCCCCTGTTATTGACGTAAGCAGAATTGCATATAATATATTAATGAGCGTTATGGGCATCAATGTCATCCAGCAAACTCCTTATTTCCAAAATTTCCTCTTTTGTCAACTTCCTGCTACTGCACAATGCAGAAAACAGATTGGATACATTGCCCTCAAACCAATAATCTGTCTCTTCATTCAACAGCTTGGTACGATAATCTGCTTCGCTTTTCATAGCATGGGCATAGGACAGCTTACCCTTACGATAAGTCCGCACAAAGCCCTTGTCAGAAAGCTTTAACAGGAAAGTTACCACTGTGGTTCTGGCATAATCCTTGCCATAATCCGTACGCAGAAGCTCGATTAAATCCGGTATGGAAATATCCTGACCTGCATCCCAGATAGCCTTCATGATAGTCGTTTCACTAGCACTTAAGTTTCTCTCTTCTTCGAAGAATTGTTCGTTCATATTTACCTCCAAGTTTCTATGTCGACAAGATTATTTTACTACTTCCATAGTCGCATGTCCATATGAGGACCACTATCGGATGTATCTATTTTCACACCTTTTGAATATCTCCGATAGCTAATTAAACCATTAACTATTTATTTAACTTTTTCACGTCCTCCGCCTTACCCATTATCATCACACTTTCCCCTTCGGAGAATACATGATTGGGATGAGGCAGGGGGAATATCTGACCGTTTTTCTTTATGGCCAGTACGCTTACATTGTACTTATTCCGAATGGCCAAATCCTTGATACTTTCACCCTTCCACCTAATAGGAAGCGCCACTTCATAAATACCGATTTCCGGTGTTAATTCCACGTAATCAAAGATATTGTCTGCACCATAACGCATAGCCAGACGCTCTGCTATCTCCTTCTCCGCATAAACAACATGATCTGCGCCATTTCGAAGCAGAAGCTTTTTATGTACCTCTCGTGTAGCACGGGTTACTGTATATTTGCAGCCCAAATCCTCCAGAAGTACCGTGATTTCCAGTACCTGCTGGAAATTCTCACTGATGGCTACCACCGCCATATCGAAATTTTTTACTCCTATGGTGGACATAAATCTTTCGTCAGTGGCATCACCGATTAATATCTGGGGAACAATATCTACTGCCGCATCCGCTCTTTCCTCACTGATTTCCACTGCCAGCACCTCATGACCGGCCTCTATTAACTTCTGCGCCATATGACGTCCGAAACGCCCTAATCCAATGATTAAAAATGACTTCATAGTCTCCCTCCATAAATATCGCTGTTAGCCTACCTGTACCTTTTCCATAGCCAAGCGTGACGATGTATAATTCTTGTTTGACGAAAATGCCAGTAGCATGGTAATGGACCCCACTCTTCCGCAAATCATCAAAAAGGCTAATAACATCTTACTGAACATACCCACGGTAGGGGTCACGCCGAAGCTTAAGCCTACTGTCGCCATTGCAGAAGCCGTTTCAAACAAAGCCGTGACCATGGGAATGCCTTCCACTGCGGAAATCAGCACAGCAGAACCGGTCACCCCTATGATATATATCATAAATACACAGGTAGCCGTACGAATAACATTCTCTTCCAGACGTCTGCCAAAGGCCTCAATATTTTTTCGATGAAAGAAGGTGGCCGAAATACTGGCACACAGCACATACACTGTGGTGGTCTTCATACCGCCCGCCGTGGAGCCGGTAGAACCACCGATAAGCATCAGACTTATCATTACGAATTTGCCCGCTTCACTCATGACGGATAAATCTATGGTATTAAAGCCCGCCGTTCTGGCACTCACTGACTGAAACAGTGCTGCACATATCTTTTCTCCCACCGTCAATCCTTCCGTGGCTGAACTGCTAAACTCTAACACAAACAGTGCTGCGGCACCCAAAAATACCAGAAAGAAGCTGATGGTCAAAACCAGTTTACTCTGCAGGTTAAAACGCTTAAACCTTCCCTTTTTGGCTCCCACATCATACCATACGAAGAAGCCCAGACCGCCCACGAAAATCAACAGCATAATCACAATATTCACATACCAGTTGCTCATATAACCGGTGAGGGAAGAAAACTCTCCGGTAGTGCCCCCCATCAAATCAAAGCCCCCATTGCAAAATGCAGAGATGGAGTGGAATATGGAGAAATAAATCCCTTTTGCCACACCAAACCGGGGAACAAAAGCAAAGGACAAAAGCAACGCACCGATTCCTTCTACCACCAAGGTGCCTCCGGCAATAAACTTTGTCATATGTACGATATCGCCCAGATGCGGAGCTGATACGGAATTCTGCATCAATGCCCGCTGACTTAAGGATATCTTCTTGTGGGCAAATACTAATGCCATAATGGCAACTGTCATAAAGCCCACACCACCGATTTGAATCAGCAGCATTATCACCAGCTGACCGAACAAAGTCCAGTGGGTAAAAGTATCAAAACGAATCAAGCCTGTTACACAGGTAGCGGAGGTGGCTGTAAAAAAACAATCTGTAATCCCCGTACTCCCTGCTCCCTTCGTTGCGAAAGGAAGTGCCAATAACAGGGTTCCTAATAATATAACTGTACAATATCCCCCAAGAATGATCTTCATGGGGGATATTTTATGCAAAATATTCATCTAATTAGTACTCCATAGCCTTCTCTTCGCCATTCAATACGCGCAGTGCACCCTGAGTCAGTGCAAGAAGCTCATCCTCACCGGGATATACGGTAAAAGGAGCGATAAAGCCTGCTCTTTCCTTCAGAGCATCAATCACAGGAGCATTGTACGCGATACCGCCGGTTACGATGATCTGGTCTACCTTACCCTTCAGTACACAAGCCATGGAACCCATATCCTTAGCTACCTGGAAAGTAAATGCATCTACCATCTCCGCAGCCTTTTCATCGCCTTCGCTTACTTTCTTCATTACATCACGCATATCGTTGGTACCAAGATATGCATTGAAGCCACCCTTACCTACGATTTTGCTGTATACTTCCTTCTCGGTATATTCGCCGGAGAAGCACATCTTAATCAATGCACCACTGGGTACGCCGCCTGCACGCTCAGGAGAGAATGCACCGTCACCGTCAAGTGCGTTGAATACGTCTACAATCATCCCCTTCTCATGAGCACCTACGGAAACACCGCCACCCATGTGAACTACGATTAAGTTGAGAGATTCGTAAGGAACACCCTGCTCCTTCGCATATCTCTTTGCCACTGCCTTCTGGTTCAAAGCGTGGAATACAGACTTACGGGGAAGCTCAGGCACACCAGAGTATCTTGCGATAGGCATCAGCTCGTCCACTACTACAGGGTCTACGATGAAAGAAGGCACACCGATGGAATCACCGATTTCTCTGGCCAGGATACCACCCAAGTTAGAAGCATGCTGTCCCTGCTTACCTACTACTAAGTCAGCCAACAGCTCGTCGGTTACTGCATAGGTGCCGCCGGGGATAGGCTTTAACATACCGCCACGGCCTACTACTACGTTGAGAGACTTGATATCAAACTGCTTCTCCTCCAACAGGTCAGTGATGATTTTCTTACGGAAATCCTTCTGGTCTGCGATGGTAGCATACTGTGAAATCTCTTCGGTAGAATGTCTTAATGTTTCTTCAAACAACAGGGTCTCGTCCTCAAATACACCAATCTTGGTAGAGGTAGAACCCGGATTAATAATCAAACTCTTGATAGACATAATATTTTCCTCCTAATGATGAATTAGTTGCCTGCCTTCTTCAGCTCTTCTGCCACTACTGCTGCCAGTGCCAAAGAATTTACCTTGGTCTCGAAGCTGTCAGAACGGCTGGTAAGTACTACGGGTACCTTGGTACCGGTCAGGATACAACCATTCTTCATATCAGTCATATGTACGATTGCCTTGTATACTAAATTACCTGCGTGGATGTCAGGGAAGAGAAGAATATCTGCATCACCCTGAATCTTACGGTCAGTAGCACCCTTGTGTGCTGCTGCTTCGGGATCGATAGCCAAGTCCAAAGAAAGAGGACCGTCTACGATACAACCGGTAATAGCGCCTTCCTCGTTCATCTTGGTCAGCTCTGCTGCTTCTACGGTACAAGGCATCTTAGGATTTACTACTTCTACTGCTGCCAAAGGAGCCACCTTAGGATTGTCTACGCCGCAAGCCTTTGCTACGGGGATGGTGTTGTTGATGATATTTACCTTGTCCTCCAAAGAAGGATAGGTAATAAATGCTACGTCAGTTAAGAACAACAGCTGGTCGATACCCGGGATATCGAATACACAAACGTGGGACAAAGGAGCACCGGTACGTAAACCAACTTCCTTGTCAAGTACGCTCTTTAAGAAGTTCTTGGTATCTACCAGACCCTTCATGTACATATCTACCTTGCCGTCGTGAGCAAGCTTCACTGCAGTAAGTGCAGCCTGTACCATATCGGGCTCGTCAATAATTTCAAAACTACTGATATCTAAGTTCATGGAAGCTGCGATTTCCTTAATCTTTGCCTCGTCACCAACCAAAACAGCATCTGCGATGCCTCTCTTCTTTGCCTCTGTTACTGCCTCTAATACTGCGCTATCCTGAGCTGCAGCTACGGCCACCTTCTTCATCTTACCACCGGTTGCTTTGCCGATGATATCATCAAAACACATCTTCATCTTCGTAGATTCCTTTCTGTTTTCTTTTCTCTTACCCATGTGATATGCCGCAAAACTATGGACACATACACACCATCGTTAAAATAGTAACACACCGGAAACCAAAAAGCAACCTATCAAAGAGGTTGCTTTTGTATCTTTTCTGGTACAAAGTGAAATTCTTTTGCTTATAATAAGCCCCTGATATCGGTCAGGGTGTCCACGCAGGCAAAAAGCTTGTCCTGCAGATAGTCCTCCGCCGGGGTCTGGTCCGGTACCAGCACCACCTTACAGCCCGCCCGATAAGCACTCATTACACCATTAGGCGAATCCTCCACTGCGATGCACTCCTCAGGACTGCGCTCCATCTGCTCACAGGCATAGAGGTAAATATCCGGGGAAGGCTTTCCCTCCTTCACCATGGTGGCGGAAATCAGCTTGTCAAAATACTCATGGATGCCCAGCATCTTTAAGTATCGGTTGGTTCGCTCCATATCCGTAGCTGTGGCGATGGCGGTACGGATGTTGTGCTCCTTTAACCACTGAAGCAATTCAATCACTCCGGGTTTTAGCTGGATGCCATTCTCCTTAATGCACTCCTCCACTAATTCTTTTCTCTTCTCACGGACCTTGTGATAATCCACGGTCTCGCCGAACATTTCCTTCATGTAAATGGGTGAGAAAGGTCTTCCCAAGCTACGCATGGAAAGGGCCTGCTCATCGCTCATCTCAAAGCCAAAGGCCGCCAGGGCCAGAGGCCAGCATTTGCGGTAATATTTTTCGGTATCGATTAAGGTTCCGTCCATATCAAAAATGATGGTGTCGATCATGTTTTAGGTCTCCTTTCAGCTAAAATGCTTCTCCACCAGTAATCGCAGCAGCGCCTCGCACCCTACCATCACATCCTCGTAGGTCTCCTGGAAGTCTCCGGTATACCAAGGGTCTGCCACATCCCGGCTGATACCGGCGATGGGCAGCAGCTTATAGATCTTGCCCTCCGAATCCCCTCCTGCAATGCGGGTCATATTGCGTATATTGGCACTGTCCATACCAATCAGATAATCATAGTAATCATAGTCCCCACGAGTCATCTGTGTGGCTCTGTGAGGGATAACCGGGATGTGCTTCTCCCGCAGTTTATTCACCGTCCCGTAATGAGGCGGATTGCCGATTTCCTCACGGCTGGTAGCCGCAGAATTGATTTCGATGCAGGAATCTAAGCCCGATTCCTGAACCAGGTAAGTCATGACAGACTCACACATCGTTGATCTGCAAATGTTGCCGTGGCACACAAACAATATTTTAATCATAATCTCTATTTTCCTTCCTCGTATTATAAAGTAGTAGTGTTTATAGTCCCTCTCCAAGGACTGTATGCTATACTATTGGAGATACTGTGGATTGTTTTTTCCCTCCTACCACTTGATGGTTTTAGAAAGGCTACAGCCACAGTCTCTTTGTATATT
>JAFXFO010000029.1 GCA_017520425.1 Lachnospiraceae bacterium | reverse complement strand
TGCTTCCCTATCTTAATAAAATGGGCAATTGTGAGTTGATTTGTCTTGCCGGAGACCATATGATTTATGAACAAAAGCCCGAAGAATGCGGAATGATTATAAAAGATTTTATCGATAGACTTGATAACTAAATTCCAATTTATATAGCAATTAAATTAACTTGAATTTGATGAAAGCGTGTGATTGTATGAAAAAAAGAAATGGCTAAGATTTTGAGGATGGGGCAGTGTTTGAGTGAAATACTGCTGCAATATAGAATCTACCCAAGAAGGTCCTTGTTGGCAGAAAAGTGATTATTTTCGTTATCTGGAGGAATATGAAGTACAATATGATAAAACCCCTTGCATTTCTTCCCCATCCATACGATAATAAAACCTATACGGATATGTAAACAAAGGTAGGTATATAAGTTATGATAAAGCGTAAATTTTTATATTGGGGGATGACATTTTTGATAATTGGTTGTCTTAGCGGTTGCGGAAATAAGGGAACCGCGGATGTGGGTACGGAAACCGTGCCGGGAACCAGCTTGGAGAGTAGTGAAGAAAGCACTGCGGAGCCTGTAAGTACACCGGAAAGTTCTCAGGAACCGGAAAACACCCAGGCACCGGTAAGACCTCCCCTTGTAGTACAGAAGCATGAGATTACCATGGATGCTGTTTCCCCGGCAGATATGGTAGCCGATATGCGTATCGGATGGAATCTGGGCAATACTCTGGATGCTACCGGTGGGAAGGGGTTGACCAGTGAAACCTCTTGGGGGAATCCGAAAACCACCAGGGAAATGATAGATGCTATTGTGGATGCGGGCTTTAATGTGATACGTATTCCCATTACCTGGGACGGTCACTTTGGCAGTGCTCCGGATTATAAGATTGATGAAGTGTGGCTGAATCGTGTGCAGGAAGTGGTAGACTATGCTTATGAAAGAGATGTGTATGTAATTATCAACTGCCATCATGAGGACTGGCATTTCCCTTCTGAGAAAAATAAAGAGCAGGCCAGTACAATTCTTCAGGCTTTGTGGACGCAGATTGGAGAGCGCTTCCGTGATTATGATGAAAAGTTGATTTTTGAAGGCTTGAATGAGCCTCGCAAGAAAGGAACTGCCATGGAGTGGAACGGCGGCGACTATGAAGGTAAACGGGTGGTGAATGAGTTTGCCAAGGTGTTTGTGGAAACCGTACGTGCCACGGGAGGCAATAATACTATTCGTAATCTGATGGTGACCGGTTATGCGGCGTCCAGCAATAAGGATACCCTGAAAACACTTCGTTGGCCCAAGGACTCTCATATTATTGTATCCGTACATGCGTATACCCCTTATGAGTTTTCCTTGAATATTAACGGAACGGCCGAGTGGGATATAGAGAAGGATACCAAGGATATTGATTATCTGATGCAGACCATAGATGAGGTATTCCTGCAGAATGGTACCTCCGTTATCATCGGTGAGTTCGGTGCCCTGAATAAGGAAAATGAAGCGGAACGTGTGGAATGGGTGACCTATTATTTGTCCAAGGCGAAGGAAATCGGCGTGCCCTGTGTATGGTGGGACAATGGTTCTTTCCAAGGAAACGGAGAGAATTTCGGATTAATTAACAGAAGAGAATTAACCTTCCCTTATCCGGATTTGTTGGAAGCCATGATGGATGTTACAGAATAAATATGTGATTATAAAAAAGACAGTGTGTTGAAAAACACGCTGTCTTTTTTGTTGTAAAATACAGTTTTCAAAATCTGAAAAAAAGCATTGACAAGATTTGGATATGTGTTATACTTTGAATATCTTATAATTTGAATATAAAACTTTATTAAAATAAAATAGTTAGGAAGTAAAAACATCGGAGGGAGAATATGACTGGAAAGATCATTGGAACCGGTTCCTATTTGCCGGAATTGGTTTGGAATAATCATAAATTAACAGAGTGGTTGGACACAAACGACGAATGGATCAGAGAAAGGACCGGAATTGGACAGCGTCATATCTCAAAAGATTTGGGAGCCGGCAAAATGGCACTGGAGGCAGCAAAGAAAGCCATGGAAGATGCGGGCAAGGCCGGATTGAGAGCTGAGGATTTAGATGCGATTTTCGTTTGCACCGTCACACCGGATATTATGGTGCCTTCTATAGCCTGTGAAATCCAGAAGACGCTGGGAGCTGTAAATGCGTTCGCTTACGATATTAACGCGGCCTGCTCGGGATTTGTATTTGCTTATAATATGGCAGTTGCATATATGGAAACCGGCTTGATAAAGAATGCGCTGATTGTCGGAAGCGAGCAACTTTCTTCCATGATGGACTGGAATGACCGTGGCAGCTGCATTCTCTTTGGAGACGGTGCAGGAGCCCTAGTGGTGACAGCATGTGAGCAAAAAGGGGCGTCAGTGATGCATTCGGACGGAGCTTCCGGAGAGGCCCTGCAATGTGTGACCGGCGGCAAACTTTCCATGGATGGACAGAAGGTATTCCGATTTGCTCTAAAGAGGGTACCGGAGGTGGTGGAGGAGCTTTTGGCAAAAATGGAAATGGAGAAGGACCAGGTGGATTTGTTCCTGCTGCATCAGGCCAATATGCGTATTATAGAGGCTGTTATCAAAAGACTGGGACTGGAGCCTGAAAAGGTGCCATCCAATATTGAACGGATGGGAAATACCTCATCTGCCAGTCTGCCTATTTTGCTGGATGAATTAAATAGGGAAGGCAAGTTGAGAACGGGAATGAAGCTGGTGATGGCCGGCTTTGGTGCCGGATTAACCTGGGGTGCAGGTTTTATTATGGTATAGGAAATTGCGCGAGTACAGTGGTGGAGATTAAGAAGAATTGCGAAGCAATTCTTGTAATTGTCGCCGCTGGGCGACAATTTATTACAACTTAGGTAATGACCGCAATGCGGATTACAAAATAGATTAAGAGATTTCAGGAGGAAAAAATAATGTTTGAGAAAATTCAGGAATTAGTAGCAGATGGTTTGGGAGTGGACGCTTCAAAGGTGTTACCGGAAACTTCCTTCAAGGATGATTTGGGTGCAGACTCCTTGGATCTGTATGAACTGGTTATGTCTTTTGAAGATGAATTTGGTGTGAGCATTCCGGCAGAAGAGTTGGAGAAGATGGTAACCGTTAAAGACGTAATGGATTATATTGAAGCAAACAAATAAGAGATTTTTAACAGGGGTGAAGAGAGTGAAAACAGCATTAACAGAGCTTTTAAACATTGAATATCCGGTGATTCAGGGCGGTATGTCCTGGGTGGCAGAGTATCACTTGGCAAGTGCCGTATCCGAAGCGGGAGGCCTTGGTCTTATCGCGGCAGGCGGTGCACCTGTGGAGTGGCTGCGGGAGCAGATTCGGGAGGCGAAGAAACTGACAAGCAAGCCTTTTGGTGTAAACATAATGCTCATGCATCCTCAAGCCGATGAGATTGCAAAGCTGGTGGTAGAGGAAGGCGTGCAGGTGGTAACAACAGGTGCCGGCAGTCCGGAGAAGTACATGGCCATGTGGAAGGAAGCCGGGATTAAGGTAATCCCTGTAGTGGCTTCTGTGGCTATGGCAAAACGTATGGAGCGATGTGGTGCTGATGCACTTGTGGCAGAAGGAACAGAGGCAGGAGGACACATCGGTGAAACCACTACTCTGGTACTGGTGCCCCAGATTGTGGATGCGGTGAATATTCCGGTAATCGCTGCCGGTGGTATTGCTGACGGCAGAGGAATGGCGGCGGCCTTTATGCTGGGGGCGGTAGGTGTACAGATGGGCACTCACTTCGTGGTGGTGAAGGAAGCGCAGGTACATCAGAATTATAAGGATAGTATCCTGAAAGCAAAGGATATTGATACCAAGGTTACCGGCAGAACCACCGGTCATCCGGTAAGATGCCTGCGTAACAATATGGTTAAGGAATATTTGAAGCAGGAAGCCGCCGGTGCAAGCTTGGAAGAATTGGAGCTGTTAAGTCTGGGCGGATTAAAGAAAGCAGTGGTGGACGGGGACGTTCAAAACGGCAGCCTTATGGCAGGGCAGAGTGCCGGTCTGGTGAAGGATGCCTGCACCTGTAAGGAATTGATTGAACGTATTGTCTGTCAGGCACAGCACTTGCTGGAGGGGAGATAGTGTATGGGAAAGATAGCTTTTGTTTATCCCGGACAGGGTGCCCAGAAGTTTGAGATGGGAAAGGATTTTTATGATACTTTTCCTACCGCAAAAAGGATTTTTGATAAGGCGGATGAGATTCTGGATATCTCGGTAACAGATTTGTGCTTTAAAGAAGATGAGCGTTTACACCAGACGGCTTATACACAGGCGGCGTTGGTAACTACCTGCCTGGCTATAACAGAGGTATTAAAGGAAAAAGGTATTTATCCCGATATGACAGCGGGTTTAAGTCTGGGAGAATATGCGGCCATCGCAACTGCCGGTGGCATCTCCATAGAGAACGCCATAAAGACGGTACGTGAAAGAGGTATCTATATGGAGGAGGCGGTACCCGGCGGACAGGGTGCCATGGCAGCAGTGCTTGGCATGGCAGTAGCGCAGATTGAAAAGGTGTTAAGCACAATAGAGGGCGCTTACATAGCTAATTATAATTGTCCCGGACAGATAGTAATTACCGGTATGAAGGAGTCCGTAGATAAGGCTTGTGAGGCATTGAAGGAAGCTGGTTGCAAGAGATGTCTGCCCTTAAAGGTCAGCGGACCTTTCCATTCCCCTTATTTGAGGGGGGCAGGTGAAAAGCTGGGTGTATTTATGGAGGAGGTAGAGTTTATACCTTTACAAATTCCTTATGTCACCAATGTGACGGCTGAACCGGTGGAAAATATACAGGAAACAAGAGAGTTGCTGGTGCGTCAGGTATCCTCCTCCGTTCGGTGGATACAGAGTGTGGAGAGGATGATTGCAGAGGGCGTGGATACCTTTGTAGAAATCGGTCCCGGTAAGACACTGGCAGGTTTTATTAAGAAAATTAATCCGGATGTGAAGGTGATTAATATTTCACAGGTGGCGGATTTAGATACATTTACGGAGGACTGGGATGTTGCAGGATAAAATAGCATTGGTAACAGGAGCATCTAAAGGAATCGGCAGAGCCATAGCTGTGGCGCTGGCGAAGGAAGGGGCTTATGTCGTTGTAAATTATAATGGTTCAAAGGAGCATGCACTTAATACCTGCAAGCTCATAGAAGAAGCCGGCGGGGCCTGTGAAAGCATGTGCTTCAATGTGGCAGAAGAGGAAGCAACCATGGAAGCCATGAAGACAATTGTAGAAAAGTATGGCAGTTTGGATATATTAGTAAACAATGCGGGCATTACCAGAGATGGCTTGTTGATGAGGATGTCGGATGATGATTTTGAGGCAGTATTGGATGTGAATCTGAAAGGAGCCTTTCATACCATACGCTTTGCTTCCAAGCAGATGCTGAAGCAAAGAAACGGCAGAATCATTAATATTTCTTCCGTTTCGGGCATTATAGGCAATGCGGGTCAGGCTAATTATTCCGCTTCCAAAGCGGGACTTATTGGTTTAACCAAAGCGACAGCAAGAGAGTTGGCAAGCAGAAGGATTACAGTGAATGCAGTGGCACCGGGATTTATTGAAACAGATATGACGGATAGGCTGCCTGATGCAGTAAAGGAGAATGCCTGCAAACAGATTCCGTTGGGAAAAATGGGCAGACCGGAGGATATAGCAGAGGCAGTCGTATTTTTGGCTTCGGACAAAGCAGCCTACATCACCGGTCAGGTACTCTGTGTGGATGGCGGCATGGCCATGTAGCCGCGCATAAAGAGCTGAAGCGTATTGCGTTCAAAAGGAGAGAAAAATGAAAAGACGAGTAGTAATCACCGGTATGGGAGCGGTAACTCCCATCGGTAATACAGTGGAAGAATTCTGGCAGGGAATCCTTCAAAATAAAGTGGGCATTGGTTCTATCACAAAATTTGATACAAGTGATTTCAAGGTAAAGATAGCAGCTGAGGTAAAAGACTTTGATCCTAAACAACATATGGATTTCAAGGCAGCCAAGCGTATGGATTTATTTTCTCAGTATGCAGTGGTGGCTGCGCAGGAGGCTTTCGCACAAGCCGGTCTGGATATGGAAAAGGAAGACCCTTATCGTGTGGGTGTGATCATCGGTTCCGGAGTGGGCGGTCTGGGTGTAATGGAGACAGAACATGCCAAGTTGATGGAAAAGGGGCCTTCCAGAGTCAGTCTGCTGATGGTGCCTATGATGATTTGTAATATGGCAGCCGGTAATGTGGCCATTGCTTTGGGACTGAAGGGCAAATGTACCAATGTAGTAACTGCATGTGCTACGGGTTCCCATTCCATTGGAGATGCCTTTCGTGCCATTCAGTATGGTGATGCGGATGTGATGCTGGCGGGAGGCGCGGAAAGTTCCATTACCCCCTTGGGTGTGGCAGGCTTTACCTCTTTGCAGGCATTGACTACTGCAGAGGATGCCAACCGTGCATCCATCCCTTTTGATAAGGACAGAAGCGGCTTTGTCATGGGAGAAGGCGCAGGCGTGATGGTGTTGGAAGAGCTGGAGCATGCGAAGGCAAGAGGTGCTGAAATCCTGGCAGAAATCGTGGGCTACGGTGCGACCTGTGATGCATATCACATTACTTCTCCGGAAGAGGACGGCAGCGGAGCGGCTACTGCCATGATCTTAGCCATGAAGGATGCAGGTGTGGAGCCGGCACAGGTAAATTATATCAATGCACACGGAACCAGTACCCATCACAATGATTTGTTTGAAACCAGAGCCATTAAGCTTGCCTTCGGAGAGCACGCAAAGGATCTGTACATCAATTCAACCAAGTCCATGATCGGTCATCTTTTAGGGGCGGCAGGAGCGGTAGAAGGTATTGTCTGCGTAAAGGCGGTGATGGAGGATTACATCCATCCCACCGTAAATTCTAAGGAGGCAGATGAGGAATGTGATTTGAATTATGTGTTTGGAGAAGGCGTAAAAACAGACGTAGAATATGCTATCAGTAATTCCTTGGGATTCGGCGGACACAATGCTTCTGTTTTGATAGCCAAGTACAGAGGGTAGGGAGATGAGTATGGAATATAATCATTTGCTGGAATTGATTAAAACCGTTTCGGCGTCTAATATTTCGGGTTTTCAATATGAGGATGGAGATACAAGGATCGTCATTGCCACAGGAGAGAATACCCTGCCGGGTCTCGGAGGAGAAAGCGGCAAGGCAGTGATCGGAAAAGTGGCGGAAGGTACGGAGGCTGTAATACAGGAAGTGGTTGAGGCACCGGCTATACAGGAGCAGAAAGCTGTTACAGGCCGTATTGTGAAATCTCCCCTGGTGGGTACCTTTTATACCGCACCGGCAGAGGATGCAGATGCCTTTGTACAGGTGGGGGATAAGGTGAAGAAGGGCCAGACCCTTGCCATTGTGGAGGCCATGAAGCTGATGAATGATATTGAATCGGAATATGACGGTATCGTATCGGAAGTATTTGTAAAGAACGGAGATATGGTAGAATACGGACAGCCGCTGTTTGCCATAGGTTAAAGGAGCTAATATGTTAGGAATTAAGGAAATAGAGGCAATCATTCCCCACAGACATCCCTTTTTATTGATTGACTATGTGGAAGATTATGTGCCGGGAGAATATGCAGTGGCATATAAATGTGTCAGCTTTCGTGAGGAGTTTTTTAAGGGACATTTTCCGCAGGAGCCGGTGATGCCGGGGGTATTGACGATTGAGGCTTTGGCACAGACCGGTGCGGTGGCGATTTTAAGTGTGGAAGAAAATAAGGGTAAAGTAGCTTATTTCGGCGGTATTAGCAAATGTAAATTTAAGGGAAAAGTAATCCCCGGAGATAAGCTGAAGCTGGAAACCCGCATCATGAAACAGAAAGGTCCTGTAGGTGTGGGAGAAGCTGTGGCCAGTGTGGATGGCAAGGTGGTAGTAACCGCAGAACTTACATTTGTTGTCGGGAGTTAATTATGGTTCAGAAAATATTGATTGCCAATCGGGGAGAAATTGCTGTGCGTATCATACGTGCCTGTAGGGAAATGGGGATTCGTACGGTAGCGGTTTATTCGGAGGCGGATAAGGATGCATTACATACCCAGCTGGCAGATGAGGCTATTTGTATCGGAGCGGCACCTTCCAAGGATAGTTATCTGAATATGGAGAATATTATCAGTGCCACCATTGTTTCCGGGGCAGATGCCATACATCCGGGCTTTGGATTTTTGTCCGAGAATTATAGATTTGCACAGCTATGTGAGGAGTGCAATATTATCTTCATCGGACCATCCTCACGGGTGATGAAATCCATGGGAAATAAAACGGAGGCCCGTAACACTATGGAACAGGCCGGAGTCAGAGTGATTCCCGGTTGGAATAATCCCATAGAAACAGCGGATGAATGCAAGGAGATTGCAGCAAAGCTGACCTATCCGGTGATTATAAAAGCGGCTCTGGGAGGTGGCGGAAAGGGCATGCGTACGGCTTTTTGTGAAGAAGAGCTGGAGAATGCATTCCTAAGTGCCCGCAAGGAAGCCTTAGCAGCATTCGGAGACGCTACCGTTTATATGGAGCATTTCTTTGAACATCCCAGGCATGTGGAATTTCAGATACTGGCGGATGGGGAAGGCAATGTGGTGCATTTGGGAGAACGTGATTGTTCCATCCAGAGAAACCATCAGAAATTTATTGAGGAAGCACCCTGTGAGGCTATATCGGATTCCTTACGGGAAGCCATGGGAGCCGAGGCTGTGAAGGCTGCAAAGGCCGTGGGTTATGTAAATGCCGGCACCATTGAGTTTTTATTAGAGAATGACAGAGACTTCTATTTCATGGAGATGAATACCCGTATTCAGGTAGAACATCCGGTGACGGAGTGGATAACGGGAGTGGATTTGATAAAGGAGCAGATAAGGATTGCTTCCGGAAGAAAATTAAGCTTTACACAGGAGGCGATTTCTTTTACCGGTCATTCCATCGAGTGCCGCATCAATGCTGAGAATCCCGGATTAAACTTCCGCCCTTCGCCCGGGCGCATTACAGGACTTTATTTGCCGGGGGGCAAGGGTATCCGCGTGGATACGGCGGTCTACAGTGGTTATGAGGTACCGCCTTTTTATGATAATATGCTGGCGAAATTAATTGTTCATGCAAAAAACCGGAAAGAAGCCATTCGAAAGATGAAGAGTGCTTTGGGCGAAACCATTATCCAGGGGATTGATACCAATGTGGACTATCTGTATGACATCCTAAGTGAGATGGAAGCCAAGGTACTGGTCGAATAGAAACCTGCTATGAGGGAATGTGTGGGAGTGAAACATAAAGTATGAACTTAGGTACAATGTTTAAAAAGAATAACTATATCACAGTAGGCGGAAAGAGGGAAAGCAGACCGGAGGTACCGGATGGACTTCTGAAGCAGTGTAATAAGTGTAAGGCGGCGATTTATACTTCAGAGGTTATCAGCAATCACTATATCTGCCCCAAATGCAAAGGATATTTCCGATTGCCTGTAAACAAACGAATCGAGATGATTACAGAACCTGGAAGTTTCGATTCTTGGGATGAAGGCATGGAAGTATGCAATCCATTGGGCTTTAAAGGATATGAAGAAAAAGTAAGAGAGTTGCAGGAAAAGACCGGTTTGGAAGAAGCTGTGATTACAGGAAGTGCTTTCATCGGTAACAATAAAGTAGCATTGGCAGTTTGTGACGGAAGGTTTATGATGGCCAGCATGGGTCATGTGGTGGGCGAAAAAATCACCAGGGTTTTTGAACGTGCCACTAGTGAAGGTTTGCCGGTAATCGTGTTTGCATGTTCGGGAGGTGCCCGCATGCAGGAGGGGATGATTTCCCTGATGCAGATGGCAAAAACCGCAGCGGCTGTTAAAAAACATGGTGATGCAGGGAATCTATATATTACGGTACTGACGGACCCTACTACCGGTGGTGTCACAGCCAGCTATGCCATGCTGGGGGATATCATACTGGCAGAGCCGGGAGCTTTAATCGGCTTTGCGGGCCCAAGAGTGATTGAACAAACCATCGGCCAGAAGCTGCCGGAAGGTTTTCAGAGAGCGGAATTTCAGGTGGAGCACGGGTTTGCAGACGCCATAGTTACCCGTGATAATATGAAGAATACCTTGCTGGATATATTGAGACTTCATAAAGTGAAGCGGATTCGTGAAGGTATGCCGGATGCATTTGTCCCCACTTCCTTTGAGCAAAAGGCAGATGCCTGGGAGAGGGTGATTCTTTCCCGCAAAAAGGACCGTCCTACAGGGATGGACTATATCAGGGAATTGTTCCCGGATTTTATGGAACTGCACGGGGACCGGTATTTCGGAGATGATCCGGCTATTGTGGGAGGTATCGCAGAATTCCTGGGAGTGCCGGTTACAGTCATCGTCCAATGCAAGGGACGTAATACTAAGGAAAATATTAAGCGTAATTTCGGGATGCCTTCCCCGGAAGGGTATCGGAAAGTACTGCGTCTTATGAAACAAGCGGAGAAATTTAAGAGACCGGTGATTTGTCTGGTGGATACGCCCGGAGCATTTTGCGGTATGGAAGCAGAAGAAAGAGGGCAGGGAGAAGCTATCGCCCGCAATCTTTTGGAAATGTCGGCACTTAAGACTCCTATCCTGTCCGTAGTAATCGGGGAAGGGGGAAGCGGCGGTGCTTTGGCCATGGCTGTAGCAGATCAGGTATGGATGCTGGAGAACGCTATTTATTCCATTCTTTCGCCGGAGGGGTTTGCCTCCATTCTTTGGAAGGACAGTAAGAGAGCCAAAGAAGCGGCGGAGGTGATGAAGATTACTTCTCATGATTTGAAGAAGCTTCAAATCGTGGATGGTATTATTCAGGAGCCGAAAGAATATACCCGTGAAAATATGGGACTGGTGATCGAACAATTGGAAGAATTGCTGGGAAAATTTTTGTCAGAATGCGGCAAAAAAGATATGGATGAGTTATTGCAGGAACGATATGAGAGGTTCCGGAAATTCTAGGGAAACGGAGAAGGAAAATTGAAAGAGTAGAGTCCGGTATTAAGGAACCTATAAAAAAGTGCTATGGATGCTTAAATAAGTGCAATCCCTCAGAAATTCCTTACTGTATTACCAAGGCACTGATAACCTCGGCAAAGGGAGATGTTGACAACGGTCTGGTATTTTGTGGAGCGGATACTTATAAAATAACTAAAATCAGTACGGTACAAGAGGTTATTGAAAATTTATTTCAAAAATGTTAAAATATATGTGTTACTGAAGTGTGCAAAAGAGAAGGAGCTGCTATTTTGAGTACAATGAATTCATTTGATGTAATCAATGATGTATTGAGTAATTTATTTCAAGAGATTTTAGTGATAGAAGAAAAAGGATTATCTACCGGCGAGTTTTCTAATATTTCGGTAAATGATATGCATATTATTGATAAGATTGGACCCGGCGAAGGAAAAAATATGTCAGCCATTGCAAAGGGACACGGAGTCACCGTTGGTTCCTTGACCACTTCCATGAATAGTCTGGTTAAGAAGGAATATGTAATCCGTGAGCGCAGTGAGCAGGACCGCAGAGTGGTAACCATCCGCCTGTCAGAAAAGGGATTGCGTGCATATGAGCATCACAGGGACTTTCATATGAAGATGACAGAGAGGGCTTTGGCAAGCTTGAAGGAAGAGGAAATCCCTAAGGTAACTAAGTTATTGGTAGGATTGGAAAAGTTTTTTAGAGAGTATGAAGTGTAAAGATAAGAGGGTATTCCAAAAAGTTTTGAAGAGACTTGAGGATTATCCTCTCTTTTTTTATTGTCTTGGACATACAGTATCTATATGGCTATTTTTATTCATATGGTATCCATTTTCATGATAATTTTGAGTGTATTTTGTTCTTTTTAAGAATTCTGCGTATCTGTGTATAAATATCTTAGAAGAAAGTATCCTTTTACCTGAAATGAAGGATACTTTTTCTTGTATTTGATGGAAATAGATACAAATGCATTGTGTTCACCTCCAAGAAAATCCTATCAGATGTATTGAAAAAGTCTATCTCATTAACAGTAACGAACAGCAAATGATTAGACATAGAAGCGTTTTGGTGCAATACAATAAGGAAAATTATTGACAAACAATAATTATGGTGATAATATGTCATTAAAATTATTGCAAAACGATAATTCTAGGAGGGATCTATGAAGAAAAAAATATATTTAGGAATCTTAATCTTGGAGGCAATTGTATGTGTTATATTCTGCGTGCTTGGAACTATATCCGGGGAGAATGTAGCGGATATGATGGCGTTTCCGTTCGCGCCCATTGGGAAAGGACTGAGGGCATTGTCATTGTCCGGAAGTGTAGGAAATATAGTGGCCATCCTTTTGTACGGAGGAATCAGTCTGCTACCGCTGGGGCTTGTATTATTCCATGCAAAGAAAAAGATTCTACATGCGGAGGATGCTTTGTTAGTGGCATTGTGCCCCCTGTTGTTTGCAGTTTTATATGAAATGATTAATCCCGGCAGCATAACCATGGGACCGGAAGAATTAGGGATGCTGAGTGCAGATGTGAGAAACGGCATGCTGGGCTGTATCGTGTATTCCCTGTTGGTAGGTTATTTGGTGCTGTGTGCATTGAGGTTATTTTTCTGTGCGGAAAAAGAGAAACTGCAAAGCTATGTTTCTCTGATGTTGGGATTATTGAATATGATACTCGTATACATGATATTTGGAGCCTGCCTTCAGAAATTTTTACAGACCATGGAAAGCACCAAAGCAGCCAATCAGGGGACGGAGGATGGATTGACGCTTACGTATGTATTTCTGGTTTTGCAGATGCTTACAGATGCATTGCCCTATGTACTGGATATGGTGATTGTTTTTGCCTGTCAGCATATGCTTCAGGAACTTCAGAAGGATGCTTATTCGGAAGGGACCATGGAGGCAGCAGGCAAGCTGACAAGGGTATGCGGCATGTCCCTAAAAGTAACCATACTTAGTATCGCGGCCTTTAATATATTACAGCTTCTGTGTGCAAAGCATTTGAGGGTCATAAACGGATTTGTAAATATCCCTATATTGCCCATAGTGCTGGTGCTTACGGCACTTTTGGTGGCGAAGTTGGTGACAGAAGGCAAACAGTTGAAGGACGATAACGATATGTTTATCTAAGGAGGACTTATGGCGATAAGGGTTCATTTAGAGGATGTACTAAAGGCGCGGGGCATGACATCTAAAGAGCTTTGTGCACTGGTAGGGATTACGGAAGCAAACCTTTCCATTCTTCGCAGCGGAAAGGCAAAAGGTGTGCGATTTGGCACCATTAATAAGATTTGTTATTACCTGCAATGTGATGTAGGGGATATTTTGCACTTTGACGGAGTGCTTGAGGAGGATGAGATAGATGAATAAGAGACTAAGAGTGATGATTTGTGCTTTTGTTTGCGGTACTTTGCTAACCGGCTGCCAATTGGCCAAGGAAGAGGCCGAGCTAAAGCAGGAGAAGGATAAACTAATCGGTGTTTATATGACTACAGAGTATGTGGATACCTTTGATTTCGAACGTTATTTTGAGGAAAATATAGGGGATATTATGAATGATGGAGAGGTGGTCATAGAAGGTGATGAGCAGAGCGCCTATCAGAATAGAATCTATGCTACGATTGTAGAAGAGGTATCTGTTGATGAGGTGAGCGGAGAGAAAGTCACGCATCAAAGTTATAAATTTATGGATTTGGAAGGAATTGGTTATTATTCCCCAGTCTGCTATGAGACAGAAGAGGGAAATTCCTATGTAGCCATAGAGTCAGACCCTGGGATTTGTGATGCCAAAAGCCATATTACCGGTACGGATGCAGGGGATATGATAGAATTGGAAGGGACCATTTATGTTTGTCCTCAGGAAGAAGATGTTGTGGGAGTATATTGTAATCCGGTTTATCAGTGTCCTGACGGAAGCGTGTATTTGGTACCCGGTCAGGGGATGAGCTTTTCCGGTGATGTAGAAGGTTCAAGCATGTCCCATAAGCTGGAGGATAAGGTGACGGTTAAGGAAAAGGGAGAAGAGAAAACTTATGTGAATTCCGTAGAGATGCATGTGAAGACCTCTTATGCACCGGAGAAAATCATAGTGATGCAAATGGATGCTTCTGGAAACAAACTGGATTATCAGGAATACGAACCCGGTAAGCTACCTAAAGAAATAGAACCTTTAGTGGATACAGAGTATTTTATTGTGGAAACTTACAAAATGGATGGTGCCGGAGATTACGTTGTCACCAGAAAGTTGGTAGGTAAAGATGAAACTTTTTTCCAGACCATGTATGTAGGAGAGAAGAAGGTTTGTCTGCAGACTATGACGGCTATTCAGTGGGATTAAATTATAGGGTGTAAAGTCTTGATAATTTAATAAGACTTTACACCTTAGTTTTTAGTTACCAATCAGGGAATTGTTCTTTTTTGTCGTTTTCGATTTGCTTTCCTAATTCTTCGATATATTTCAGACGTTCTTCATCAGAAGTGCATTCTTTGAGGTCAATATAAATACGTGTACGTTCCAGTTTTCTTGCTAATGCTTCAATGGTTTCACTGGCATTTTTCGTAGGCATATAATCAAGCATCCTTTCATACCCCTTTCGTATAAGTATATATGTACTTATATTATAAGGGTTTTGGTGGTAGGTGTAAAGCCCTATTAAATTATCAAGGTACGATGGTTGGAAGATTGAAGAAAGCAAGATTTCAAAAAGACACATAGAGAAATAAGATAGATATAAAGATAGGGTTTCTTAGAAATCATAAGCTTATGATGTATGCTAGCATAATAAGCATAAAAACGCAACTGTTACAAAAAAATAAGTAAGAAATAATGGTGGAAGATTGAAAAACAGTTATGTATTATGGTATCTTAAATGATAGTAGATTTTTAAAGAGAGGTGTATCATGCCACATATTATTGTGAAATTATGGCCGGGAAGAAATGAGGAAATCAAAAAAAGCCTGGCAGACAGAATCGCGGCTACTGTAGCGGAAGAGCTGAAGGTGGATAAAGGGGACGTGTCCGTTGCCTTAGAGGAAGTGGCACGGGAAGATTGGGGAGATAAAGTATATAAGGCAGAAATCAAAGATAGTCCCAATCTTTATCATAAGCCGGATTATGAGTATGAATAAAGATTAGCAATACAGGTAAGAAACGGAGACAACCATGTTACCACAAGAATTCGAACAACGAATGAAGCAGATGCTGGGAGAGGAATATTCGGCATTTGAGGCAAGTTATGAGAAAGAAAAATATCAGGCACTTCGCCTGAATCCTTTAAAGGTGGATAAGGAACGCTTTTTGGAAAAGTCTGACTTTACCTTATCACAGGTGCCCTGGGAGGAGAATGGGTTCTATTATACTACCCAGGATACGCCCGGGAAGCACCCTTATCATGAAGCGGGAGTATACTATATACAGGAACCCAGTGCCATGGCACCGGTACCTTTTCTGGAGGTGAAACCGGGAGATCGAGTGTTGGATTTGTGTGCGGCACCGGGTGGGAAGAGTACCCAGATTGGTGTGGCACTGCGTGGAGAAGGGCTTTTAGTGTGCAATGAGATTCACCCTGCCAGAGCCAAGATCCTTTCCGAAAATGTGGAACGTATGGGTATCCGCAATGCTCTGGTAACCAATGAAAGTCCGGAGAAGCTGCGAAGTGTTTTTGCAGGATATTTCGATAAGATTTTAGTGGATGCGCCCTGTTCCGGAGAAGGGATGTTTCGAAAAAATGAGGATGCAAAAGAGGAGTGGAGTCCGGAGAATGTGGAGCTGTGTGCGGACAGACAGGATGGTATCTTAGACTGTGCGGCAGATATGTTACGTCCCGGTGGCAGACTGGTGTACTCCACATGTACCTTTGCACCGCAGGAGAATGAAGGCAGTATGGCCCGTTTCTTAGAAAGACATCCGGAGTTTTCGATTTTGGAAGTACCCATTCCGGAGGGCTTTTCAGCCGGCAATCCTGCATGGTGTGACCACGAAGCGGAAGGGATAGAGCATACCATGCGTATCTGGCCCCATAAGGTGAATGGAGAGGGACATTTCCTGGCGGTTTTACAAAAAGCCGGAACATTAAGCGATACGGCGCCTCTTAGCTTGTATGGCTTGGAAAAGGGCATTTCTTCCAAAGAAATAGCGGATTATTTATCTTTTGTCAAGGAAACCTTAAAGAACCCACCACAGGGTATTTATTTAAAATTCGGTGACCAGCTGTATGTGGCACCGGAGGGCATGCCTGCCTTGAAAGGTTTGAAAGTGCTTCGCCCGGGATTGCATCTGGGAACACTGAAAAAGAACCGTTTTGAACCTTCACACGCGTTGGCCCTGGCATTGTGTGAAGAGGAAGTAATGCATAGTCATGAGCTGACTGTGGAAGACGGCAGTGCGGCTACCTTTATCGGAGGACAGACCTTCCTCACCGAGGGCGAAAAGGGCTGGTATCTGATTACAGTGGATGGATATAGCCTGGGCTGGGGCAAGGCTGCGGGAGGTATTATGAAAAACCATTATCCCAAAGGATTGCGAAAAGCATAATTACCTCTTTCCAATATTGCAAAAAGATGGTATGATAAGATAGCGAGTGAAAGATTGCTCAGAGCAAAAAGAAAGCAGGTTATAAAATGGATAAGATTATATTAACAGGTGACAGACCTACAGGAAGATTGCATATCGGCCATTATGTAGGTTCCCTGAAAAGAAGAGTGGAATTGCAGAATTCCGGAGAATATAAGAAGACTTTTATCATGATTGCAGATGCACAGGCATTGACTGATAATATTGAGAATCCGGAGAAAATTCGCCAGAATATTATCGAAGTGGCACTGGACTATCTGGCATGTGGTTTGGATCCGGCGAAATCCACCATATTCATTCAGTCCCAGATTCCGGAACTTTGTGAATTGACCTTTTACTACATGGATTTGGTAACTGTATCCCGTTTACAGCGTAATCCTACGGTAAAGAGTGAGATTCAGATGCGAAACTTTGAAGCAAGTATTCCTGTAGGATTTTTCACATATCCTATCAGCCAGGCAGCGGATATTACTGCATTTAAGGCCACCACAGTACCGGTTGGTGACGACCAGCTGCCCATGATTGAGCAGACCAAGGAAATCGTACACAAGTTTAATACCGTATATAAGCCTGTATTGGTAGAGCCCAAGGCATTATTACCCAGCAACGATGCGTGTATGCGCCTGCCCGGTGTGGATGGTAAGGCGAAAATGAGTAAGTCCTTAGGAAACTGTATCTATCTGGCAGATTCTGCAGATGATGTAAGCAACACTATTTTGAGAAAGATGTATACTGATCCTCAGCATTTACGTGTGGAGGATCCCGGACACCTTGAGGGCAACATGGTATTCACCTATCTGGATGCCTTCTGTAAGGAAGAACATTTTGAAAGATACCTTCCCGAATATGCAAATCTGGATGAACTGAAGGGTCATTATACCAGAGGCGGTTTGGGAGATATGAAGGTGAAGAGATTCCTGAATAATGTGCTTCAGGAAGAATTGGAGCCCATCCGTCAGCGCAGAAAAGAATGGGAAAAGGATATTCCGGCTATTTACGATATTTTGAAGAAGGGTAGCGAAACAGCTCGTGAAGTTGCAGCCCAGACCTTGTCAGAGGTTAAGAGCGCAATGCGCATCAATTATTTTGAGGATGAAGAGCTGATTAGAGCACAGGCAGCAAAATATGAAGCATAATAATGGTGATACTTTTGAAGAAGCTTTAAAAAATCCGGCATATATTGCTATGGGTAGTGGTGTATTCCTGCTGGTAGTAGTACTGTTTTGTGTTATTGTATGGAATAGTTCCCATGCCAATAAGGATACTCTGGTATTGAACCAGCCTGCCGGCAATACGGTTGAGATTCCCTCCATGGGAGAAAGTATTACAGATGAGGTGATTGTAACACCGGCACCGGAAGTGGTGACTGATACGGAAGAAGAGCTGATTAAGCAGCTCATCGCGGAGAAGTCCAATGATCAGGGCTTGGTATTCGAACCAATGGATGATTGGATTACGGCTAAGGAAGTAACCAATCTGCGTAGCGAGCCCAGCACAGAGAAGGGTGCAGAATCCGTAGTGGTGAAGCTGAGTAACGGTACCGCCGTAAGACGCGTAGGTATCAATGAAGAGACCGGTTGGTCTAAAATAGTTTATGAAGATACCATTGTATATGCATCCACTGCGTATATGGTGGAAGCAGAAGCTCCTGTGGAATAGGTAAGAAATGAATCCCCGGAAATGTTCCGGGGATTTTTTGTGTCTTTTTGCACATACTATGAAAAACGTAACTGTTTGTGAAAGGAGTGCGAAAATGCATCAGATTGTAGGAAGAGCCAGCGTAAGTCTGGAAGAAGGGGTTTATATTGTAAACAGTGCCAGTGTGGTAGGGACTAAGGAAGGGCAGGGGCCTTTGGGGCATTTGTTTGACCGGGTGGGAAGTGATGATTTATTTGACTGTAACACCTGGGAAGAGGCGGAGAGTGCTTTGCAAAAGGAAGCGGTCTACATGGCTTTAAAGAAAGCCGGAAAAAAGCCTGAGGAAATACAGATGTTGTTTGCGGGAGATTTGTTGGGCCAGTCCATTGCCTCCAGCTTTGGTTTAAAGCAGTTTGAAATCCCCCATATGGGCATATATGGCGCCTGTTCCACCTGTGGGGCAAGCATGATGATGGGAACCATGGCTATCGAGGGCGGTTTTGCCCATCAGGCAGTCTGTGTGACTTCCAGCCACTTTGCCAGTGCAGAGAAGGAGTTTCGATTTCCTTTGGAGTATGGCAATCAGCGTCCTTTGTCAGCTACATGGACAGTGACAGGAAGCGGAGCTTTTGTGCTGTCCGGCGAGCATCGTAAAGGTGACAGGGCCAAGATAACCGGTTTTACCATGGGAATGATTACGGATTTCGGAATAAAGGATTCCATGAATATGGGGGCGTGCATGGCCCCGGCTGCAGCATCCACCATTGAAAGACATCTGAAGGATTTTCAGCGAGACCCCGGTGATTATGATAAAATCATTACCGGAGACTTGGGAAAGGTGGGGCAAACCATTCTTTTGGATTTGCTTCGGGAGAAGGGATATGATATTGCGGATGTGCATATGGATTGTGGGATTGAAATCTATGATGGGGATACTCAGGACACCCATGCGGGAGGTAGCGGATGCGGTTGTAGTGCAGTGACATTGTCGGCGTATATCCTAAAGCAGATCGAAGAGAAATACTGGAAAAAGGTACTCTTCGTACCCACCGGAGCCCTCCTTAGCAAGACCAGCTTCAATGAGGGCCAGAGTGTGCCCGGAGTGGCACATGCACTGGTTATAGAGAATATATAAACTTTGCTTAAGAATCCCTAAACTCTCTTGCAATTGCAGGATTACTTTAGTACAATGAATCTTAGATAAAAAAGCAAAACAGGAGTGTGTTATGCGTAAGCTTGAGTTTAAAATGGAGCGTCCCGGACTGCTGCAGGAAGGGCAGGAGATTACGGTGACGGAGGGCGTGCTCCCCAGTAATTATTATTATACCATAGACCCTTCTTTGGCTATGTCTGCCAACATACCCTTTCGTTACCGGTTGAAATCCAAGAGCGGCAAGGTGGTAGGAATTGTGGAGAATCCCAGAGGGTTTTATGTGACGGTAGAGTTTGATGAAGAGGAAGTAGACTATAAGTAACGAAAGAAGAGGATGAAGATATGTTAAAGAAGATTACTACAGATAAGGCACCCGCAGCTATTGGACCCTATTCACAGGGTATTGTGGTAGGAGATATGTTATTTTCTTCCGGCCAGATTGCATTGGACCCTGTGACCGGTGAAGTGATAGGAGATAATATTGTAGAGCAGACGGAACAGGTTATGAAGAATCTGGGAGCGATTTTGGAGGCAGCAGGTGTAGGTTTTGATAAGGTTGTTAAGACCACCTGTTTTCTGGCAGAGATGGAAGATTTTGCAGTGTTTAATCAGATTTATGCCAAATACTTTACGGAGAAGCCGGCCAGAAGCTGTGTGGCAGTAAAGACCCTTCCTAAGAATGTGCTGTGCGAAGTAGAAGTGATAGCATATTTGGGATAGAGGTAGTTCATAATGAATAAAGCTACAAGAAACAGTTTTTTGTTATTTTTAGCAGCCTGTATCTGGGGGCTTGCCTTTGTGTTTCAAAGCAAAGGGATGGAATATATGGACCCCTTCACCTTTAATGGTGCAAGAGCCCTGATTGGTGCATTTTCATTGTTGGTTTTTGTGTTGGTACGAAATCGTGTGACCGGTAAGAAACTTCGTGATTTGGATTGGAAGATTACCCTGACAGCCGGAATTTGCTGTGGTGCGGCATTGACGGCGGCCAGCACCGTTCAGCAATTTGGTATTTTGTATACCTCGGTTGGAAAAGCCGGTTTTATCACCACATTGTATATTATTTTTGTACCCATTGCGGGGATATTGT
This sequence comes from Lachnospiraceae bacterium, assembly GCA_017520425.1. Classification (GTDB taxonomy): domain Bacteria; phylum Bacillota; class Clostridia; order Lachnospirales; family Lachnospiraceae; genus Acetatifactor. The sequence goes on along the minus strand of JAFXFO010000029.1, from coordinate 34,401 downwards.
TTCGACGCAAGGTTTCCCGGATTGTCTGGGTGGCAGCTGGAATGGCGGCAGTGGGTATGTACTTACTATGTATCAATGAAAGCTTTTCCGTGAATATTGGAGATGTTCTGGTTTTTATCTGTGCAATCTTCTTTACGGCGCATATTATGATAATAGACCATTTTTCACCCAAGACGGACGGCGTGGTGATTTCCCTGATACAGTTTACCGTTTGCGGTGTGATTTGTATGATATGTGCCTTTATATGGGGAGAGCCTGCATGGAGCCAGATAACCAGTGGTATCAGTACTCTTCTATATGCAGGTGTTATGTCCTGCGGAGTAGCATATACTTTACAGATAGTAGGGCAGAACGGTGTGAATCCTACGGTAGCGGCATTGCTGATGAGTTTGGAGTCAGTGGTAGCCACCATTACCGGTGTGATTGCTTTCCAAATTGGTTTTTTAAAGGTGGATCAGACCATGACTCTGCGACAGGTTGCAGGCTGTGTGATTGTGTTTGCAGCAGTGATTTTGGTGCAGTTACCAAAAGAATGGTTTGAAAAAAAGAAAGCTTAGTACATATTATTTTCCTGTCGGAGCAATACTAAGAGTAAATCTTTTAGAAGGAGTGACAGGAGATGAATTATGTCATAGCATTTTTGGTCGGGGGAGCGGTTTGTGCTTTGGTACAGATTTTGATGGAAAAGACCAAGCTGTTGCCGGGACGCATTATGGTACTTTTGGTAGTAAGTGGAGCAGTATTAAATTTCTTTGGCCTTTTTTCTCCTTTCCAGGAGTTTGCGGGAGCAGGTGCAAGTGTGCCCTTGTTGGGTTTCGGACATGTGCTGATGGAGGGAGTAAAAGAAGCAGTGGAAGAACAGGGGATTTTGGGCTTGTTTACCGGCGGATTAAAGGCAGGTGCGGCGGGAACTGCAAGTGCTTTAATTTTTGGATATATAGCCAGTCTGCTGTTTAAGCCAAAGATGAAAAGATAAAGAAACAAGGGATGAATATGAGCATTTGGTTAATTTATGGAATTTCTTTAATTGCAATGGAGTTATTTTACCATTTTGGGTGCTATGGACTGAAGGGAATCAGTCCCTTGTTACCCATCGCGTTGATTGCTGTCATTGCGACCCTTCAGACATTGGTTGTCTGCCTATTTAAAAAGAAGCAACAAAAAATACTGTTTTGGTGTTTTTTGATTGCTGACTACATATTGTTTTTGGTACAAACCGTATATTATACCGTATTCCGTCAGCCTTTGCAGGTAAGGGCAGCGTTGGTAGGAGGGCAGGATGCGTTGACCAATTATTATCGGGAAGCCGGTATGGGTATCCTAAAAGCCTTGCCGATTCTGGCATTGCTGGCATTGCCCCTTGTGGTGAGCTATGTGTTGATTCGAAAGAAGAAGGTAAACTTTAAGAATACCAACAGCCTTCAAAAGATAAGAATCTGCTTTGGATTCGGTGTATCCCTTTTGTTGTTCTATGTGGTTTTCGGAGTGGGAAAATATACAAAGGCAGAGTATTATGAAGTTTATTCAGAGTTTTATGCACCGGATATGGTGGCAGAAAAGATGGGAGTTATTACACTGGCGCAAAGAGATTTGTTCTTTGAGATAGAGTCTTTGTTTGGCGGCGGTTCCGCAGCCGGTATGGAGGAGGATGCAGAATTGCCGGCTATAACAACACCCATGCCGGGGCTGGTATTTACTCCTACACCAACTCCAGCAGCAGAAAATGATACGGAAGTGACAGAACCGGATGCCACACCTACACCCACACCGGCGCCTCAGGTTTTTGAGTTGAATGTGGATAAACTGGTGCAGGCTTCTCAAAGCAATAAGCAGACCAAATGGTTGGCGGAGTATATTACCACCATGCAGCCCACGAAGACCAATGCCTATACGGGAATGTTTGAAGGGTATAACTTGATATATCTGACAGCGGAAGGTTTTTCAACCTATGCCATTCATCCGGAGCTGACACCTACGCTGTATAAGCTGGTGAATTCGGGCTTTGTATTTAACAATTATTATGTGCCCCTGTGGCAGACCAGTACCAGTGACGGTGAATATGTGAATTGTACCGGATTGATACCGGACGGACAGTTTAGCATGCGTAAGAGCGGTTCCAATAATATGGCCTTTAGCTTGCCCCGCTTCTTTGAAAAAGAGGGTGTGACCAGCTATGCATATCACAACAATACCATGTCTTATTACGACCGCTATATTACACATCCGAATCTGGGATACATATTTAAAGCAGCTAAGCTGGGTGAATGCTCGGAGGCAGAATACGGACAATATATTTTCCCCATGGAGAATCCGGGCAGATGGCCGGCTTCCGACTATGAGATGATGGTTGGAAGTATACCTGAGTACATTAACATGGATCGTTTTCATATATACTATATGACAGTTTCCGGGCATATGTATTACAGCTTTTCCGGTAACAGTATGTCTTCCAGAAATAAGGATGCGGTGAAGCATCTGGATATGTCAGAGAATGCCAGAGCCTATTATGCCTGCCATATTGAGCTGGATAAGGCACTGCAGTATCTGATAGAACAGTTGGAGGCGGCAGGAAAGTTGGAAAATACGGTGATTTGTCTTAGTGCGGACCACTACCCATATGGTATGACAGAGGAGGAGTATGAGGAGCTTGCGGGTAAGGATTTGTCACAGGATATGGACAAGTTCCGTAACAGCCTGATTCTGTGGAATGTGGGCATAGAAGAGCCCATCATAGTGGATAAAGCGTGCTGTTCCATCGATATTTTACCTACTTTATTGAATTTGTTCGGATTTGAATTTGACTCCAGAATGTATGCCGGCAGGGATATTTTCTCAGAGGAGGAAGGTGTGGTTATCTTTAATAACCGTAGCTTTGTGACAGATACGGTATATTATGACAAGAAAGCCAAGACTACTACCTGGAAGAGAGAGTTGACACCGGAACAGCAGGATATGTATATGGAATATATGCAGGCAGAAGTAAAGCGCCGATATTCCTTCAGCGCTTATATCCTGCAAGAGAATTATTATCAAATTATAGCGGATTGTCTGATAAATCCGTAATGGTTAAAGAATTTCATAATCTATATTTTTGCGGGCAAGGAACTGTTGCAGGGCCTTGTCCCAAATATTATCAGGCTCTTTACTCATAACGAAGGTGTGGAAGGCGCTACCTGTGGTCAATACCACTTGGCTGCCGTCATACTTGATGGTGAGTACAAGGGCCTTTATTTGTTCTGCGGGTATATTGCAATTACCGGCAGCCAGTAATTTGCCTACGGATTCCTGTTTCAGATGAAGGACAAATTTGAAAAAGAGGGGAGTCCGCTTGCCTTTAATTAAGTTGAAGCAGAGCGGCTTCATATCCTTCCATTCGCTAAAATCATAAGGCATGGAAGGGATTTCATCCAAGTTGTCGGAAGTGAAAAACTCTTTATTGATATGCCCGTCAATCTGATAGGTATTGGCGGTGGAAATCATAGCTTCGGCCATGAGGAAGTTGTCAAATGTATCAGCTACCAAAAGATGATTCATAAAATTTTTGGTAGAGAGAATTTTAAATGCCAGCATAGGAATATCCTTTCTGAATAGTACTAGGGTTGTATGGATTTCGTGACGGCAGGCGTAGTAACAAAGCGTTTGCCGTCTTTCATGGTCACGGATAAGAAACCGGTACGTGCCACATGTGCCTGGTTGATGATTATATTGCCGGACAATAGCAGAAAGACCTTATGATGCATCCACTGGCTATATAGATTTTCAATTCCGGAGGTGACTTGAATGATACGGCCGTCCTGCAGATGTACTTTGGAATGTTTGCCTGCGCCGATAGAATATAGGATATCCTCTGCGGTTATGTAATAGGTGTCTGTATCATCACGCAATTCGATGCGGGGAACGGCACTTAGCTTCCATTCATAGGCTTGGTCCAAAGAAGCAGTCAGATGGTCCACCTTGATAGGCTTGTCCAGGAAAAATACATTTTTCGGAAAGCTTTCCGCGCGATAATCCAAGTCCGAACAGCACATAAATATGGGTACCTGCACACCGATGTCACATAGCTTTTTCGCCACCTGGGTGCCGGTGATGCCTTCACTTTTACACATGTCTATATAGAAAATATCGTATTGCATGGGACTGCGAAGAAGGGCATTTTCATTGCCGTAGGAATCGATATATAGGCCCTCGGTCAGCTTGGCACGACGGTCCGATTCTCTTCCCAATAAACGTTCCATTTGCTTGCGGTCAGCTATATTATCATCACAAACAGCTACGTGCATGACAGTTCTCCTTTGTAGGTATCCTGATAAAATTATTGTCTCTTCAGAGCCAACCTCGAAAATACTTCGTATTTCCTCGGTGTGACGTATACGCCAAATAGTTTCATACAAAAACATACTCTGAAATGCAAGCATTTCTCGTATGTTCTGATGAAACTGCTTGGCTCTGAACGGTTATACATATTATAGAACGCTTTGTCTTAAGTGTAAAGAGAGAATCCTCTCATTAAGGAGCCCGGAACAAACCAAGAGAAGGCGGATATACAGTGAAAAGCATAAATAGAATGAGGAGTGTAAAGGTAAGCAGAAGGCTTAGCCGGGGATTGCAATGTAAAAGTTTCTCCAAATTTAACTTGCGATAGCTGTAAAGATAGGCAGCACTCATACCAATAAAATAAATAACGATATTCAGCCAGTCAATTACCGTCCCCAGCACACCGGTATAGGTGTAGAACAGCACCACGATGACCAGCATGCCCAAGAGTGCGGAGCGAAGCTTAATACAGGGGAAGTCTTCACGTTGTATTCTGCCAATAAAAAATTCTGATACAGATACTATCAGAATCGGTAGAAATACCAACTTCAGATGTTCCCAGGTGGATTCATTTACCGGAAAAAACAAACCTACGAAAAAGTTATCGTCACTCCACTCGTAAACAAAATGAGAGAGTGTTCCTAAGAGGGAAGCTGTCAGGAAGGAAATACCTTCTAATGTTTTTTTTGAGTATTTGGAAATGGGTTGGAAGTCAGACATGGATAGGATTCCCTTTCAAAACGCATATTTTATAGATATCAGTATACGCAATGGGTACTTGAATCATGTATCCGGAAAGCAGATTTCAAAGAAATAAACAGACCCCCTATCAGAACTGATAGAGGGTCTTCATTATTACGAAGTCAAATAAATTGCAATTGCCAGCTGTATAAAGAATATGATGGGCAGGCCGGCTACAAAGTACCAATGCTTGGTTTTGTGGCGGAAATGAAACATTCCGAATATGGAGCCCACACTACCGCCTAAGATGGCGATGGAAAACAGGGTAGCTTCCGGTATGCGCCATGCATGCCGCTTGGCTTTTACTTTATCCAAGCCCATGGAGGCATAGCCTGCAATATTCATAAATACAAAGTAGGCAATCAGAACAAATACGATGGGTTCCATTCTTACTTGTTCTCAGCTTCCTGCATCTTCATTGCACGAACCTTACATGATAAACCGAAGAGGTTGATGAAACCTTCTGCATCATGGTGGTCATACAAATCACCGGTGGTGAAGGATGCAATGCTTTCATTGTACAGAGAGTAAGGAGAAGTAGTACCTGCCTTGATGATGTTACCCTTGTAAAGCTTGAATTTAACTTCACCGGTTACATATTCCTGGGTCTTCTCGATAAATGCCTGAATTGCTTCACGCTTAGGAGTAAACCACTTTCCTTCATATACTAAATCAGCAAACTTGTTGCCCATTTCCTTCTTTAAGGTATAAGTGTCACGGTCAAGGATTAATTCCTCTAACTGCTGATGGGCTTCCATCAGGATGGTACCGCCGGGAGTCTCATATACACCACGGGACTTCATACCAACTACACGGTTCTCAACGATATCAACAATACCGATACCATGCTTGCCGCCTAATTCGTTTAAGGTACGAACGATATCAGAGTACTTCATAGTCTTGCCGTTTACGGAAGTAGGAACACCCTTTTCAAAGGTCATGGTTACATATTCACCTTCGTTAGGTGCCTTCTCGGGAGTAACACCAAGAACTAATAAATGGTCGAAGTTAGGTTCGTTTGCAGGATCTTCCAGTTCAAGACCTTCATGGCTGATATGCCATAAGTTACGGTCACGGCTGTAAGAGGTATCTGCAGAGAAAGGAAGGTCGATTCCATGAGCCTTGCAGTATTCGATTTCAGATTCACGGGAATCCATGGTCCACTTGTCATTTCTCCAAGCTGCAATAATCTTGATATCGGGAGCAAGAGCCTTGATACCAAGTTCGAAACGAATCTGGTCGTTGCCCTTACCGGTAGCACCGTGGCAGATTGCAACAGCACCTTCCTTACGAGCGATTTCAACCAGCTTCTTAGCAATCAAAGGACGAGCCATGGAAGTACCAAGTAAGTACTTGTTTTCATAAATAGCATTTGCCTGTACGCAGGGAGATACGTATTCGTCGCAGAATTCGTCGATTACATCTAATATGTATAATTTCTCTGCACCACAGAACTTAGCTCTTTCGTCCAGACCGTCTAATTCTTCTGCCTGTCCGCAGTCGATACAAACACAAACTACTTCGTAATCAAAGTTTTCCTTTAACCAAGGAATAATAGCGGTAGTATCAAGACCACCTGAGTACGCTAAAATAACTTTTTCTTTCATAAAAATAATACCTTGCCTTTCGAATAAAATCTCAGATTAAGTTTTTGTGACTATTCAGAGCCCGCATTTGCAAAACCGCCTCTACAAGGCTTTCCTTTTGTAAATGTGTGCTTCTCGCCATATAGCTTTAAGAAAACAGTCCTCTGTAAGTAAACTTGCCGATTCTGTTTTCTTAAAGCCGCATGGCTCCGAATAGTTACACTATACAACATTTTTTTCTGGAATGCAAGTACTAAATATGCATAAAATAAATTGAATAATACATAGAAATATTCAAAATATGCACATAAATGCATAAAAAGTATGCATAAACGCATAAATATGCATGTTTATATGAAAAAGTTATGTTCTCTATAACGAAAACGTAAGCTGTAATGCTTCATCAATTGTAATTCCAATGGGGAGGACTCCTGTTTCAGACTTTTCAGCCAATAAAAGGTTTGGCGGAGGGTCATAGGAAAGAGCAACAGGAAAACCGTAAAATAAAAACCGGCCGATAGCCCTGATGTTTTCCAGGTTTGAACAAAGCTTTTATATTCTGATGCTTGTATGGGCAAGTGCATGAAAAGGGGAACAAAAAGCAAGAGGCAGAGCAGGAAATTGCGTACCATACAAAGGGACTCATTAAAGCGATACTCTGCGCAGAGCAGAGAGTCTTCGGAAAGCTGCTTTCTCACAGTAAGGAGCCGAAATCCGGAGGGAGCCAAAAGCAGGAAGAACAGGCTGATAAGCAGATATGTCAGGATCAGTAGTATATTTCGAAGGGTAAAAAAGGACACAAAATCATAGTGGTAAAAGCAAAAGACCATCACAATGCCGCAAACAGTGAATACCATATCCATAAACCAAGCAGCACATAAGCCTTCCTTCCATTTGCCCAACCGCATATATCGTTTTGTATATTCATGAAAGATTAGTAGGAACAAAATGAAAAGGGATATCAGAATACTATTCATACATTTTCTCCTCGTACATTTTTGTGTTTGCCCAGAATACAAAACGGGCTTTTAGTAATAGGGTATCCTTTTCGTTTCCCTGAAAACCTGCCGGCAACAACTTGGCCAGATTGGTTTGACAGAGTAAAGCAATCAGTGAATTATACTTTTGCATATTTTCGGGATTGCCGCAAAGCATATATCCTTCAGCTTCCGTATAGGGACTGGGCATGAATTGTGCCAAAAACTCTGCCAGGGGCTGCAAAGTGCCGGAAGCAGAAGGCAGGGAAGCGTAAATGAGTGGTTCATACTCATCCATTTGATTAAAAAGTAGGGTGTGACGCTTCCATAAAGGTTTCTTATCTCTGAGGGAAACAGCAAAAAGGAGGGAGAGAATATCAATCAGTCCTGCAAATAACAGAGAGAAATGTGCAGTAAGTAAGGTCTCTTCCTGCTGTAAAGCTAAAATCGGGATAAAGTACAAATCGGTGATTTGAAAGCGGGGGTCCGAAGTATCCAGTCTGCTGTTTTCAGGCAAAACGGAGTTTAATTGCAGAATGGTGTCCATAATTTCTGAATCCATGGCAGATTTCAGTTCCATGGCAGTTGCTGTTCCGGCAGTACCATTGGGCAAAGTCGATATCAAAGAGGAATAATCGGCTATTTGGATTTTGTTTTTTTGCATGGCACATTGATTTAGGGCTTGGACCAACGAAGCGGGGAGAGTTGGATAACCACATAAAGCGGCCGTCTGTAAGAGGAGGTCCAAATCTGCACTTTCCCGGGTGGACAAAGAAATACCCTGAGAGGCTTTTTGGATGGCAGAAAGCAGTTTTTGGGTGAGTGTGGAAATGATAACCGGCACAGGTGCTTCTTCAGTTGCACCTATCGTATTCTGTAAAGTGCTTAGTGCAGATGTGTTGTTCTGTAGACCAGTATTCAGTTCTTCCATGGAAGCAAAGCCATAAGAATTTAAGATGGCGGTTCGTTGTGCGTCCGATTCTGTATTTTTGCTTTGGGAGATGCTGTTAATATATGCCTGATATGCGGCAGCATAATCCTCGTAGTTATCATACGCATTTTGACGCGGCGCCTTAAGGCCGGTACTGTACTCGGGAGAAACTTCTTCCAAAGCAGTACGACAGGCCAGTATATTTTCCTGTTCGGTAATCAGGGAAGTATACCGTGCCAGAATAGAAGCGGAAGCTTCCTGAACCGCTGTACGGGCGTCAGCTTGAACGGTATTTAGTTCCTCATAGCTTATTTGCTTAAGATCCTGTGAAATCCGTATATAATTCTCCTGTAAATAAGTAACAGGAGAATTTACGGAATTGTATATGCCGATATACGAAAAATAGATGGAACAGCATATAGCTGAAAAGAGCGCTATCAGTTTTAAAGGACGAACCTTTTGACGGAGGGAATTGCCAAAAAAGTAGGAGGTAGCCTGTATGGCTATGGCAAAGCACAGGGCTGCATAAGGAAAAATATTATCCAGATATACCTTAGCACCGTCCCAGGTGGTAGCAAAGGAGATTAACTGCAATAATAAGGTGACTACGGAAATCAGTATCAGTAATGCCTTGTCTGAAAAGATTGAAAATGTATTATTCTTCTTGGATATCTTCCTCATTTTTTTCATCCTCTAACGGTTCCAAAGAAAGGGGGAAGGAAACAAAAGCGGTGAACAAATCGGCATTTAAGTCGATTGAGAAGGTACCTCCACATGCCTCCGTAAAGCTTTGTACAATGGAGAGCCCCAGACCGTTTCCTTCTGAGGTGCGGGATGCATCTGCCCTTACAAAGCGTTCCACTATTTCTTTGGGGTCAAAATCCAGCTCTTGTCGGGAAATATTTTTTATCCGGACAAGGGCATTATCTTCCTGTTTCAATACTTCAATATATACCCTTGAGTTTTCCAAAGAATACTGAAGGGCATTTACAATCAGATTTTGGAAAATACGATACAGCTTCTCCCCGTCCGCTTCAATGATAAGGGGAGTGTCACAAATATTGGTTTTGAAGGTAAGTGTACTTTCCTGTATGCGATCATCCATATCTGCTAAGGTCTGGTGTATCAGCTTGGTAAGGTCCAGTCTGGTTTTTTCCAAAGGAAGGTTGCCGCTGGTAGCTTTGGACAGTTCGAAAACATCCTGCACCATACCTTTTAAGCGATAGGCTTTTTGGCGCAATGAGAGTGCATACTCCCCGGCAGGACCGGGCAGCTTTTCTTCGCACAGTAAATCTGCATAATTAATAATGGAGGTTAATGGTGTTTTCAGGTCGTGGGAAACATTGGTAATCAGCTCCACACGCATACGGTTGGAACGCAGGCTTTCCTCCACGGCGTTCTCCATACCCTTTTGGATATCCAATAGGTCTGCCTCCAAAGATTGTAACAAAGACCATTTGCTAAGGGGGACAGTGTCCTGCAACTTTCCGGCTTTGATGTCTGAAAGATGCTCGCTAATGCAGGCAGTATCCTTTATGAAGGTCTTCAGTCGTACCCCCATAACCAGGATTGCGATACCCAAAAGGAACAGGGTAACGGAAAATCCATACAGTATTTTGGCAGAGGCTGTTTGGGCAAGGTAAATACTGCCACGGTCAATCCGGTAAGTAAGATAACAACCTGTTAATAGGCAAAGGATCCCTGTCAATTCATAAATAAAGTAGAGATGCAATGCCCGCTTGTACCAGAAACGTCCTCTCAGATAATCCTTCACCGTCTGACCGAAGCCCAGAAGGATAGAGTGTTTCGGATATTCTTTATGGTTATGTAAGAAGTCTGTCATCCACAAATAGAAAACAGCACCCAGTACACCGTATAATATCAGAAAAGGAGCCGTCGCCAGGCGGCTGGTCAGAGGATGATCCCAGTTCCACAGATGACTGTAAAGTCCTATGAAATACAGAGGAATCCAAAGTAATAGCTTACATTCCATAGGGATGTGGCTGCTAAAGGCAAGGTACTGCTTCATGGTACGCCTCATGGAGCGGAAGCAGAGCAGATTGAGAAGCAGGCTCAACATGCACACGCAGGCACTGATAAAGAAGGTGTAAAGGAACCGCTGATAAGCCCGGGCGGTTTTTTGCAATTCCATCATATAGTCGGAAGCAAAGGTTTCTTTGGATTTTACGGCAATCATAAAATCAGCGTTCTCTAACACAGAGGCATCCGGCTTATATTGATAGGTAAAATACTGTTCCGGTCGAACTTCTGCCTGATACACATCCTGATCAAAAAAGGAAAGCAGTTCCAATGAACCATCATAAAAACAACATAAGATGGCATCGGTGGGCAACATAAGATGACCGTCCAGCTCTGAATACAGGGGGAAATCAACATTTCCGCTGTTCACACTGTATTTGCCCTGCTTGTTTCGGCGGGTGTGATACAGGATGTCCCTGCCGCCCTTAGCCAGCTCCTGATTAAATTGCTGAAGAGCTGTTTTGGTTACTGTGCGTCCGTCAGTGACGCTTAAAGGATGTCCGGTATCGTCTCCGGCCCCCATATGCCCAATCATACCGTAGGTATACAGCTTGCTGATATAGGTTCTAAATTCCGGCAGGTAATAAATATCACCGGTGAGAATGCCTTTTCCCTCCTGTTTGAGTGCAAAAAAGGCTTCCCTGCCCATCCATAATGAACCACCCATTGTAAATATGGATGCGACAAGCAATAATCTGTAAAGGAATAATCGTATTTTTTTACTTGTTTTCAAGTTTGTATCCAATGCCCCACACCACCTTTAAGTACTCCGGTTCTCCCGGGTTGATTTCTATTTTTTCACGAATTCTTCTGATATGTACCATAACCGTTTTTTCGCCATTGTAGGCGATAGGTTCCTGCCAGACGGCAGTATATATTTCCTCAGCGGAAAAAATGCGACCGGGATGCTTCATCAAAAGTTCCATAATCTTCGTTTCCGTAGAGGTGAGCTTTATAATTTCACCATCGACCCTTAAGATATGGGAGGTGAAATCAAATTGCAACCTTCCGATACGGACTTCTTGAGTGACGGTATGGATGCCGCCCAACTGCATGTATCGGCGCAGGCCGCTGCTTACTCTTGCCAGTACCTCCTTGTAGTGGAAGGGCTTGGTGATATAATCATCGGCACCGATGGATAGTCCCAGTATTTTGTCTGATTCCTCTGATTTGGCTGACATAATCAGGATGGGGATATTGTTGCGTTCCCGGATTTTCAGGATGGTAGAGAAGCCGTCCATTTTGGGCATCATAATATCCAAAAGCATCAGGTGAATCTGTGTGGATTCTAAAATCTGCAAGGCTTCCAAACCATTATACGCACAGTAAACCTGATAGCCCTCCTTTTCAAGTTGGATTTTTAATGTGTTAACGATATCTATGTCATCATCAACAACCAGTATTCTTTCGTGATCCATGGTATCTCCTTGTTTTAGGGTCCATAAAAGGTTTCTACTAATAATATAGCAGAAAATTTTTACAAAAAAAGGAGTAAAATTCTTACAAATTTCTTAAGATTTGTTTTAGTTTATGCATGAATGTAGTGCATAAAAGATGTTTTATGCAGAAAATATGCATAAAACAAGTAATAAATAATATTTTTATAAAAATCTATTGCATAATATGCATAAAAGGTGTATGATTATGCAATCAATAGAATGTGGATGAGAATCTTCTTCGAAAAACAGTTGAGTTTTGTACGAAGAGAGAGTATAGTAATTATGTATGCTTTAGAATGGGTAAAGTATGATTCGAAAGGAAGTAGAGATTATGAGTAAGAAGATGAAGATTTTTATTGATGGTAGCGAAGGAACTACCGGACTTAGAATATATGAGCGTTTCCAGGGAAGAGATGATATCGAGCTTTTAAAGATTGATTCGGAACTGAGAAAGGATATTAATGAGAGAAAGCGTTTGATTAATGAGTCGGATATTACTTTCCTTTGTCTGCCGGATGCAGCCTCTAAGGAGTCTGTTTCTTTAGTGGAAAATGAGAATGTAGTCATTATTGATGCATCTACCGCCCACAGAACAGAAAGCGGTTGGGCTTATGGTTTTCCGGAGTTGTCCGAGGCACATAGAGAAGCCATTAAAACAGGGAAGAGAATCGCAGTACCGGGATGTTATGCTACCGGATTTATTTCTTTGGTATATCCCATGATTGCACAGGGCATTATGCCTGCCGACTATCCTGTCAGTGCATTTGGCCTTTCCGGTTACAGCGGAGCGGGCAAGAAAGTGATTGCTGCTTATGAAGCGGAAGAAAGACCGGTGGATTTCGATGCACCCAGAGAGTACGCATTGACACAATCCCACAAGCATCTGAAGGAAATGAAGGCCATCACCGGATTGGCGAAGGAGCCTTTGTTCTCCCCTATTATCTGTGATTATTACAGCGGTATGGTGATGTCCGTGCCCGTATATACGGATATGTTGAATAAGGCGAAGACTCCGGAAGAAATACATAAAATGTTCAGCGAGTTTTACGCAGGACAGAAGTTCGTAAAGGTCATGCCTCTGGATGCAGAAGCGGGAGAAGGAAATATGCTGGCCGGCAATGGTTGTTCCGGTTGGGACGGACTGAAAATATTCATCACCGGTAACGAAGACAGAGTGGTTCTTTCCTCTCAGTTTGACAACTTAGGAAAGGGTGCTTCCGGTGCGGCAATCCAGTGCTTAAATATTGTAATGGGTTGTGAGGAAGATAAAGGATTACAACTATGAAAAAATATACGATTAAGACCATGACCATAGAGGATTATGATGGTTTGTATGCACTTTGGATGACCATACATGGCTTCGGTATCCGTAGCGTGGATGACTCCAGAGAAGGTGTTGAGATTTTCTTAAAAAGAAATCCTTCCACCAGTGTGGTGGCGGTTTCTGATAGTGGGGAAATCGTAGGAGGTATTCTTTGCGGACATGACGGACGAAGAGGTTGTCTGTACCATGTATGCGTAAGAGAGGATTACCGCAGACTGGGTATCGGCAAGGAGATGGTAGTGCATTGCATGAACGCATTGAAGGCTGAGAAAATCAATAAGGTAAGCCTGATAGCTTTCACCATAAATGATATCGGCAATGCTTTTTGGAATACCATCGGTTGGACTAAAAGAGAAGATTTGAACTATTATGATTTCACCTTGAATGAGGCGAATATTACGGCTTTTAATAAATAGGAGGAAGCAGATATGAAGGAAATCGCAGGCGGCGTAACAAGCGCGAAGGGGTTTGAGGCAGCAGGTGCAGAGGCTGCCGTAAAGTATAAGAATCGTAAGGATATGGCACTGGTTTACAGTACTGCACCTTGTAAGGTGGCAGGAACCTTTACTACCAATGTGGTAAAGGCGGCACCGGTACTTTGGGATAAGCAGGTAGTGGAAACAAGTGCATTTGCACAGGCCGTGGTGGTAAATTCCGGTATTGCCAATGCCTGTACCGGAAAGCCCGGTATGGATTGCTGCAAGGCAGAGGCTGAGCATGCAGGAAAGCTTTTGGGTATTCCAGCAGAAGCAGTATTGGTAGCTTCTACCGGTGTCATCGGTATGGCAATGCCCGTGGACAGATTGTGTGCAGGTATTGAAAAGCTGGTAGCAGCTAAGGCAGCTACTCCTGAGGCGGGATTGGATGCGGCTAAGGCGATTATGACCACCGATACCGTACATAAGCAGGTGGCAGTAGAGGTGGAACTGGGCGGAAAGACCGTAACCATCGGTGGGATGTGTAAGGGTTCCGGCATGATTTATCCCAATATGTGTACCATGCTTGGCTTTGTGACCACAGATGCGAATATTTCGAAGGAAATGTTGCAGAAGGCAGTTTCTGCAAGTGTAGTAGATTCCTTCAACATGATCTCCGTAGACGGAGATACTTCTACCAATGATACCTTGCTGGTACTGGCCAACGGCTTGGCAGGCAATGAGGAGATTACAGCTGAGGGTGCTGATTTTAAGGCATTCTGTGAGGCTTTAGATTATGTGACCATGTACCTGGCTAAGAAGATGGCCGGTGACGGAGAAGGGGCTACGGCATTGTTTGAATGTCAGGTAGTAGGTGCGGATACCAAGGAAAATGCAAGAACTCTTGCAAAATCTGTGATTTGTTCTTCCCTGAGTAAGGCGGCTATCTTCGGACACGATGCAAACTTCGGTCGTTTCTTATGTGCATTGGGTTACAGCGGTGTGACTTTTGACCCCGAGAACGTAGATTTATACTTCCAAAGCAAATCCGGCCGTATCCATATTTTCGGTGAAGGAATTGCAAAGGATTACAGCGAAGAAGAAGCAACCAAGATTCTTTCCGATGAGGAAGTAACCATCTATGTGGATATGCATATGGGCAACGCAGAAGCAACTGCATGGGGCTGCGACTTAAGTTATGACTACGTAAAAATAAATGCAGACTACCGTTCATAAAGGAGACTCAACCATGGAAAAAAACATCGAAAAATACTTACAAAAAGCAGAGGTGCTTATCGAAGCACTTCCCTATATCCAGAAGTTTAACAGAAAGATCATCGTGGTAAAGTACGGCGGAAGTGCCATGAGCGATGAAGAATTGCAGAAAAACGTAATCAAGGACGTAACTTTACTGAAGTTAGTAGGTTTCAAACCCATTATTGTACATGGCGGCGGAAAGGCTATCAGCAAATGGGTGAATAAAGTCGGTAAGGAAGCACAGTTTGTGAACGGACTGCGTGTAACCGATGAAGAGACCATGGAAATCGCTGAAATGGTACTTGGCAGAGTAAATAAAAGCCTGGTATCCATGGTACAGGAGCTTGGTGTAAAGGCTGTTGGTATTAGTGGTAAGGACGGCGGTTTGCTGAAGGTGGATAAGAAGTATTCTGATGGTCAGGATATTGGTTTTGTAGGCGATATCAAAGAAGTAGATGCAAAGATTCTCTATGATTTATTGGAGAATGATTTCCTTCCCATCGTGGCACCCATCGGTATGGATGACAATTTTGATACCTACAATATCAACGCAGATGATGCAGCATGTGCTATTGCTAAGGCAGTTGGCGCGGATAAGCTGGTATTCTTAACTGATGTGGAAGGTCTGTACCGTGACTTTAATGATAAGTCCACCTTCATTTCCAGACTGACTGCAACAGAGGCAGACAATCTGATTAACAGCGGTATTATCGGCGGCGGTATGCTGCCTAAGTTAAATAACTGTACCTCTGCTATTAAGAATGGTGTAAGCAGAGTACATATTTTGGACGGAAGAGTTCCCCACACTTTGCTTTTGGAAGTGTTTACCAATCAGGGTGTTGGTACAGCGATTATTTCAGACGGTGACGAATGCCACTAATAAGGAGGCAAGAATATGAGTGAAGTAATGAAGAATTATATTGAGGAAGCAGAAAGTACACTTTTACATACCTACAACCGGTACCAGATTGTGCTGGATAAGGGTGACGGAGTGTATTTGTATGATACAGACGGCAAGAAGTACCTGGACTTTATGGCCGGTATTGCGGTATTTGCCTTCGGTTACAATAACAAGGCTTATAATGATGCTATCAAGGAGCAGGTGGATAAGCTGATTCACACATCCAATTATTTCTATAATGTGCCTGCTGTGGAAGCAGCAAAGAAGCTGACCAAGGCTTCCGGCATGGACAGAGTGTTTTTCACCAATTCCGGTGCGGAGGCAGTGGAGGGTGCATTAAAGGCTGCTGTGAAATATGCATATCTTAAGGATGGAGCCCACGACCATGAGATTATTGCCATGGAGCATTCCTTCCACGGACGTACCATGGGTGCTTTGTCCGTAACCGGCAATCTCAAATATCGTGAAGCATTTGAACCCCTGGCAGGGATTGTAAAGTTTGCACAGTTTAATGATTTTGCAAGTGTGGAAGCACTGGTAAATGAAAAGACCTGTGCCATTATCATGGAAACCGTACAGGGAGAGGGCGGTATTTATCCTGCAGATGCAGAGTTCCTCAAGAAGGTACGTGCCCTTTGTGATGAAAAGGATATCTTACTTATTTTGGATGAAATACAGAGTGGTATGGGCAGAACCGGTACCATGTTTGCATGGCAGGATTATGGTGTGAAACCCGATATTATGACTTCAGCCAAAGCACTGACCTGTGGTATACCCGGCGGTGCATTCCTGATGACGGAGAAGGTGGCACAAAACTCTTTGTGCGCCGGCGACCACGGTACCACCTATGGCGGTAATCCTTTGGCAGCAGCAGCCACCTCAAAGGTATTTGATTTATATGAAGAATTGGATATCTTAAACAATGTAAAGACAGTGGGTCCTTATCTGGCTGAAAAGCTGGCAGAGCTGGCAGCAGAATTTGACTGCATCGAGACCAGCCGCGGTAAGGGACTAATGCAGGGACTTGTATTTAATAAGCCTGTTGGAGAAATCATTGCCCGTGCTATGGAAAAGGGTCTGATTCTGATTAACGCAGGAACCAATATTATCCGTTTTGTACCTGCACTTACCATTACCAAAGAGAATGTGGATGAGATGATAGGTATTTTGAAGGAATGTATTTCGTAATATAGAAAGGTAAAGTATGCATTTAAGAAAAAAGCTTTTAGCGATTCTGGCAGTTGTGATATTATTGGCAGTTACATTCTACGGTGCGGATTTGGAAAATTCCGGTGATGGTGAGGATGGTTTCTTCTCCATGTTTAGCAAGAAGAAAGAGACTATATATTTCTGGTACAATGACGAAAGCATGTCGGATTATATTAATAGTGCTGCCGTTATGTACGGAGAGAAATATAAGGTGAGAGTACTTCCTCAGTTGGTTTCGGAAAGCAGATATTTGGAGGCAATTAACCAGGCCACACTTTATGAGGAACATATGCCGGATGCCTATCTGATTAGTAATGATTCTCTGGAAAAGGCATATAAGGCCGGTTTAGCAACACCTGTAGAGGATGTTTCCAAAAGAATGAGTACCATTCATTTTCCGCAGACAGCACTGGATGCGGTGACTTATCAGGGAAAATATGTAGCATATCCTTTGTATTATGAAACTGCGGTATTGCTGTACAATGAGGATTATCTGAAGCAATGGGCGTTGCAGCAGGTCGCGAAGGAAGCGGAAGAGGCAGAAAGAGAAGCCACCCAGGAGGAATTGCAGAGTCGTGCGGATGAGATTATGGCACAGGCAGTTCCGAAAACCATTGATGATATTTTAAGTATGGCAGATACCTTTGACCCTCCGGAAACAGTGGAATCCATTTTCAAGTGGGATGTGTCGGATATCTTTTACAATTATTATTTCGTAGGCAATTATATGCTTATGGGCGGAGACACCGGTGACAGTAAGGATAAGCTGGATATCAATAATGAACAGGCCAAAAAATGTTTAGAGGTATATAAGGCACTCAATCAGTTCTTTTATATAGAGCCGGACAAGGTCTCATATGAGTCCGTACTTCAGGAATTTATGGAGGGTAAAATCGTATTTACCATAGCCACCACGGATGCAGTGACTACTCTCAATCAGGCGAAAGAAGAAGGACTGACAGCTGTGGAGTACCAGGTGGCACTTTTGCCGGATCCGGGTGAGGATTTGAAGGGACGTTCCCTCTCCGTGACCCAGGCAGTTGCCATTAACGGTTATTCTCCCAATAGGGAGCTGGCAGAGCAGTTTGCAGCATATCTGACCACGGAATATACCACCCTGCTTTATGAAAAGAGCGGACGTGTTGCTTCTTATCAGTTTGTAAACCAGAATGATAAAATATTGAATGTTTATCGTGCACAGTATGAAAGCAGTATCTCCCTGCCTAAGATGGTAGAAACCGGCAATTATTGGTTGCAGCTGGAAGTGTTGTTTTCCAAGGTGTGGAACGGTGGCGATGTAACAAAACTGGTGGATGAAATGTCAGAACGTATTCATTCCCAATTGACAGCAACAAACTAAATTTGTACACATATTTTGCCAATCAGCGGGATATTCTATTACTATCAGCAAAGAATGATAAAGGAGTATCCCATGATTGGTATTTTTATTGCATTAATATCCGGTGCACTGATGAGTATTCAGGGGGTTTTTAATACCGGTGTCACAAAAAGTTCAAGCGTTTGGACTGCAAGTATCATAGTGCAGTTTACAGCCCTGTGTGTATGCCTGGGAGCATGGTTTATTACGGACAGGAGTTCACTGATGGCGCCCTTTAAGGTGGAGCCGAAATATATGCTTCTGGGTGGTGCTATCGGTGCTTTTATCACCTATACGGTTATCAAAAGCATGGAAAGTCTGGGGCCTGCAAAAGCAGTAATGTTGATTGTTATTGCACAGCTGGCGGTGGCATATGTGATTGAACTGTTTGGTATGTTCGGAGTAGAAAAGCAACCTTGGGAATGGAGAAAAGCCATTGGTATGTTGGTGGCCATTGCCGGGATAGTGATTTTTAAATGGAGGTAGAAAAGCAAAAAACCTACTTGCAGTTTATTAACAACTAATTTACAATAGTATTTATCAACATAGAGAGGCATTCCGATTACCGTTGGGGAAAGGAACTATGATGAAATACAGTAAAATGGGCATCCTGCTTTTGACAGGAAGCCTTATAATGTTCGGCGGTTGTGATGAAAAGAGAGAGATTTCTTTTGAGTTGGATACAGCCGGCGAAACTACATATAACGGGCAACCGGCAGACAGTGTGCAAGTCACAGGGCAGGAAAAGATATTGGTATATGTCTGCGGAGCGGTGAGCATGCCCGGAGTGATAGAAGTGGATGCAGACAGCAGAGTGGTGGATGTCATTGCTTTGGCAGGCGGTATGACAGCGGATGCGGATGAGACTTATCTGAATCTGGCGGGGAGACTGGATGACGGGGAAAAAATTTATGTCCCCACCCGAGAAGAGGTCCTGCAGTGGGAATCTCAGGAGCAAGCCCAAAGCCTGATAAACATTAATACAGCCACCTCGGACAGATTGTGTGAGCTGTCCGGTATCGGAGAAAGTAAGGCGGCTGATATTATTGCCTATCGGGAGAAGAACGGTCCTTTTGAAACGGCTGAAGATATTATGAAGGTGCCGGGGATAAAGCTGAGTTTGTATGAAAAAATCGCAGATAAAATATGTGTAAAATAACAGGAAAGTGAGAAAATAAAGTGGCAAAAAGAGCATTGGTTGTGGATGATGAGAAACTGATAGTAAAAGGAATCCGTTTCAGTCTGGAGCAGGATGATATGCAGGTGGATTGTGCATATGACGGAGAAGAAGCTTTGGAATATGCAAAGAATAACCGGTATGACATTATCCTCTTGGATGTTATGTTACCCAAGTTGACCGGCTTTGAAGTATGCCAGCAGATTCGCGAGTTTTCCAATGTGCCTATTATCATGCTGACTGCAAAGGATGATGATATGGACAAGATACTGGGACTGGAATACGGTGCGGATGATTATATCACAAAGCCCTTTAATATTTTAGAAGTAAAAGCACGTATTAAGGCAATTATGCGTCGTACGGATTCCGGCAAGACAGCTGCAAAAACAAAGGATGTTATCAGCGGAAATGTGCGTTTGGAGTGTGATGGCAGACGTTGTTATATCGGCGGCAAGGAGATGGGCCTGACAGCCAAGGAATTTGAAGTGTTAGAGCTTTTGATGCTGAATCCGGACAAGGTATACAGCAGGGATGAGCTGCTGAAGCTGGTTTGGGGCGAGGATTATCCGGGTGATGTACGGACTGTGGATGTTCATATCCGGAGACTTCGGGAAAAAATCGAAGAGAATCCCAGTGAGCCTAAATATGTTCATACCAAATGGGGAGTAGGATATTATTTCCTCAATGAATAGGGAAGAAGAACAAGATGATTAAAAAGTTATTTGGTTTTCTATATCAATATATCAGTTTTCGAAGCTTGCGGTCCAGAATCTTTTTGATGATTCTGCTGGTGGGGATTATCCCCAGTATTCTGATGCGTCAGGGTATCATGCGTAATTATGAGGAGCGTGCGGTGGAACAAAGAACCCTGACGGTCCAGAATCAGCTGAAGATTGTGGCGGACCATTTGCTGAACGAAGACTATCTGAACAGCCCCTCCTCCAACGTAATCAGTGCGGAGCTGGATATGCTGTCCAATCTATATGATGGCAGAGTGCTTATCATCAACGGCAATTTCAAGATTATTAAAGATACATACGGAATCAGTGAGGGAAAGACTATTATTTCCGAGGAAGTAATAAAGTGTTTCCTTGGGGAAAGTGTGGCCAAATATGATGCGGAGAATGGTTATATAGAGATGACCACGCCCATTGTTGATAATAAGAGCAATGAGACCGTTACAGATGCGGAAGGTAATGTGACCGAGGGAAGTGCCGGTGCATCCAAAGTAAAGGGTGTTATGCTTACCAGTATGTCCAACAGCTATATTGTGGGTACCATGGAGGTGCTGAGCCGTAAGGCGATCATTTTGGAGACTATTATGATTATCATCATTGTGGGGATTGCGTTCATTCTTTCAGGTATCCTTTCCGGACCCTTTGAACGTGTTACAAAGGCCATTAATGAGGTACAGGCGGGATACTCCAATGAACCTATTTCAGTACCCGATCTGGCAGAAACCGTGCATATTGTGGATGCTTTCAATCAGTTACTGCAAAGGATGAAGGTACTGGATGATTCCAGGCAAGAGTTTGTATCCAATGTCTCCCATGAGTTAAAGACGCCCCTTACCTCCATGAAGGTATTGGCAGATTCGCTTTTGATGCAGGATAATGCACCGGCGGAGCTTTATCGGGAGTTCTTAGAGGATATTGTATCGGAAATCGACAGAGAGAATCGTATTATTACAGATTTGCTGGCACTGGTAAAGATGGACAAGACCACATCGGAGTTAAATATCACGGCAGTAGATATTAACGAGCTGGCAGAACTGATTTTGAAACGACTGCGTCCCATTGCCAGAAAGCTGGATGTGGAAGTGGTGTTTGAAAGTATCCGTCCCGTGATTGCAGAGGTGGATGAGGTGAAGATGACCCTGATTATGTCCAATCTGGTGGAAAATGCCATAAAGTACAACAAAGAGCATGGCTGGGTAAAGGTGGTAGTGGATGCGGACCACCAGTATTTCACCTTTGAGGTAAGTGATTCCGGTATCGGCATCCCGGAGGAGTCATTGACTCAGATATACGAACGTTTTTATCGAGTGGACAAATCCCACTCCAGGGAAATCGGAGGTACCGGATTGGGACTCGCCATTTCCAAGAATGCAGTATTGGCGCATAGGGGGTTTATTACCGTGACCAGTACGGAAGGAGAGGGAAGTTGCTTTTTAGTGAAGATACCCTTAAATTATATTGCACAGTAGGAAGGAAGAAGATATGAGAAAATGGTTGCTTCTTTTATGTGTATTCTTATTGGTTTTTAATCTTGCAGGCTGCGGAGCCGGAGAGGAACCGGAAGAGAATCTTTTCCCCATTTACTATGTAAGTAAGTCAGAGACGAAGGTTGAAATGCATCAGTATCCCTTACAGGAAAAGGAAACAAAGGCACAGATTGAAGAAATTTTGCGGGCTATGGCTACACCATCCCCTAAGAATGAATACAAAGCCCCATTGGCTATGGGCTTTCAAATATTGGATTATCAGCTGGAAAACGGAAAGCTTTTAATCAATGTGGACGAAAAATACAAAGAACTCAATACCATCCAGGAGGTGTTGGTCAGAGCGGCACTGGTACGTACCCTGACAGCACATCCTGCGGTCAACTTTGTGGCTATCCGAGTAAATAATGAGCAGCTTTTTGACAGCTTGGGCAATTTGGTGGGCTGGATGAATGCATATCATTTTATCGAAAACGATGGTAAGGAGATTAATACCTACGAGGAGGTAAAGCTAAAGCTGTATTTTGCCAACGAGACGGGGGATAAGCTGGTACAGGTAACCAGAACCAAGGAATATAATACCAATATTTCTTTGGAGAAACTGATTGTGGAGGAGCTTATTAAGGGACCAAACAGTGAAGCGGTTTACCCTACCATCAATCCGGCCACCAAGGTGGCAAATGTTACGGTAAAGGACGGAGTATGTTACGTAAATCTGGATGAAAACTTTTTAAGCCAGATCTATACGGTGACACCGGAGGTGACGATTTTCTCCATAACCAACTCGCTGGTGGAGCTTACGAATGTAAATAAGGTGCAGATTTCCATCAACGGAGACACCTCGGGAACTTATCGAGAAAAATATAGTTTTACTACATATTTTGAACGCAATCTGGACCTGGTGGAAAATTAAGCAGAAGGGCGGATAACAATGCGAAGACCACTTTTGTGCGGTTGCATCTGCCTGTTTGTACTGCTGGCGCTTTGGACCAAGCTTATGCATCCTCTTCCCCGGACCGTTTCTGATACGGTGGGGGAGGGGGATTATGTAATCCTGACAGGACAGGTGTACCAAAAAGAATACCGTATCAGTTACGGTGAAGAAAAAATACGTTTCTATTTAAAATCTATTACTTTTTCAGACCAATCGAAGCTTTCTGAAAATCAAAGAAATAATACCCTGAAAAATATCATATGTGATGTACCTGCAGAGGTGTGTAAAGAATGGGGCCTGATTCCGCCATTGGGCTGTCAAATTATGGCGGAAGGTGTTTTGCAGGCCTTTTCCCATGCTACCAACGATGGGGAGTTTGATGCCGCAAATTATTACGCCATAGAAGGAATCGGTGCTACCTTGAAGGAGGTGCGTATTCTTAAGACAGATGCGAAGCGTTGGCCCGTCCGGGAAGGGTTGTACCAATTACGGCAATATTTGCTTGGGAATCTGTACCGGGCCTTTCCGGAAAAGGAGGCATCCATTCTGGCTAAGATGCTTCTGGGAGACGGAAGCGGACTGGACCGGGAAATCAGGGATTTGTACCAGGCTAACGGCATTGTACATATTCTTAGTATTTCCGGACTTCACATTACCTTACTTGGCATGGGTTTCTATCAATTGCTGAGACGACTTACCATGCCCATAGTGCCGGCAGCAATATTGGGAGGAATCGTAATATTGCTGTATGGTATCATGACCGGGTTTGGAGTATCCGCCTGCAGGGCCATCGGCATGTATCTGATTCGTATGTTGGGAGAGGTCTGGGGAAAAAGCTATGACATGCTGACGGCTATGGGTGTGCTGGCGGTGACCATGCTTACGGAGAATCCGCTGCTTTCCTATCACAGCGGTTTTTTGCTTTCCTTTGCTTCTGTCTGCGGCATAGGGCTACTGGGACCGATTCTGCAGCTACCTGCCGGTATGTTCCGAAAGAGAGCCGGGCAACCCGGGTGGATGGTACTTATGAAAAAAGCATTGGAGGGAGGAGTGAGCGGAATCTCTGTCAGTCTTTCTGTGACGCTGTTTACGCTTCCGATTCAATTCTTTTTCTTTTATCAGATTCCGGTCTATTCTGTTTTCTTGAATCTTCTTGTAATTCCCTTTATGAGTGTGGTTATGATAGTAGGGCTGTTGGGCATGGTGTTTCCTGTATTGGGATTCTTAAGTCCGATAGAGGTAGGGATTTTTAGTTGGTTTGAATGGCTTTGCAAACTTTTTGAAAAGCTGCCCGGTCATACGTTGTTACTGGGCCGGCCGGATATGTGGCGTATTCTATTGTACTACCTGTTTTTACTGGTGCCTGTATTTTGGTGGAAGAAGGGGCAGAAAAAAGTGTTCCTGGGTTGTACGGTTGTGGCGCTGATACTTTTGCTGATACCCCTTCCCGGTAGGACAAGGATATACTGTCTGGATGTAGGGCAGGGAGAGTGTATTGTGTTGCAAACGAAAGGGGGCGGGAATTATTTGTTTGACGGAGGAAGCAACAGCAGGGCGGACGTGGGAGAAAAGGTGATAGTCCCCTTTTTGCAATATCATGGAATCGGGAAGCTGGATGGTGTGTTTCTGTCCCATGTGGATACGGACCATGTGAACGGTGTCCTGCAGATGCTGCAGGGAGGGGACGTAATGGTTAAGACACTATATATACCCTCGGGACAGGAGGGAGCTTTCTCCGAGAAGCTTAAATCCATAGAAACGGGAGAGAGAATAGAACTACAAACGGTACAAAAAGGTAATGTATGGACACATCAGGACTTTTCGCTGAAATGTCTGCATCCGGCTAAGGATTTTCAGGGGGAGAGCAATGATGGCAGTGCCTGTTATCTGTTACAAGCAGGGGATTTTAAGATGCTGTTGACCGGAGATGTGGAGGAAGCCGGCGAAGAAAGGCTGTTAGAGGGGCTAAAAAGGCAAAGTATATCGGGTGTGGATGTGCTGAAGGTGGCCCATCACGGTTCCTCAAGCAGTACATCCAAGGAGCTGTTAGGGCAGATACGACCAAGACTGGCAGTCATTTCCTGTGGCAGAAAGAATTCCTACGGACATCCCCACACAGAAACTTTGGAAAGGCTGAAGCAGACCGGTTGCAGGATTATGACCACACCTGAGTATGGTCAGATTACGATAGATACGAAGGGAAAAATTGCATGGGGTTATTGAAGAATACGTTGCAGATTTTTGAGGAATACGTTATATTGGTAAGTAGAAAGAAATGTGAAGGACAGGGTATCATGCAACGGATAAACAATGATATAAAGACCGGAACTTATCAACCTGTATATTTGCTGTACGGGGAGGAACGGTACCTGAAAAAACAATATAAGGATAAGCTGAAAAAGGCACTTTGTGCGCCCGATGACAATATGAATAATCATATGTTTGAAGGAAAGGGTATCTCCGTGGGCGAGGTCATTGATTTGGCGGAGACCATGCCCTTCTTTGCGGACCGGAAGGTGATCTTCCTGGAAGACAGCGGTTTGTTAAAATCCGGAGGGGAACAGCTGGCGGAGTATTTGGGAAGCCAGAACGAGACCACGGTTCTTGTCTTTGTGGAGTCCGAGATTGATAAGCGAAGTAAGCTGTACAAGGCCATCCAGTCCAAGGGCTGTGTGGTGGAATTTGAAACCCAGGATGAGAATACTCTCAAACGCTGGGTGGCAGGTCTTTTGGCCAAGGAAGGAAAGAAGGTCACCGAAAGCACGGTACAGTTATTCTTAAGCAAGACCGGTACGGATATGGAGAATATCCACGGAGAGCTGGAGAAGCTGATATGCTTCTGTATGGATAAGGAAGTGGTGGAGCCGGCGGATGTGGAAACCATCTGCACCACCAGAGTGACCAGCCACATCTTTGATATGGTGGACGCCATAGCGGATAAGAAGCAAAAGAAGGCCCTGGAGCTGTATTATGAATTATTGGCATTGAAGGAGCCGCCCATGCGTATTTTATTCCTGATAGCCAGACAGTGCAATATATTGTTACAGGTCAAGGCTATGAAGAATAAGGGCTATGGCAATAAGGACATGGCTTCTGCCATAGGAGTGCCGCCCTTTGCATTAGGAAAATATGCCACCCAGGCAGGCAAGTTTAAGACTGCACAGTTGAAGGAGGCGGTGGCCCAATGTGTGGAGGCAGAGGAAGCTGTAAAAACCGGCAGAATGAATGATGTGATGAGCGTGGAAATCCTGATTATGAGCGTATTCGGAGCTTGATAAGCAGGTATCAGAAGCTGCGAAAAGAACAGTATTTGGTCGGATTTTGTACCATATGCTTTGATTTTTTACGAATTTTTGTTCTTTAAGACCTAAAAAACGTACTTGTTATATGTTATTCTTTCCTTAGAAATTCACAAGAAAGAGTAATCAGGGAGGATACCCATATGACAGGTAGAATGTATGAGAGAAATGTAAGGAGAGGCGTTCGTAAGGAAGCGGTTTTTGTATTGTTTACCGTGTTTATGATATTAAGTTTATGGTTTTTTATTTCAGAAAAGGTGATGAGTCAGAATAACGGGACTGTAACCGTGGACGAGGCAGCTTTTTTGGAATTGGAAAGCAACTACCTTTCTCAGGTAAAGGTTTATTTGGAGGAAGAAGGCTTTCGAAACAGCGGAGTGGCATTAAGTCGTGTGATTGAGACTGACGGCAGCAGAAGCTATGAGATCACATTGCATCACAAGAAGCTGAATGAACTTAGTTTGGAAGAACAGGAACAGCTGAAGGCGGATATTGAAGAATTAGCTTTCGGAGTATCCGGTTGTGAGTTTCAGGTTACATTCCTGGGATGATAAATCATTAAGGATATGTTATAATGAGGATGAACTTTGTAGAAGGAATCAAGGGGGTTAAGATGAGAAATCCAAAAGCACAGGAAATATACAGACATTTTAAGGGCAATTTGTATCAGATTGTAACCATAGCGGAGCACACCGAGACCGGAGAGCAGATGGTGGTGTATCAGGCTATGTACGGAGACTTTAAAATATATACCAGACCCTTGGAGATGTTTTGCAGTAAGGTGGATAAGGAGAAATATCCTGAGGTAAGTCAGGAGTATCGGTTTGAGCTGCAGGGATGCTTGGGGGAGAGTAATGCAACAAGTCCGGAGGAGAAGCAGGTGGTTGTTGAAGAGATTCCGCAGGAAACTATTGCAGTAGAAGCGGAAGAGAAAGATGCAGAGCCGGAAGAGGAAGCAACTGAGGTTACCTTGGACCCGGGACTCTTAGAGTTTTTGGATGCGGAAACCTATACCCAGCGTTTGAATGTTTTGACGAGTATGCATCATCGCATTACGGACCAGATTTTAACCACCATGGCCATAGCCAGTGATATTGAGCTGGAAGAGGGAGATCTGGAAAGCCGTTACCAGTCTCTGAAGAACTGTTTACTCACCTTAGATAAGTATGAAATCAGCAGAGATTAAGTTAGAAGCATTATGAAATACGAGAATATAGTACAGGGTAAATTTATAAAGCGTCCCAACCGGTTTATTGCCCATGTGGAGATAGAAGGAAGGGAAGAAATCGTACATGTAAAGAATACCGGGCGTTGCAAGGAATTGCTGGTGCCCGGTGCTGTTGTTTATTTGCAGAAAAGTGATAATATGTCCCGAAGTACTGCCTATGATTTGATTGCGGTACAAAAGGGCGAGCGAATTATCAATATGGATTCCCAGATTCCCAATAAGGTGGTGGAGGAATGGCTCAGAGAGGGCACGTTTTTCCATGACCTTGTTTCTGTACGTCCGGAGACAACATATGGCAACTCACGATTTGATTTGTACGTAGAGACCAAAGCGGAGAAGGTATTCATCGAAGTGAAGGGTGTTACTTTGGAGGAGGATGGTGTGGTACGATTTCCCGATGCTCCTTCAGAAAGGGCACTGAAGCATATAGAGGAGCTGATAAAGGCGAAGCAG
The DNA here is from genome assembly GCA_017520425.1 of Lachnospiraceae bacterium. Classification (GTDB taxonomy): domain Bacteria; phylum Bacillota; class Clostridia; order Lachnospirales; family Lachnospiraceae; genus Acetatifactor. The sequence goes on along the minus strand of JAFXFO010000029.1, from coordinate 6,576 downwards.
GAAGGGTATCGAGCGTTGCTGTTTTTCGTGATACAGATGAAGGAGGTAAAGTATTTTACCCCTAATACGGATACCCAGCCTGAGTTTGGTGTTGCTTTGGAGAGGGCTGCAAAAGCCGGCGTGGAAATCTATGCCTATGATTGTGAAGTGACGCAGGATACTATTATTTTGCAGAAGGAAGTGCCGGTGGCCATAAATTCAGAAAATCTTAAGGAATTCTTTAGAAAAGAGGGCGGTTTGTTTATTTCAAATCCTCTATTAACATGGTATGATAAGGCTAGGCGTAGTCTTCCCTGGAGAGAAGACCCTACACCCTATCATGTATGGGTGTCTGAGATTATGCTGCAGCAGACCAGAGTGGAAGCGGTGAAGCCTTATTACCGAAGATTTATCGAAACTCTGCCGGATGTAAAAAGCTTGGCAGAAGCAGAGGAAGAACAGCTTCTGAAGCTGTGGGAGGGCTTAGGATATTACAGTCGTGTCCGTAATATGCAGCAGGCAGCCCAACAGGTGATGGAGCAGTATGGTGGTGTGATTCCGGGAGAGTATGAGGAGCTTCTGAAGCTGAAAGGTATCGGTTCTTATACCGCAGGAGCCATTGCTTCCATAGCCTATGGGCAGAAGGTACCGGCAGTAGATGGTAATGTACTCCGGGTGTTGTCCAGATACCATATGGACGATAGTCCCATAAATGATGCCAAGGTGAAGGCGCGGACAGAGCAGGAATTGAGAGAAGTAATGTCCGGGGAGCGACCGGGAGATTTCAACCAGGCCATGATGGAGCTGGGTGCCATGGTTTGTATTCCCAACGGAAAGCCGCTGTGTGAGTGCTGCCCATTGCAGGAACGTTGCATGGCACACAGAGAGCAATGTGAGCTTCAGTATCCGGCCAAGGCAGAGAAGAAGGAACGTACAAAAGAGTATCGGACGGTACTCATTATCAAAGATGCGGAAAAAGCGGCAATCCGTAAGAGACCTGCCAAGGGTTTGTTAGCCGGAATGTATGAGTTTCCCTGTATGGAAGGTCAGTTTACCGGGGAACAGGTGCTGGATTATTTGAAAAGTCAGGGCTTGCAGCCGCTTCATATCAAAGAGTTGGGTTCTGCAAAGCACGTGTTCAGTCATAAGGAGTGGCATATGCAAGGCTATGCCATCCGTGTGGATGAGCTGGCCCCAAAGAAGGATACGGAAGAGGCAAAAGAGTGGATTTTTGTGGAGCCTTTTGAAACAGAAGCACGTTACCCCATACCCTCTGCTTTTGCGGCATATGTGCCCTATCTGAATATACGCTTAGGAAAAGACCGATTTGAAGGAGAATAAAAATGAAACTGTTATCCATAGCAATTCCTTGTTACAACTCAGAAAATTATATGCGTAAATGTGTGGATTCTTTGCTGGTAGGCGGAGAAGACGTGGAGATATTGATTGTCAATGACGGTTCCACCAAGGATAATACGGCTGCCATCGCAGATGAATATGCAGCCAAGTATCCCACTATTGTGAAAGCCATTCATAAAGAGAACGGAGGACACGGTTCTGCTGTAAATACCGGAATAGAACATGCCAAAGGTCTGTTCTTTAAGGTAGTGGATAGTGACGACTGGGTAAAGAAGGAAGCCTATTTGCAGGTGTTGGATACTCTTCGTAGCCTGGTGGGCGGTCCCACCATGCTGGATATGATGGTATGCAATTTCGTATACGAAAAAGAAGGAGAAAAGAAGAAAAAGGTGATGCACTACCGACACATTCTGCCGGTGGGAGAAATGTTTACCTGGGAGGATTGCAAGAGATTCCGTAAGGGACATTACATTCTGATGCACTCCGTGATTTTCAGAACCAAGCTTTTGAAGGAATGCGGCTTACATTTGCCGGAGCATACATTCTATGTGGACAATATTTATGTGTTTGAGCCCCTTCCTTATGTGAAGAATATGTATTATCTGGATGTGAACCTGTATCGCTATTATATAGGCAGACAGGACCAGTCCGTAAATGAAGAGATTATGATTTCCCGAATCGACCAGCAGATTAAGGTGAATAAGATTATGATTGATTATCTGGTGGAGCATCAGGCAGAAGCGAAAAAGACCAAGAGACTTTACCAGTATATGAAGAATTATCTGGAAATCGTTACAACCGTTTCTTCCGTGCTTTTGATTCGTTCCGGTACGGAGGAGAATCTGGCGAAAAAGGAGGAACTGTGGCAGTATATCAAGGACAGTGACCGTTACTTATACAGATGGTTGCGTCACGGTATCATGGGAAGTGCCATGAATCTGCCGGGTAAGGGCGGACGTAAGCTTTCCGTGGATGCATATCATATTGCACAGAAAATATATAAATTTAATTAAGCAACAAAAAGCCGGCTTATCCAATCGGAAAGCCGGCTAAATTTTTGTAGTTAACTGATTTGTGCTTTGGAACGGTTCTTGCGAAGCATACGGGAAAAGCGTACCACTAAACTTCGTTCCGGGTCGTAGACCAGATTGTACATGAGACCGGCCAAAACCAGGGCGGTCAGTACATCAAATACTGAGTGTTGTTTGATGAACATGGTGGACAGCACGATGGAAATACATAAAATCAGGGAACCGATTTGGATACCTTTGTATTTCTTTAAGGACTGACATGTGGCGATACCTAAGTGAGCACCGATGGAATTGTACACGTGGATACTGGGCCAGATATTGGTGGAAGTATCCGTCTGATACAGATTCGCAATCAGCTGTGTAAAGATATTGTCACGAGGCATCACCTGGGGGCGGAGCAAATGCCCGTTGGGCCATAAGGCTGATACGGTTAAAAATAATGTCATGCCGGTGGCTAAGAAGATGCAGCATTTCGCATATTCATTTCGGTTCTTAAAAAAGAGGAACACCACTACCACGGCCACATAAGCAAACCACAACAGGTAGGGGATGATGAAAACCTCCCAAAAAGGAATCACATCATCAATATCCATATGTATCACATAGAAATCACTGCGGATGGTTTTCTCTAAATGTGAAAACCATTTCATATAAACGATTCCGTAAATCAGTAAAGGAATCGCATGCCAATACTTCTGAAAGGCAAGCTTCAAATATTTCATAATATACTCCTAAAAATTCTTGGTCGTCGATATCATCCCTTAGTATAATCAATAAAATTTATTTTGCAAGAGGATTTGGTGAACCTTTAGAAATCTTTAGAAAATTTTAAGTTTCATGAATGGAGGGCACTGAATCGTTACTGTTAATGGATGATAGTCAGTGCCCTTCTCTGACAGCTAATGGTCAGTTCATCATCCTTACGCAGAATTTCACCGTCCGTATGAATCCATAATGGCGCAGAAGCCTTAATATGGATGGTTTGTGCCTTATAAGGGGTGATGCCCGGGAACAGGTAATGCTTTCCAAAGAAAGCAGTGGGCAGAACCATAAGAATCACAAGCTTGGGCAGTTTGGTGGCTGCCGTACAAATATCGATTACACCGTCATCACACTTTGCATCCGGACAGAATTTGAAGCCCCCACCCTCGTAGCGGTGCAGCATGGAAGCGGAGAATAAATATTTCTTTATGGTAAAGGTGGGCTTATCGTCCAGAGTGATCTCACAGGAGGCGGATTTGGCTGCAAGTAACTGCTTCACGGCAATGGTCAGGTAAGCCAGTTTGCCAAGCTTAATCCGATTTAAAGCCTTTTTGAAGGCAGAACGGTTGGTTTCCTCGCAGACTGCCGCATCAAATCCCATGCCACAACTGACTGCAAAGTACCTCTTGGTGCCGTCTTTGAAGATGACACATCCCACATCCATTTTATGTGCGCTACCGGTCTCAAATACCTGTTTGGCAGCTGCAAGAGTGTCCTTAGAGATGCCTAAATCTCTGGCAAAATCATTGCTGGAGCCGGTGGAAATATAGCCCAGAGTAACGGCACGAAAGTCTGAAATCCCCTGCAGGGCTTCATTGACCGTACCGTCGCCGCCTAAGATGACCAACTTTCGGGGCGCAACTACAGAAGCACCTTTCGTGATTTTGGCAGCCAATTTGGCCACATCCCCGGGATGCTCTGAGAAGTAAGAAATGTATTCAATTTTCTGTTCCATCAAATAAGGCTCTACAATGGTTTTCCAAAGCTTTTTGCCGGCGCCGGAACGGGAAGCCGGATTGATGATGATGTGGTACATAGGCACCCTTCTTTCGTCTGAATATTTGACTATATCATAACAAAAAATGATAAGAAAAACAATAGCACGGGGCATCTATAAAATATTGGAAAAACTTGAAAAAACGGTATGTTTTTAGTATAATGTGACATGTGAAAAATATAGAAATATGTGGAAGTTGAGGGGATAGAGTTGAGAATAGCCATATGTGATGATCAGAAAGTATATAGGGATGATATTTTAGCACATTGTAAGAGGGTTTTGCCTGAGGAAGGTGTGGTTTATAAACTTTTTTCTTCAGGCGAAGACTTTTTAAGGGCAGATGAGGTATATGACTTTTTGTTTTTGGATATTGAGATGACGGGAATAGATGGCATACAGGTGAAAGAGGTGATGGAACAGCAGGACATGCAAGGAAAAATTATCTTTCTTACTAGTCATGAGGAACGTATGATAGAGGCGTTTGGCTCAAATGTAATAGCTTTTTTGAGAAAACCGGTGAAATACGAGGCTTTGCGTCCAATAGTACAGAGGATGAAACTATTTATGGATAGGAAAACGGTGGAATGGGAAGAGGACGGTAAGCTATATACATTTTATGCAGAGGAAATCAAATACATAGAGGTAGAAGACAAATATACCTATGTATCTGTTGATGCTGAACGTTATTTAGTACGGCGTAGCTTAAGAGAATGGGAGGAACTGTTGCCTGAAAGCGATTTTGTTCTGGCGAATCGCTCCTGCCTGATAAATTTATGCTTGGTAGAAAGAGTGAAAAACGAAATTGTACTGGATGATGGAAAGACGATTCCTATCAGTAGGAAATATAAGAAAGAAATCGAAGAAAAATATAAAGAATATTTGCGCAGACAGATGGAGAAATTATGATGATAAATAATGTAATTGAATGGGCTTATTTTGTTTGCTGTATGGCTTGTATGGTTTGTGTTGGAGAGTGGACCTTTCACTGGTCAGTAAAAGATAGAAAACGCTATGTTTTAGCCGGAGTTATATATGTGATAGGATTGGTGTTCCAACTAGTGCAGAAAGATAGCATAATTCCATTTTTTTTACTGTTTTACATATGCGAAATTACAGCATGGACACTAATCACAAAAGGGAAGTTCAGAAATAGGTTGTTTAAGATTATGATAGTTTTCTGTGCTGTGGGAGTAGTAAAAGATGGAGTTGTACTGATTCTGGAAGTATTGCTACAAAAAAAATTGTCAGTTGAGATGTTACAGTTAGTATCAATTTTACTAACCATGATGGTGGTTGCTATTATTTCCAAGCAGAAATGGTACATAAAATTGGTTGAATACATGCAGGCATTGCCCCATAAAAGCTCTGTATTGATATTGTGGTTAATAATAGGTGGAGTTACGTTGGTATCCTATGGAAATATGGTACAGGACATGATACAAATCGATGCAATGGGGATGATATATCGGATTATCTTGATAATAGAGTTTCTTATGGTGATTGGTATTGTGGTTTGGTTGGTATTAGAGAGCAATCAAAAGAAGTATTATCAAGAGCAGAATGAGTTAAAAGAAGAGGTGCTTCATACCTGGCAGGAATATTATAAAGTTATTTATGAAAAGGATCGTGAACTGAGAAGTTTTCGTCATGATGTAAGCAATCAATTGGGAATCCTACAGATGTTTTTGAGTGATGGAGATATAGATAAGGCCATGGAACAGCTCGAGAGTATAAATATGGCATTTGGAGAGGCTACTTTTAAGAAGATTCATGTAGGAGATGAAATGTTGGATGCTGTTCTTAGTATGATGAAGCAGAAGACGGATGAAAAGAATATCCAACTGGAAGTGAAAGGCAGGATAGAAAACAAAATGAAGTATAGTTCATATGAATTATGTACTATATTTTCTAATGCTATCAGAAATGGTATAGATGCATGCAAGAAACTGGGAATTAATGGCCCAATTTGCGTAAATATATTAGAGGAGAAAAAAACGCTGTTTTGTACAGTAGAGAATCCGGCAACAGAGGAAATGTATCGGCTAATTCAAGAAGGAGGGACCTCTAAGGGGGATGTTGATAACCATGGATATGGTGTGTCTAACATACGACGGGCTGTAAAACGTTTAAACGGAGAGTTGGAATATCATTATAGGGATGGCAATATTACGCTGGAAATTTATATATAAAATCGGAGGAAAATGGACCTGAAAAGGTCCATTTTTGTATTTGGCGACAAAAAAATGCACTTCACGACATAGAGGTTGAAAGTAAAAGTTGTGGAATATATACTTGCCTTAACGAAGCAAAGAAAGACTAACTATTAAAAGTCAAGTCTAAAAACAAAATTTTATGAATGATTTGCAGAAATGCATTTCAGGATATAAAAGAACTCTTGCAGAGTTCTTTGAACATTGAAAACTGCATGACAAATAGAGCATCATTATA
>JAFXFO010000005.1 GCA_017520425.1 Lachnospiraceae bacterium | reverse complement strand
TGAAGTAAGCGGGAACAGTGATAACTGCTTCGGTAACCTTCTCGCCCAAGTAGCTTTCAGCATCTGCTTTCAGTTTCTGAAGAATCATAGCAGAAATCTGCTGAGGAGAGTATCTCTTGCCATCGATGGTACGTCCGTTATCAGTACCCATATCTCTCTTAATAGAAGCGATGGTCTTATCTGCGTTTGTAACTGCCTGACGCTTTGCAGGCTCACCGATTAATCTTTCACCGGTCTTTGTAAATGCAACTACGGAAGGGGTAGTTCTTGCACCTTCTGCGTTTGCGATAACGGTGGGCTTACCACCTTCCATAACAGCTACACAGCTGTTGGTAGTACCTAAGTCAATACCAATAATTTTGCTCATTCTTTTTTCCTCCATTTTTATGAAAATCAATTAATGTATTACTTTTATATCTGAAATTCAAAAGCCGCGTGCTTTTTGCTCTCGAATTTACTTACGAAACAACACCTACCATACTGTATCGTACCACACTGTCGCGATAAGTATAACCCTTCATAAACTCCTGTGCAATGATGCCGGATTCAAACTCCTCGCTTTCCATCTGCATTACCGCATTATGGAAATCCGGGTTAAACTCCTGACCAACTGCCTCAATAGGCTTTACACCAATCTTTTCCAGTTCGTCCATCATCTGCTTGTAAACCTTTTGCATGCCCTGTACGAAAGCATCTTCCTTATCCGATTCATCTACGGTTGAGAAGCCTCTCTCAAAGTTGTCGATTACCGGCAACAGCTTTTCCAATACGCTTTTGGCACCGGTTTCAAACATGGCCTGCTTTTCCTTTTCGGTACGATTACGGTAGTTTTCAAACTCTGCCAACTGACGTTTTACTCTGTCCTCCAGCTCCGCAATCTTTTCCTTGTCTGCGTTTGCTTCTTCCTTCTTCTGCTTCTTCGCAGCCCTCTTCTCTGCCCAAGTCTTGGGCTCTTCCCCTTCGGGTACTTCTTCCGAATCGATTTCTTCTGCTACTTCTTCAACAGCTTCTGCGGTTTCTTCCGCTTCCTCTGCTGCTTCCACAGTTTCCTCCAAAATCTCTTCTTCTAAAATCTCCTTCTCCTGCTCTGCCATTCCTTCATCCCTTTCTATTTTCTATATAATTCATCTAACTGTTGTCTTAAGGTTTTCAGTGTACCCACTACCTTATCATAATCCATACGTTTCGGACCGATAATACCGATGGTACCCTTCATGCCCTCTTCCAATTCGTAGGTGGCTGTTACCACACTGCAGTCCTTCATGCCCTGCATGGGTGCCTCCTCACCGATGTAAATCTGTATCCCCGTATTATTTTCATCCGACAGGGTCTCCAACACCAGCTCATTCAAAGTTTCTTTTTCTTCAAAGGCATTGATCAACTGGCTGGCCTTCTGCTGGTCTGCCAGCTCCGGATACCGGAAGATATTGTTGGTGCCGCTGGTGTAAATCTCCAAATCCTCATCTGCCTTAATGGATTCTGCCACTGCATCCAGTACCTCTCCCACGATATCGCTGTGGATACCCGCCTGTTGCTTCAGGGCCGCTATCATACCCAGATTAATCTCTTCTATGGAAAGGCCGTTCAAATTGGTGTTCAGCAGAATGTTCAGCTTCAGCAATGTTTCATCCGACAGCTCCTGTCGTACCGGAAGGATATTGTTCTTAATCACATTACCTTCTACCACAATCACTGCCAACAACTGGTTAAAATCCACTCTGGAAAGCTGTATGAATTTCAGCTTGTTCCGTTTGGTCTGAGGGGCGGAAATCATGGTGGCATACTGGGTATTCTGTGCCAGGACCTTCGCCACCTGCTTTAATAGAAGCTCCATCTTATCCTGCTTCTCCACCAGCATCTCCTTCATCTCTACCACTTCTCTGTCCTTCTGCTCCATCATATAGTCCACATAGAAGCGGTATCCTTTATCAGAAGGGATACGTCCGGCTGAAGTATGGGGCTGGAGGATATAACCCAATTCCTCCAAATCAGCCATCTCATTACGAATGGTAGCGGAGCTTAAGTTCAAATCCGTATACTTGGAAATGGTACGACTACCTACCGGCTCACCTGTTTCCAGATAATTGCGAATCACAGCCTGTAGTATTTTCGTTTTTCTTCCATCCAGTTCCACGCTCTCACTCCCTTCCGGTTTGTTAGCACTCGTTGCAATGGAGTGCTAACACCTTCTTACCATAAAATATCACTTACCATTTCTATTGTCAACAGATTTGAGGGAAAATAATTCTAAAGAAATTATAAAACAGATTATATAGCCGACAATCCGGGATATAATATCCTACCGCAGGGCGCTTTCGCTTCGTCCAAAACGTAGCGGATGCTAAGCTCGAAAGAACCTCGCTAAGCACCGACATTTTGCAAGACCTGCTTGTAGGAAATTATATCCCGGATTGTCTTCATAACAGTTATTAATTTGTTTCGATTTAATTAGATTGCGAAGCTGCCGCACTCGGTGCCGTTGAATACATAGTAAACCATGCTTTCTTCAGGCTTAACATAAAGCTCTACGCTTACCAAATCAGCTGCCTTCTGCTTTAAGTCAAATTTCCAAACATCCTTTGCAATCTTCATCAGATCGTCCTGGGTGTAAGACTTACCTGCGAACTGAACAGTGATTTCACTCTTCATTTCCTTCTTAGCTGCTGCCTTCTTTGCAGGTGCTTTCTTAGCAGGTGCCTTCTTCTCAGCAGGAGCTGCCTCTGCCTTTACTTCCTTCTTCTCTGCTACAGCCTTGGTTTCCTTCTTGGGAGCTGCCTTTGCAGATGCCTTCTTCTCCTCAACAGGTGCTACTACTGCTGCATCAATCGCCTTTTCAATAGGTGTCTTATCTGTAGATGTCTTCTTTGCTGCCATAATGTTTCTCCTTTCACAACTTACAATTGTTCGTAAATCTCCTCAGTTAAAGGCCCGTTGCCTTTAACAGTGTACAGTTTATTCTAAATGTAGAAGTTTGTCAATAAATATTTTTTTGCAACAGTTTAGCCATGCGTTTTGAAAAGGAATCATCATGCTCGCATGAATGATTCCTTTTTAAGATGCATGGACTGAGCGCCAAGTTATGAGCAAAAGTAGCTACGAAGTAGCGGAGAGCCTTGAAAAGGCGATTTTGCGAATGACTTGGTGCGGCTAAACTGTTGGTGTGATTTACACAAGCACCATTTCCTGATTTTTCAGCAACTCATCCAGCAATCCTTTATATTTCTCCGTCCCAAAATCTTCAACAATACAGGTCACCCTTGCACCTGCATCCTTAGAAGATGCTCCGCACAAAAAGATTCTTTCCTCTTCTGTACCATAGTCAAGCACAATAAACCTATCATGATAAATACCCCCTGTTTTCTTAAGCTTAAGTCGAATCATAGGGTATTCTCTAAGAAAATCCTTGTATTCTAATTTATGTAATCTATTTCCCACATTATCGCTAAATAGCGTTATTTCTACACCTGCAGATGCATTTTTCAAAAGCACCAATGTACGTAAGCCAATATAATTATCCACCACATATATCGTCTTCTTTGCCTGTCCATATATTTCTGAATATGCCAAATCCGCAGTGCAATACTTTGTATTATACATAAGCCAGCCATTATCCTCCTTGTTCACAAAGTTATTCATCATTTCTGCTAAATCTGATTTCGTGACTACATCCTCAAGCTGGTCCATAACATCGCACATTTGCTTCTCAATAGAAGTGATATCCGACTTTAGCTTTTGAATATCACGTGTGTTTTCTGCTGTTTGCATGGAGAGTTGAACATATTCTCTCTGTCCAATCAAATCCCGATTGTCCCAAATATAATCCTTCATCCTCTTAAACGTACATACCAAGGCCCTGCTTTGTTTAATGGCAAGTTCGCCTCGAAGCACTGTCATCAACATATAAATTCCCTGCTCTGTAAAAACAAACGGATTATACTTTACATGCATTCCTCTTCCATCACCTCTGTTTAAGGTGCAATTTTTGCACCTTAAAAGTTCTTCCAATTCTTCATCTGATACCTGAAACATAAAATCATCACCTTCAAATTTCGCCATATTATTTTTTACCTGGCGATTAAAATTCTTTGTTTCATAACCATAGATTTCTGCCAAATCCACATCCAGCATTACTTTATAGCCGCGGACAGTATATATTTTATTATGTATGGTTTCTTCTGAAACAATTGCCACCTCCACTGTATTCTTTTCGTTTTTGCTTTCTTCCATAAGCGTAAACTCCTCCTTAAATTGTAGTAAATGTAGGTATACCTGGCGAGACTGCCAAGATATGTGATTAGATACAGCACGGAATACGCTGTAAAGCCATTGTAAGCTCTCAGAAAGGAGCTTGGTATGAATTGATTTTAGCATTGGAATGTGGGAGACGTCAATGAATTATCAAAAATATTAAGATTACTAAAAAACGCCACAGGCATTTCTGCCCATGGCGCTTATCTTTTTTCCTATTATATTTATAAGAAAAATCTAAACGTTACCAACACCACGATACCCAGTACGATACGATACCAGCCGAATACCTTGAAGTCATGCTTCTTGATATAGCTTAATAAGAAGCGGAGGATAAAGATGGATACCACGAAGGCTACCACACTACCTACCAATAAGCAAGCCAACTCCATACCGGTGAAATCAAAGCCGAACTTCACCAGCTTCAGTAAACTGGCTCCGAACATAACCGGAATGGCCAGGAAGAAGGTATACTCGGAAGCCACCTTTCTGGATACACCAATCAGTAACGCACCTACGATGGTGGCACCGGAACGGGATGTACCAGGGAATACAGCCGCCAATACCTGGAACACGCCGATCAAAGCCGCAGTCTGATAAGTAATCTCTGCGATAGAGTTTACCTTAGGAGTTCTTCCCTTATTCCAGTTCTCAATCACGATAAATGCCACACCGAATACAATCAATGCGATAGCGATACATACCGAATTGTAGAAATATTCTTCAAATACCTCATCAAACAAAATACCGATTACAGCTGCCGGTACGCAGGATACCAAAATCTTAAACCACATAGTCATGATGTCCATATTCACATAAGACATCAAACCGGTCTTGCCCTGACGCTTCTCCTTGGAACATACAAAGGGCCAAAGCTGACTCCAGAACAGTACCACTACTGCCAAAATGGCACCCAGTTGAATCACCACGTCAAACATATCAAAGAAGCCTTCGCTGGTCTCCTTAAAAGGAATCAGCTGCTCCACCAAAATCAGATGTCCGGTACTACTTACGGGCAACCATTCCGTAACACCCTCTACGATACCGTAGATAATCGCTTTTAAAATTTCTAACATACTATTTCCTCATTTCTAACTCATCAAAAATTTGATCAAATCCTCAAGACAGGCCTTTGCATCTTCATAGCCTTCCTCATAAAGTGCCTGAAGCTTCTTCGCATCCTTCTCCAAACGTCCCACATCACTTGCCTTCTTGGGACGGATGATGAATACCTTGCCGCTTTCTTCCAGGCGTTTCAGATATTCCAAGGTTTCGTTATAAACAATATGACGATTCTGCATAAGTTCCACTACCTTGGGATACTTTTTGCCATATCGCAGCTTCAGAAGTCCCGGTTTGGAAGTGGGTTTTCGCACATAGCCTACCTCCTTGGTCAGCACCACCACGTTCTTGGTATTGCCGTCCATAACCGATTTTGCGATAGGAATCGCATCGGACATACCGCCATCCAGATACAGGTTATCACCTATGGGTACATTTCTGGACACCAAGGGCAAAGATGCAGAAGCTCTAACCTTTTGCAAGCCTTCATGGCATTCCTTTACCCTCAGATACTCTGCCTTTCCGGTCTCAATATTGGTTACCACCGCGTAAGCCTTACCCTGATAGTTCTCGTAGGTCTTGTGGTCAAATGGCTCCCATTTATTGGGCACCGTGTCATAACATGTTTTTACATTAAACAAATCCCCCGTCAAAAGCAGACTTGCCAAGCTGCAATATCTGGGGTCCGCACCGTATTTTGTGGAAATACGGATGCTGCGTCCTTTTTGTTTGGATAAGTAGCTACACATATGAACCGCTCCTGCGGACACGCCGTACACGCTGGAAAACTCTATCTCCTTCTCCAAAAAGAAATCCAGCACGCCTGCGGTGTAAGCGCCCTTCATACCGCCGCCTTCCAATACTAATCCTGCCTGGTACATTATATTTCCTCCCCTCAAGCACCCGTCCGTGACAGTGGTTATTCTATTCTTCCTTCGACCGATACCATATCATACCACTCACACACCGGATAAAAAACGTCCTCCTCCATTTGTGTGTCATTGTTCGGACGTATCCGTCCGTCACTGTCACACAAATCTCGTCATCCGTTCTTTTATACGGTGCATTATGTGGTACGATATGGCACCGGTCTCAGGCTATCAGCCAAACACTGTCCCATCAGGGTATATCATCAACATATCGCTTTATTACTTCTCCTCTGTCTTCTTTACCTGATCCGGATATTCTGTCTCTACGAACTTACGCAGTGCATCCAGTGAACGAACCACCTTCTCAGTGTCGATACAGTATGCCATACGGAAATATCCGGGTGCACCGAAGCTGTCAGCCGGTACCAGTATTAAATCGTACTTCAGTGCCTTTTCACAGAACACCTTGGCATCCTCCTCCAATGCCTTGGGGAAGATGTAGAAGGTACCGCCGGGCTTCACGCAGGTAAAACCAAGCTCCATCAGGCAATCATAAATCAAGTTCATATTCTTCTCGTAAACGCTTAAATCCGCGGTCTTATCCAGCACCTGTGCCACAGCCAGCTGAATGATGGAAGGAGGACAGTTATGTCCGATTCCTCTGGAAATCTGACCGCACATATTCACCATGGTAGCCGCTTCCTTGCAAGCCGGATTAATCGCCACATAGCCGATACGCTCACCGGGCAGTGACAATGACTTGGAGAAGGAATAGCACATAATGGTATTGTCATAGAAGGCGGATACACAAGGCGCTTCCACTCCCTCAAATACGATTTCACGATAAGGTTCATCGGATATAATGAAGATATCGTGACCGAACTCTGCAGACTTCTTACGCAAAGTATCTGCCAATCTTTCGATGGTCTCCTTAGAATATACGATACCGGAAGGGTTATTCGGTGTATTAATCAAAACCGCCATGGTCTTTTCATTCACCATTGCTTCAAAGGCTTCGAAATTAATCTGAAAATCTGCCGTATTGGGAGGTACGATTTTCAGCACCGCACCGGTCAGATTTACGTAAGGATTGTACTCAGGGAAGAAGGGTGCAAAGGTCAAAATCTCATCCCCGGGCTCTGTCACCAGACGGAACGCATGGGCTAAAGCACCTGCTGCACCGGAAGCCATAAAAATATGCTCCGCCTTGTAAGGCAGGCCAAATCTTTCATTTAAGGAAGCTGCGATAGCCTCTCTTACGGAAGTAATACCTAAGCTGGGGCTATAGCCATGAAGCACACTGGGTTCCTGGGTAGCCAGCATATGTATCATGCGGTCAGTAAACTCCTGAGGCACGGGTACGGACGGATTGCCTAAGCTGTAGTCAAACACATTCTCATAACCGATTTCTGCACCTCTCGCGGTAGCAAACTCCGACAACTGACGAATCACAGATTTGCCGGACAACATATCCTTATATTTCTGTACTATCATATTCTCTCCTTTTCCGCCGCATGCACGGCTTTCGTCAAACACATTATATTTAATAGTATTACATTTCAGCTTTATTTGCAAGAAAAAAGCTCATCCTGCACGTTACCCATCCAAAACGTGCACATTTTCCCATTGTCACCCCGGTCTTTTTACGTTATGATGTATACATACCAATCGGGGCGACAGTCGGTGAATCCAATGAGGGGGAGAGGAGCCGACCTAGTCCTGTTTGTGTTATAAACTTTTTGTTTTTATAGTAAGAAAGGACAGATTTTATGAACGACTCAAGAAGAAACCGTATGAACGGATTTCAAACCATCCCGCCGGAGGGTGTAAAATTACCGGCAAACAGCGGCAAGTTGGCCGGCATCGTGATTACCGTCCTGGTAGTCATCGTTTTATTATTTAACTCCGCTTATCAGATTCGCGAACAGGAGCAGGCCGTATTGACCACCTTTGGTAACGCCAAAGCAGTGACCGAACCGGGTCTGCACTTTAAGATACCCTTTATACAAAAGGTACGCAAGGTAAATACCACCATCCAGGGCTTCCCCATCGGTTACAGTCTGGAAACAGATGCTACTAACGAAGCAGAATCCCTGATGATCACCTCCGATTACAACTTTGTAAATGTAGACTTTTTCGTAGAATATCGTTTCTCCGATCCGGTAAAGGCGCTTTACAACTCCGCTGATCCGGTAGGGATTCTGAAGAATATCAGCCAGAGCAGCATCCGTTCCATTATCGGCAGCTATCCGGTAGACGACGTACTGACCACCGGTAAGAACGAAATTCAGGCAGCCATCAAGGCAGAGATTATCTCCCGCTTGGATGAGCAGGATTTAGGTGTCCAGCTGGTCAATATCACTATCCAGGATTCCGAGCCTCCTACCGCACAGGTTATGGAAGCCTTCAAGGCAGTAGAAACAGCAAAGCAGGGTAAGGAAACCGCTTTAAACAATGCAAACAAGTACAAAAACGAGCAGCTTCCCCTGGCAAAGGCTCAGGCTGACGGTATCCGCAAGGAAGCCGAAGCACAGAAGACCAAGCGTATTAATGAAGCAACCGCTCAGGTAGCACGTTTCAACGCTATGTATGAGGAATATGTGAAGAATCCCACCATCACCAAGCAGCGTATGTTCTACGAAGCCATGGAGGAAATCCTTCCCGACTTAAAGGTCATTATCGAAAGTCCGGATTCCGACATGCAGACCTTCTACCCGGTAGAATCCTTTGCAAACTTTAGTACAGGCAACGCTACTACCGAATAATATACATCCGTCCACGGACGGCAGAATGGAGAATAATATGAAAACATTTCGAAAAATAGCTTTAATCGTTTTGCTGTTTGTAGTCCTGATTGTGGGCTCTTCCAGCATCGTTATTACATATGAAAATGAATATGCCCTGATTCGCCAGTTTGGTAAAGTAGACCATGTCATCACCGAATCCGGCATCAACTTCAAGATACCTTTTATCCAGAGTGCGGATAAGCTGCCCAAAGCCACCATGCTTTATGACCTGAATGCTTCTGACGTTATCACCAGTGATAAGAAGACCATGATTTGCGACAGCTATATTTTATGGAAGATTTCCGACCCTCTGAAATTTGCCCAGACCCTGAATTCTTCCCTGACCAACGCGGAAAATCGTCTGGACACCATCGTTTACAACTCTACCAAGAACGTGATCAGTAGTATCACTCAGGATGATGTGATTTCCGGTAGAGACGGAGAGCTATCCCAGGCCATCATCGACAATATCGGCGATACCCTTTCCCAGTACGGTATCACTTTACTTTCCTTCGAAACCAAGCAGCTGGATTTGCCCAGCGACAATAAGGACGCAGTTTATACACGTATGATTTCCGAGCGTGATAACATTGCAGCTACCTACACCGCAGAGGGTAATTCCGAAGCACAGAAGATTCGTAACTCCACCGACATGGAGATTACCGTGATTCTTTCCGAGGCACAGAAGGATGCTGAAATCCTTGTGGCTGAGGGTGAAGCAGAGTACATGCGCATCCTTTCCGAAGCTTACGCAGACGAATCCAAGACTGAGTTCTACACCTTTGTAAGAAGCTTGGATGCCCTGAAGGTTTCTATGAGCGGCGACAATAAGACCGTCTTCCTGACACCGGATTCACCTATTGCTCAGGTATTTTATGGAAAATAAATATTCTTAATGACTAAAAGCTCCGGCAGGACCATCCCGCCGGAGCTCTTTATTTCTCTACAGTTCCAAAAGCATTCTGATATGTAGCTTTCCTTCCACTTCCAATTCTTCCTTTTTCTCAAATCCAAGCCTATGTGCCAGTCCTACAGAGGCTTCATTACCCATCTGTATCAAAACTTGCAGTTTCGTCATTTCCAGTTCTTCTTTAGCGTACTTAAGGATTCCTTCACAGACCTCCTTAGCCAGGCCCTTTCCCTGCCAGGGCACACCGAATACATAGCCAAGCTCCGGTTCCTCAAATCCTTCTCTAACGCTTAAACCGGCTCGCCCGATAATCTCACCACTTTCCTTCAAAACTACCGTCCAGATACCAAACTCAAAATATGCATATACCTTCTCTATATACTCCCTGATATACGCCCGTTCACTAACCGCATGCTCATACAGCCCCTCCGTATATCGTGTCACCTCAGGCTTCTTATATATCCCATAAAAGGCTTCCACATCCTCCTCACAGCTTTCCCGCACGTAGCAGTGCTCCGTCTCCAGGATACTCCAGGGCAGTCCTGCATACCGCCTGAAAACTCTCTCAAAGTACTCCGCCGGTGTCCCTTCCGGTGATTCCAGTATATATCGGATGCCTGCAAAACCTTCTGACATATTTTGGCTATGACGATAACCAAGCACCGCCCTTTTGGCCTCCTGTAAAGCTTTCGCGATTGCTCCATGATCGGTTACGTATAAAGCTTGTAGCATTTGCTCTACACCCGGGCCGGGTATCAACTTATCTTCCTCAAGGACCTCTTCTGCCAGCAACACCTCCACTGAGATACCGGCCTTTTGAAGCTCTCGTATACTTTCCTCAAAGGGTAAAAAAACTTCACCGCAGGTCAATATGAAATACACTTTTTCCAAATAATAGCCCCTATGCTCCATAAAATCTCCATTCTGCTCTTTACGTTCCGGCGGAATTCGGTTATGATACTATTATACATTTTTAAATCAAGAAAGAAAAGAAGCATTTGCCTTGCTTCTGAATGGAGGAAATTATGGCACAGAATCCTATTGTTACCATTACTATGGAAAGCGGCGATGTGATCAAACTGGAATTATATCCCGAAATCGCACCTCAGTCCGTAAATAACTTTATCAGCTTAGTAAATAAGAACTTCTACGATGGTTTGATTTTCCATCGTGTCATCCGCGGCTTCATGATTCAGGGCGGTTGTCCTGACGGTACCGGCATGGGTGGCCCCGGCTACAGCATCAAGGGCGAATTTGCACAGAATGGTTTTGCTAATGATTTAAAGCACACCGAAGGTGTTCTTTCCATGGCAAGAAGCATGATGCCCAACTCTGCTGGCAGCCAGTTCTTCATCATGCATAAGAACTCTCCTCACCTGGATGGTGCTTATGCAGCTTTCGGTAAAGTAACCGAAGGTATGGATGTGGTAAACAAAATTGCTGAAACCGCTACCGATTACAGCGACAGACCTTTAGAGAAACAGAGGATGAAGTCCGTGACCGTAGACACCTTTGGTGTGGAGTATCCGGAACCGGAGAAATTCAGTCGCTAAAAAATTGTCGCCCGGCGGCGACAATTACAAGAATTGCTTCGCAATTCTTCTTAACTTCCACTACTGTACTCGCACAATTTCTATACCGTAACAACCACGCCGGGGCGTTTTGCCCCGGCGTTCATAATTTGTTCATAAATCATTCAATATTTTTTTAATTCTTCATCATTATTTGGACATTTCTATATTTTATACTAGAATTACGAAAGAAGATTACTACTTTTAATTTATATAAAACTTTTTCATAATAAATGCCAAGTAAAATTAATTTTTACTTGGCATCCTCCCTTTTTAGGGGGGCTTTTTTTATGTGCAAAAACATTCGCATATAGAAACCGGCTAACCCATACGGGTTAGCCGGCCTTTTATTCAACCTTTATACAACTATGTATCTTAAGCCTTACCTTCAGAACCAAGAACGGTCTTAATCTTGTGAGCAACTACTTCCTTGCAGTATGCACGTCCGGTTGTTAAGTACTGTCTGGGATCAAAGTGATCAGGATGAGCAAACATATGCTCTCTGATACCTGCGGTTAAACCTAATCTTAAGTCAGAGTCGATGTTGATCTTACATACAGCAGATCTGGCAGCCTGACGAAGCATATCTTCAGGAATACCGATAGCATCCTTCATTGCACCACCGTTAGCGTTGATGATATCAACGTAGTTAGGAAGTACAGAAGAAGCGCCGTGTAATACGATAGGGAATCCGGGAAGTCTCTTAGAAACTTCATCAAGGATATCGAAACGTAACTGAGGCTTCTGGCCGGGCTTGAACTTGAATGCACCATGGCTGGTACCGATAGCGATTGCAAGAGAGTCTACACCGGTTCTCTTAACGAAATCTTCTACCTGCTCAGGCTGAGTATAAGACTCATGACCAGCTTCTACTACTACGTCATCTTCGATACCTGCTAAAGTACCAAGTTCACCTTCTACTACACATCCTCTTTCGTGTGCATAGTCAGCAACTCTCTTAGATAATTCGATGTTCTCTTCGTAAGGAAGATGAGAACCGTCGATCATAACTGAGGTGAAACCACCATCGATACACTGCTTACAGATTTCGAAATCTGCGCCGTGGTCTAAGTGAAGAGCGATAGGAATATTGGTCTCTTCGATAGCAGCCTGTACCAAGTGAACAAGGTAAGAATGCTTAGCATACTTTCTTGCACCTGCAGAACACTGAAGGATAATAGGAGATCTTAATTCATCAGCAGCTTCGGTAATAGCCTGAACGATTTCCATATTATTTACGTTGAAAGCACCTACTGCATAGCCGCCTTCATAAGCTTTTTTGAACATTTCTGTTGTTGTAACTAATGCCATTTTTAAAGTCATCCTTTCTTCTTTTTGTTTCGGGTCTAAATGCCCTTTGGGGATAGTATAACACACATTTGTTAAAATGCAAATAAGTTTGTGAAAAAAATATCGGCATTGTTGCTTTCCACAACCATGCCGAATCATTCCCACAATTTTTTATGCAGTTTCTCCACACAAGTACTTCTCGATATCGTCGATAGCTGCACTTTCGTCCGCACCATCTGCGATTACGGTTACGGATTCGCCGGTTACCAAACCTAAGCTCATCATACCCATAATACTCTTGGCATTTACCTTCTTGCCTTCACATTCCAGATAAACGCTGCTATCATATCTGCTGGCTACCTGTACAAGCATTGCTACAGGTCTCGCTTCCAATCCGCTCTGCAACTTGATTTCTACTGCTTTCTTTGTCATTTTACTCCTCCTCTTTTCCAAGCTTAAGCTTGTCTGCCATCTCGCTAAGCTTCCGTAATCTGTGATTTACACCGGACTTTCCGATGGGGGGCTCCAGCATCTCGCCCAATTCCTTCAAAGATGCTTCCGGTTCTTCCAGACGCATTCTGGCTATCTGCTGTAATCCCTTCGGCAGATTTTCCAGACCGTATTTCTCCTGTAACAATCGGATATCCTCCTGCTGCTTTCTGGAGGAATCCAGAGTCTTGTTAATATTGGCTGTTTCACAATTAACTCTGCGATTTACGGTATTACGTAACTCTTTCAGAATACGCAAATTTTCTAATTTCATTAGTGCAATATGTGCCTCCATGACATTCAGCAAATCCACGATGGCTTCGCTTTCCTTCATATACAGCACATGATATTTCTTCCGAAGTACAATCTTCGCATCGATATCAAAGCTCTGTATCACACCTTGCAACTGCTTTGCTTTCTTCTCATTGGCAGTCACAAACTCCAAATGATACCCCTTCTCCGGTGCACTAACGGAGCCTATGGCTAAAAAAGCTCCCCGGATAAAGGCTCTGCGACAGCAGGTACTCTTTAATAACAGCTCATCCGCCGGCTCCTGTAAGTCGCCAAACTTGCGATAAAGCTCGTTCATCTTTGCCTCGTCTATGGTCGCATCAGTATCTATACTAAATGTTTTTTTCAATAATGTAAAGCATTTTTTTACAACGATTGGATTTTCTACCTGAAAACCTATGGTAAATGCCCCTTCTGAGTCTCTTCCGTATTGACCGCAAAAATGCAACATAGCGGCCAATTCTGCCATCTGGCAATGTCTGGCAGCACCCAAATGCTTCGCCAATTCCTCTTTTACCTCATAGGAAAATGACATACCGCACCTCCATACAATTTCACTATTTGCTACGATTATTTATATCCCGATGATAAATGGTCATACCATAGTCGCCCTGATTTTTCATCCGCTGATATAATTCATTGGCCAAAGTCACACTACGATGTTTACCGCCGGTACAGCCGATTGCAACCACCAGTCGGTATTTGCCTTCCTTTACATAATTGGGAATCAGGAAATGTAGCATATCCGCCAGCTTGTTCAAAAAAATATGGGACTCTTCACAAGCCATGACAAAATCCTGTACCGGTTTATCATTGCCGGTCTGTTTCTTCAGCTCATCCACATAATAGGGGTTGGGCAAAAATCTCACATCAAACACCAAATCCACATCCGCCGGTATTCCGTGCTTAAATCCAAAGGACATGATGTTTACCATAAGGTTATTATATTCCTCACCATCCACAAAAATACGGTCCAGCTCAGCCTTTAACTCTCTGGTCAAAAGCCCTGATGTATCAATCACATAATCTGCCTGCTTACGTATTTCCTCAAGCAGGATTCTTTCCTTCGCCACGCCGTCCTCAATACGGCCGTCCGGATCCACCGGATGCAAACGGCGGCTTTCCTTATAGCGTTTTATCAAGGTCTCATCCGTAGCATTCATAAACAGAATTTCAAACTGATACCCTTTGATGCGCAGCGCCTCCAAAATATGTGCTACATCCTCAAAGGCCTCCGCACGCACATCCAGACCTAAAACCACTTTTTCTATTTCATTATTTGGCAGGGCTAAAAGCTCCATAAACTTTTCAATCAAAGACACCGGCAGATTATCCACACAATAGTAACCTGCATCCTCCAGCATCTTTAAAGCAGTACTTTTGCCACTGCCGCTCATACCTGTAACAATTACAAATCTCATGTTTATCTCCACGTATCTTACATGTTGTCACATTATCTTAACACGATGACTTCCGGCTCCAGTTCTACGTCAAACTGCTCCTTTACTTCCTTCTGTACATGTGTCATAAGGTTCAGCACATCCGCTGCAGTTGCTTTTCCTTTGTTGATGACAAAGCCGCAATGCTTTTCAGACACCTGTGCATCTCCTACCTGATAGCCCCGAAGGCCCGCATTCATAATCAGTGCTCCTGCAAAATGTCCCTGAGGACGCTTAAAAGTACTTCCTGCGCTGGGATATTCCAGAGGTTGCTTTTCTCTTCTTTTGGCTGTCAGTTCATCCATTCTTGCCTTTATGGTATCCTTATCTCCGGGTTGCAAATCAAGCTGAACCTCCACTGCGGTAAAACCGGTATTCTTTATGGCACTGGTGCGATACCCAAATTCCATGGTCTCATTATCCAGCTCCAAGCATTCGCCGTCTTCGCCTATCACTTTTACCAGTGATACTACCTGTTTCAGTTCGCCGTCATAGGCTCCCGCATTCATCACCACACCACCACCTATGGTGCCCGGAATCCCGGAAGCAAATTCAAAACCGGTAAGACCGTGCTCCAGCGCCACTCTGGCAATCTTACTCATAAGTGCTCCGGCTTGGGCTATGATACGGTTTCCTTCCACCTTCACATCACTCATCTGTTCTGAGACTACCAATATGATACCCCGGTAGCCTTCATCGCTTACCAGCAGATTGCTGCCGTTTCCTATTACAAAATAAGGAATTTCCAGTGTTTTCAGGTACTTCTTCACCTTACTTAACTGCTCTGCATTTTCTATTTGTAAAAGACAATCTGCATTCCCTCCGATACGGAAGGTGGTATGCCTGTTCATGGGTTCTTCTCTGAAAATATTCTCTGTAGGTATCCATTCTTCCAATGCTTTTACAACTGTCGAACTAATCATGCCATTCATTCCTTTTACTTCAATAATTATTCACAAAGCACTAATGCCGCTGCGCCGAAAATACCGGCATCATTTCCCAGGATAGCCAGTGCCAGCTTTGCACTTCTGCAACCATGGAACACGTACTTTTCATATGCAGGACGGATGTAATCAAACAAAATCTCTCCTGCCTTGGATACACCGCCACCGATTACAAACATCTCAGGGTTTACTACCGCAGCCACTGCTGCCAGTCCCTTGCCCAGATACTCGCCAAACTGTTCAGCGATTTCGATTGCCACGGTATCTCCTGCCTTTACTGCATCAAATACCGTCTTGGCAGATACATCACCGCTTCTGAGTATGCTGGGTGCATCATCCTTTGCTAATCTCCGTGTTGCCAGACGAACCACACCGGTTGCGGAAGCATACTGCTCCAAACAGCCTCTGTTCTGACATCCGCACACATCGGTTTCGTTATCTTCAATATGAATATGGCCGATTTCACCTCCTGCACCGGTAGCTCCGGTCAGAATCTGGCCACCAATAATAATACCGCCGCCTACGCCGGTACCTAAGGTAACTGCTACCATGTTAGAACAGCCTTTTCCACCGCCCTGCCACATTTCGCCGTAAGCTGCTACATTGGCATCATTTCCTGCCTTTACGGGTACATTAATATAGCTTCCCATGACTTCGGGAATATTAAACACGCCCCAACCTAAATTTACAGCTTTCTGCACATTACCCTGAGCATCTACAGGTCCGGGTACGCCTACGCCTACGCCTTCCACATCATCCTCAGTAATGCCCTTAGCTGCCATCATTTCCTTGATACTGTCAGCCACATCAGGTAAAATGCGCTCTCCGCCATTGTCCTTTACGGTAGGAATCTCCCACTTCTCCAGTACATTACCTTCTTTATCAAATAAACCCAACTTAACTGTGGTACCGCCGATATCCACACCAAATGCGTATTTCTTCATATTTATCCTCCAAAATTAGTCTTCTTCTCTTTTTCTGGTTAACGACTTCTGCACTCTTGCATACAGTTCCTGCGCCGCATTATAACCCATCTTCTTCTGACGATGGTTAACTGCCGCAGATTCACAAATAACAGCCAGGTTACGTCCGGGGCGAATGGGAATATTGTGGCAAACCACTTTATTGCCCAAATACTCTGTATAGCTTTCTTCCAGACCCAGACGGTCGTATTCTTTTTCCTTATCCCAATCCTCTAAGCGGATGACCAGGTCGATGGACTGTGTATCCTTTACGGAGGAAGCACCGTACAATGCCTTGATATCAATAATACCTATGCCGCGCAGTTCAATAAAATGCTTGGTAATATCGGGTGCGCTACCGATTAAGGTTTCCTCACTCACTCTGCGAATTTCTACCACATCATCGGTCACCAAACGATGTCCTCGCTTTACCAGCTCCAATGCCGCCTCGGATTTACCGATACCGCTTTCACCGGTGATAAGCAAGCCCTCACCAAATACATCCACCAATACGCCATGCACGGAAATACAAGGTGCCAACTGTACATTTAACCAACGGATGGTCTCCGCCATAAAATCAGAAGTGGTCTGCTTCGTAGACAAGATTGGTATATTCCTCTTGGTTGCCGCTTCCAACAAATATTCATCCGGTTGTAATTCTCTGCAATACACAATAGCCGGAATATCATATGACAAAAGCTGGTCATACATTTCATGCTTTTTCGCGTCATCCAGCCCTTCCAGATAGGTATGCTCCACAAAACCCACCACCTGTAATCGTGCAGCATCAAAATGCTCAAAAAAGCCGGTTAGCTGCAATGCGGGACGGTTTAAGTCCGTCTGGGTTAGACGTTTCACACTAATATCCACATCCGTAGTAAGGTTTTCCAGTTTCATTTTTTCGATTAATTTCTTTAAACCAATACTTGCCATAATCTCCTACAGTCCTTTCTGCGTTCAATTACTGTAACTATAACACAATCCTTTCGTGGCTTCAATTAGAATTTCCTCAAAGGGATTAGGGGTACCTCATGGACAAGATAATATTCCACTTAGCCCCGCTCTCGCTTCTTGCAAAACGTAGCAGCACTAAGCTCGTGACGAAGCAAGCTTCGTCTTAAAACCTCGCTAAGGGCTGACGTTTTGCAAGAGTCTTGCGTTGGAACATTATCTTGCCCATGAGGTCACTCAACTTTCATTTCCATGAAAAAATCTATATATCTCTTCAGCCACTCTGGGATTCATCTCTGGAATCTCAAGCAGTTGCTCCACTTCTGCATTTCGGATTTCCTCCAGGGATTTGAAGTGGCGCATGAGTGCTTTTCGCCTCGCGGGTCCTACGCCGGGGATATCGTCCAGCACGGATTTCACCTGGTCCTTACTTCGCAGGGAACGATGATATTCGATAGCAAAGCGATGTGCTTCATCCTGTATGCGGGTTATAAGTTTAAAGCCCTCTGAACGGGTATCTATGGGTAGCTCCACATTGTTAAAATATAATCCTCTGGTACGGTGATTGTCATCCTTTACCATACCGCAAACGGGTATATTGATATGCAGTTCCTCCAGTACGGATAAGGCGATATTCACCTGGCCCCGGCCACCATCCATCAAAAGCAAATCCGGAAATTTGGTAAAGCTTCCGTACACCGCATCCACATTCTGCTCCGCCAGCTCACGTCCTTCCTCCATACCATGCCGGAAGCGGCGTGTCAGCACCTCCCTCATGCAGGCATAATCATCGGGGCCGGATACGGTCTTAATACGAAACTTACGATAATCGCTTTTTTTCGGTTTTCCCTTTTCGTAAACCACCATGGAGCCTACATTTTCAAAACCGCTGATGTTAGAAATATCAAAAGCTTCCATACGCTCCACAGACTCCAGTCCGAGCAGATCTGCAATCTCCTTTACGGCTCCTATGGTACGGCCTTCTTCTCTTTTCAGTTTTTCCTTATCCTGTGATAATATCAGCTTGGCATTCTGGGCAGCCAGCTCCACCAACTTCTCCTTGGTACCGATTTTTGGCACCTTTATATAAACTCTGCTACCGCGCTTCTGGGTCAGCCATTGTTCAATCAGCTCATGGTCCACAATCTCGTATTGCAGCACTAACTCTCTGGGAATAAATGGCGTTCCGGCATAAAACTGCTTGATAAACTCTTCCAAAATCTGTGGCTTCTTTTCTCCTGACACACGCGTCATATAGTAATGTTCCCTGCCAATCAGCTTGCCTCCGCGAATAAAGAATACCTGCACCACTGCCTCATCTTCATCATGATAAAGGGCCAGCACATCCTTATCCTCCAAATCACTGTCCGTAATCTTCTGTTTTTGGGAAACCTGCTTTACACTATTCAGTAAATCACGGTATTTGGCTGCTTCCTCAAACTCCATATTCTCGGAAGCCTGCATCATCTTTTCTTCCAGTTCCTTTTGAATGGGTCCGTAGTTACCGTTCAAAAACTCCATGGCACCTGCTATCTGTTGCCGGTATTGTTCCTTATCCACAAACCCCTGACAGGGACCGGGACACTGCTTAATGTGATAGTTCAGACAGGGACGTTCCTTCCCTATATCCTTGGGAAGATTTCTGTTACAGGTCCGTAAATTATACAGCTTATTTAAAAGGTCTATGGTATCCTTCACAGCTGCCGCACTGGTAAAAGGGCCGAAATATTTGGATTTGTCCTTTTTCATTTCCCGGGAAAAAATAATCCGCGGAAACTCCTCCCCTATCGTGACCTTGATATAGGGGTAGGTTTTATCATCCTTTAACAAGGTATTGTACTTGGGGCTGTGCTCCTTGATCAGATTATTTTCCAGCACCAGGGCTTCCAGCTCCGAGTCTGTTACAATATATTCAAATCGGGCGATAAGGGTTACCATCTTATCAATCATGGGCCCCCGCCCGATATTCTCACGAAAATAAGACCTGACGCGGCTACGCAGGTTTATGGCCTTGCCCACATACAATATGGTATCATGAGCATCCCGCATAATATAAACGCCCGGTTTTCCCGGTAGTTTTTTCAGTTCTTCTTCAAACACAAAATTCATTTTACGCCTGCTGTAACGCTTTCTTTTTTCGGTTCTTTATTACTGCTTTAACCCACATTTCTACTTGAATAAATCCCTGGGGCACATACATCAGTATAAACATATAGTAAGGCAGACAATATCTGCATTGATTCTCCCACATAAGGCAAAACAGAAAACCTCCCACTATGGCTATCAGAGGAATCCACTTGGTGCTGCAGAACTTATCCTTTCTGATACCAATCAGAGCTCCCAAAGTAAACAAACAGAAGGCCACATAAACAAAGCTTTGGTAATAATTGGCCATCTTCCAGGCGATATCCCTGGCCGGGCCATGGTATAAATTCTGAATCCATCCCGGTACCACTCTATCCTCTTTAAAGGTACTGGTGGCTATGATACTTTCAAATAAGGGTTCCGTCCATTGGCTGCTCATCTTCTTCCAGAAGAAATCCTTGGCCATAGCAGGATTGTCCTTAAACTCCTGTAGTCTTACCGCAATATAGTCCTTTCCTATTTGTGCGGAAATCTCTCTGTCGAAATCGTGACTCTCAAATACGCCCTGCTGATATCTGTTGTATACACCAGCTTCTCCATTGGTCTCCTGCAGTCCCATGGCAATCCACAACACACTGGGAATTCCCACACCGCTTTCATAACCGGAACGCAACTCATACATTATATTCACTGCCTTAATGGCACCTGCTGCCGACAATAGAATACACAAAGCAGCAATTAGAGGTCGATAAGTTTTTTTCTGTATCGCCAAAAGCACCAATCCGATGGCTACCGCAATCAGTACAATCCAGGTGTTCATACGACACATAAGCGCCAAAGCCGACACCACTGCTCCTACTACAATATATCTTTTCTTGAAAGCAACCGCATACTTGGATAAAGCCCAAAACAGTATGGTGCAAAAACAGATGGAAGGAATATCTCCGTAAATATATGGCAAGAAAATCAAAAATGGAAAACAAATCGCCATCAGTATGGAATATATCATACGGCAGGATGGTCTTTCAAAATGAATCTTAATAAAAGCATAGCCAAAATATAATGTCATCACTGCGAATATCACATGAAACTCGCCTGCCACCTTGTAACAAAAATCTCCGAAAATCAAAAAGAGAATCTCATACAAGAACATAAATCCTTTCTGTTGCTCGTAAAGACCGATGTATCCTCCTTTTGTCAGCATCATATAATTCCCGTTAAGGCAATAATAGGATCCTGCCGTGGTATTTAACTGGTCCCCTGCCGGATAGTAGGGATTCATCTGCACAAATACAGTACCTACGATAAAGATTGCCAATGCGGACAAAACCAATACCACTACTGCCAGCCTTTCCTGCGTTTCGGCACTCAACTTTTTACGCATCCACCAATCAGACAGGCAAAAAAATATTCCTGCACCCAAAGCAAACAGCACATGCATAAGTACGGGATCATTCATAAGAATCATCGGCGTCCAACTGTCCTTCACCGTAGAGTAATAAGAATAGCGACATCCTGTATATGCCAAAATACTGCTGATGATGACGCTGCACACTAACAATGCGCTCACCAAAAATAGGAATATTTTTTCTGTTCTTTTCATCTTTGTCCTCTCCATCAATATTGAATATTATCTTCTCCGCAACTTCATTATGTTGCCACATAAAGTGTAGCACAATCCTACTAACTTCGCAACTTTCTATTCCACTCTACAAAAGAAGAAAATGCCTGCAAAATCCATCCGGGTCTTACAGGCAAATCTCTTTTAATATTCAGCATTATTTTAATCCAATCTTCCGTTAGAAAAGCGTCCTACACTTCCACCCTTAGAAGTATCGTCGGTCTGAGGTGGTTCCTCCTGTCCCGGCTCCTCTGTGGTTTCTTCAGAAGCTGCCTCAGCAACATCTTCCTTCTGTTCTTCCACCGTCTTGCTTTCATCCGTAACTGCCACATCCACCGTGGGTTCTTCCGGCTTCTCCGCCTGCTCAGTCCTGCCTTCCTCTTTCTTTTCTTCCGGTTCAGGCAATCCCTTTTCCTTGCGGAAAATCTGCATAAACTCTTTGCCGGTGATGGTTTCCTTCTCAATCAGGAACTCTGCCAGCTTATCCATCAGCTCTCTGTTTTCACGTAAAAGCTCTAATGCCTTATCGTAGCTCTCCTTCAGCAGGTTCACCACTTCCGTATCAATCTCAGCCGCCGTA
Source organism: Lachnospiraceae bacterium (assembly GCA_017520425.1). Lineage (GTDB taxonomy): Bacteria > Bacillota > Clostridia > Lachnospirales > Lachnospiraceae > Acetatifactor. The sequence continues at coordinate 7,222 of JAFXFO010000005.1, read as the reverse complement.
GCATCACTGCAATTCAAATGAGCCGAACCATCCAGATAACGGCTTTCTACAGTCGCCAGACCAATGAGTCCGAACTTCTTACTCATACCGTACTGGGTAATCATGGCCTTGGCAATATTGGTAGCCTTTTCAATATCATTGGAAGCACCGGTGGTCACCGTATCAAATACGATTTCCTCCGCTGCACGGCCTGCCAGCAATCCTACCAACATATCACGAAGCTCTGCCTCTGTATTCAGGTATTTCTCCTCTTCCGGCACATGCATTACATAACCCAAAGCACCCATGGTACGAGGTACGATGGTAATCTTCTGCACCGGCTCGGAATTCTTCTGCAAAGCACTTACCAATGCGTGACCTACCTCATGATAAGAAACGATACGGCGTTCTTCCTTACTCATAATACGGTCCTTCTTTTCCTTACCTACCAACACCTGCTCCACTGCCACAAACAAATCCTGCTGGCTTACAAATTCGCGCTTTTCCTTAACTGCGTTAATAGCAGCTTCGTTTATCATATTCGCCAAATCGGAACCCACCGCGCCACTGGTTGCCAATGCAATTTCTTCCAAATCCACGGTTTCGTCCATCTTCACATCCTTGGCATGCACCTTTAATATCTCTACTCGACCTTTTAAGTCAGGCTTATCCACAATGATTCTTCTGTCGAAACGACCGGGTCTGAGCAGTGCCTTATCCAATATCTCCGGACGGTTGGTAGCCGCCAGAATCAATACACCCTTGGAACTGTCAAAACCATCCATTTCGGACAACAGCTGATTCAAGGTCTGTTCTCGTTCTTCATTGCCGCCGCCATACTTGGAATCACGGCTTCGTCCGATGGCATCAATCTCATCGATAAATACAATACAAGGCGCATTCTTCGCCGCTTCCTTAAACAAATCTCTTACACGGCTGGCACCCACACCAACATACAGCTCGATAAAGTCTGAACCGGTCAGTGAGAAGAAAGGTACATGTGCCTCGCCTGCTACTGCCTTTGCCAACAAAGTCTTACCGGTACCGGGAGGTCCTACCAGCAAAGCACCCTTGGGCAATTTCGCACCAATCTTGGAATATTTGCCGGGATTGTGCAGAAAATCCACTACCTCCTGAAGAGATTCTTTCGCTTCATCTTCACCTGCCACATCCTTAAAGGTCACACCGGTTTCCTTTTGTACATATACCTTGGCATTGCTCTTGCCCACGCCCATGGGACCTCCACCGCCGCCCATTTTACGGAACAAAAAGCCTAACAAAATCCACATCAGAATCAGAGGCAATATAACTGTCAGCAACACATTGATAATCATATCTCCCGTGCCGCTGGATACACCCTTGATTTCCACACCATGGGCAATGGCACGCTGTGTTACCGTAGTATGGTCCTCTATCAGTAACGTAGTATATATTTTAGAACTTTTACCAAAATAGCTGTAGGGATTTGAAGACTTCTTATCAAACTCCTCCTTCAGCTTGTACTTTACATTACCGCTTGTAATTTCAATGGCATCTATCCGTTCTGCTTCCAGCTCTGAAATAAACCGGCTGTAGGTCACCTCTTCCTCGCTTCCCGCACCACCTGAAAACATGGACCAACATGCTGAAATCATCAATATGGTAATCAGCACGGTCAAAAGTATCATCATAGGGCTGGGGCGCTTCTGATTTTGATTCGGATTATTTCCGTTTCCTTTGTTGTTTTGGTTCTCCATCTATAAACTCCTTATAATAAGTATTGTTTTTCACAAGATACTTACCATTTTAACCATTTTTTAAGACAGAATCAATAGAATAAATGTGAAATCCCGTACACATATCTAAAAGATTTCTAAACTTACGCCATATACTGCTGAATCTTCGCTTCCAATTCAGCGGCAGACATACCTCCCACGTGAGTTTCCACTGCTTCTCCGTTCTTAAAAAAGATAAATGTGGGAATATTCATCACTCGATACTTCTGTGCAATATCCATGGAATCTTCCACATCCAGCTTGCCGATTTTCATCTTTCCTTCATATTTCTCTGCCATCTTCTCTACCAGAGGTGCCATCATACGGCAGGGACCGCACCATGCTGCAAAGAAATCTACCAATACAGGTAACTCTGACTCCAATACCTCACTCTGAAAATTTGTTGAATCAAAAATCATAATCATATCCTTCCTTTCTGTTAATAAACTTAGCATTACCTAAAAATGATATATTTACAAATAGGGTTGCCCATGGAGGAAAACTTTTCCTCGTACTCGGTCATAATATTGCCTTCCACCAACTTGGCATCCGCATGTAAATCATAAGTAATAACCTCTGCCTTCCAACCGGCGGGTTCCAGTTCCTCTACCGCAAAATCAAACAAATCACGATTGTCCGTCTTAAACTCCAGCTTGCAATCCTTCTTCAAAATCTTATCATAGCGGGCCAGGAACTCTCTGGAAGGAAGTCTGCGCTTGGCATGACGGTCCTTAGGCCAGGGGTCCGAAAAGTTTAAGTATATCTTGTCCACTTCACCGGTACCGAACACCTTATCCACATCCTCCGCATCCATACGCAAAAACTTCAGATTGGGAAGTTCCTCCTGCTCCATCTTCTGAATGGCACGAATCAGTACACTGGAGTATTTCTCCACACCCACATAATTAATCTGTGGGTTCTTCTTTGCCAAAGCATGTATAAACTGTCCCTTTCCCATACCGATTTCAATATGGATAGGATTGTTATTCCCAAAAATTTCTGCCCATTTTCCGGGCTTTTCAAACATTACTTCCTCAGGCACAACGTAAGCACTTTCCGCGATTGCTTCGCGAGAGCCTGCAACATTTCGTAAACGCATAATCTATTCTCCTTATATTCTGCCATCTATCGCAGTATGACATACATTTTTTCATTCTTCTTTCATGGATAATCTTACCTTATTTCCCCCTGTTTGAAAAGCTACAATCTCTAAAACTTTATTAAATTTTTCGCAAATTATTTCGTTTTTTTCATAAATAGTGTATGATAAGGATTAGAATGTTTTATGAAAGGTATTATTTATGATTTTTAAAAGGTTTTTCAAATCCTCCCTTCGAGGAATCACATATGCATTAGGGCTCACGGTTTTACTGCAAACCATGCCCGTACAGGCTACGGAAATAGAGGACCGCATCGCTGCCAATCAAGCCATGGAAGTAGAATCCAACCAATGGAAAAACTGGCCGGCGGGCCCTATTGTCAGTGCAGAATCCGCTATTTTGATGGATGCGGATACGGGTGTCATCCTATATTCCAAGAATATACACGCCAAGCATTATCCCGCCAGTACCACCAAGATATTGACCACTCTCATCGCCATGGAACGATGCTCCCTGGACGAGATGGTCACCTTTTCTTATAAGGCCACTCACGATATCGACCCGGGCAGCAACCACATTGGTATCGATGCGGATGAGCAGCTTCCCATGGAGGATTGTTTAAAGGCCATATTAATCCGCTCTGCCAACGAGGTGTCCTTCGGTGTGGCAGAACATATTGCCGGCGACAGCTGGGAGGCCTTCGCCCCCATTATGAATGAAAGAGCCAAAGAACTGGGCTGCTTAAACAGCAATTTTGTAAACCCTAACGGTCTTCCTAACGAAGAGCATGTGACCACCGTTTACGACATGGCTATGATCGGACGTGCTTTCTTTGAAAATGATATCCTCTGCCAGATGACCCAGATGAAACAGCTTCATCTTTATCCTACGGATACACAGCCCCACGAAATCTGGGAAAACAATATGATGCTTCTGATTCCCGGCAAGCAATATGCCTATGAAGGTTTGGTGGGCTGTAAGACAGGCTATACCAATGCTGCCAGAAGCTGCTTGGTATCCTGCGCAGAGCGAAACGGTATGAAACTGATTTGCGTGGTATTTAAGGATGAATCTCCTTATCAGTATGAGGATACCATAGCCCTTTTCGAATACGGCTTTAACAATTTTGACAAACACAATATTGCCGACAACGAAACCAAATACAACCTAAGCACCGGTAATTCCTACTCCGGCAGCAATGATATATTCGGCAGCTCCGAAAGCTTACTTGCACTAAACGAGGCGGACTATATTATCTTGCCCAAGAATGCTGCTTTTGCAGAAGCCACAGCTACCATCAGTTATGAGGGGACCGGCAAGAAGGAAGCCGCAAAGCTTACTTACAAGTACTATGATGCTGTTGTGGGAGAAGCTTCCATTGACTTCACCATGGCAGATGACGAAGGATACGATTTCGAAATGGCAGACGGTGACGGTGAAACAGATTCCTCTGCCGACACAGTTTCCAAACCACAGACCGACACTACCAAAGAAGAAAAAGAACCTTCCTTTTTCTTCATCAATTTGAAAAAGATTTTTATCTTCTTAGGAATTGTTGCAGGCTGTCTTGCTGTATTGGGTGTCATCCTCTTATTCCTGCGTAATTATCAGATCAACCCCTCCCGCAGCAGCCGGGATATGTGGGTCAGAAAAAGACGGGGACGCAGCACACGCTACAAGCGTCAGAATATCTCCATAGACTTGCAACAAAAGCGCAGACAACAAATTGCAGACGCAAAAAGAAGACAAAGAAGAACAAGGCGGCGCTAGGCCACCTTGTTTTTTTGTTACTTTTTATTTTTCTTTTTCCGCATTTTCTTAGCATGCTCTTTCTTTTGCAGGATATCCTCCATATCCTGCTCGGAGATAAATTTGGTGGTCTTTACGATATACACACCACCATCATCCGTCTTGCGGACTCTGGCTTTTCCCTTCAGATAACCATGCTTTTCACAGTAAGCAATGCAATAATAGTTCTTACCGTTAGCAGTAAACCACTTCACCTTTTTTCGTAAGTTCTTGTGACAAACATAACATTTGCTGGAGCTGACCTCCCTATCCTTAAAGGCGGCCACCTTGTCCGCAAACTCTCTGGAAATATATTTCTGATAGGTATCAAAGGTGATTTTTATTTCCTTGTCCCTGCTTTTCGGCGGTACATAGGTATCAAAGGACACATTTTCAAAAACATCCCTCTCAATCCGGCTCAACACCTTGGAAGTATAGTAAGCATCGCTAAAAGCCCTGTGAAAAGGGATGTCCTTCTCTATCTCAAGATGGTCCACTGCCCACTCCAGGGAACGCCTTGCCTTTCTGTCCTCAAAAGCAATACTGAACAGCTTCTGCACATCCAAAAAGGTTATGGGCCCCTCTGACAAAGGTTCCATCTTGTAATAACGCATATTGCGCTGTAGCTCTGTCAAATCCAAAGGCCCCCAGGTACAGAAGGTATATTCCTCCTCACCGCACCATGCCAGAAAGTCCTGCATCACCTTTACAAAGGGTTCGCCACGCTTCAGTTCTTCAATGCGCATATGAATCAGCTTGCTGGTGATATGGTGCATTTCCTTGTGAACCTGCGGCTTAATCAGCTTGCTGAATTCCCCCACCAGCTCAAAATCATCATTCAGTTTTATGGCACCAATCTCAATGATTTCAAAGGAAAGCTCCGGATTCTCCGGTTCCTTTGCCGCATTGCCCTGATTCCACTCCAAATCCAATACAATATAGTTCATGGTTGTTCCTCAATTTAGTAATCCCGACTCAGCAGCCCGTGCTTCGCACTTATTGTCGCTTGATTTTTAATAAGCCTTTCCCCAATACACCATCTTCTTTGCTTTTCCGCCACAGCATACGCAGGTGTCGCTAAGCTCTTCCTGTTCGAAAGGCATACAACGGCTGGTTACGCTGAGCTTCTCCTTAATAACATCTTCACAGGTCTGTTCACCACACCACATAGCCTTTACAAAGCCGCTCTTTTCGGTAAATACCTTTTCCAACTCTGCAAAATCCTTTGCCACGTAGGTATGCTCTTCTCTGTGTGCACGTGCTCTCTCTAACATTTCCTTCTGGATGGTCTCCATAAGTTCTGCCACCTTTGCCTCCAGCTCGTCCAAAGAAACCTCAATCTTTTCTCTGGTATCACGGCGACAAATCACACATTTATTTGCTTCAATGTCCTTAGGACCGATTTCTACACGGATGGGATAACCACGCATTTCTGCCTCAGCAAACTTGTAGCCGGGAGTCTTGTCAGTATCATCCACCTTTACACGGAAGTCAGCTTTCAATCGGTCGCGCAGTTCATATGCCTTATCCAATACCCCTTCCTTCTTCTGCTGGATAGGAATGATGCAAACCTGTACAGGGGCTACCTTAGGAGGCATTACCAAACCTTCGTTGTCACCATGTACCATGATGATGGCACCGATTAAGCGGGTGGTCATACCCCAAGAGGTCTGATGTACATATTTCAAAGTATTATCCTTATCTGTAAACTGAATACCAAATGCCTTCGCAAAGCCGTCACCGAAATTGTGGCTGGTACCGGACTGCAATGCCTTACCGTCATGCATCAATGCTTCGATGGTGTAGGTAGCTTCCGCACCTGCAAACTTCTCCTTATCGGTCTTCTGACCCTTTACTACAGGGATAGCCAGCACTTCCTCACAGAACTGTGCGTATACATTCAACATCTGAATGGTTCTTGCTTCCGCATCCTCAGCGGTTGCGTGAGCAGTATGTCCTTCCTGCCATAAGAACTCTCTGGAACGCAGGAAAGGTCTGGTTTCCTTTTCCCAACGTACTACGGAACACCACTGGTTATAAACCTTGGGTAAATCTCTGTAGGACTGGATGTCATTCTTGTAGAAATCACAGAACAGGGTTTCAGAGGTAGGTCTTACACACATTCTCTCCTGCAAAGGATTGAGTCCCCCATGGGTAACCCATGCTACTTCAGGTGCGAAACCTTCTACGTGATCCTTTTCCTTCTGAAGTAAGGACTCAGGAATAAACATAGGTAAGTATACATTCTCTACACCTGTTTCCTTGAACATAGCGTCCAGCTGCTTCTGAATCAGCTCCCAGATCGCATAGCCTGCAGGCTTAATTACCATACAGCCCTTTACACTGGTATAATCAATCAATTCTGCCTTTTTCACAACGTCTGTGTACCATTGTGCAAAATCCACATCCATGGAAGTAATCGCTTCCACCATCTTTTTGTTGTCTGCCATTTTTCTTTCTCTCCTCGTATTATAAAGTAGTAGTGTTTATAGTCCCTCTCCAAGGACTGTATGCTATACTATTGGAGATACTGTGGATTGTTTTTTCCCTCCTACCACTTGATGGTTTTAGAAAGGCTACAGCCACAGTCTCTTTGTATAT
>JAFXFO010000004.1 GCA_017520425.1 Lachnospiraceae bacterium | reverse complement strand
TTCAACTCATTTTCTGATAATCCGACACCGCGAAGCATCAGGCGATTGCCGCGTAAAGCTTCGATGGAATTGATTCCCATACCACCCATGAGTTCCTTGATTTCATGATTCCATGCAGTCATCAGGTTGATTAACCGTTCCTTTCCAAGATCCGGATTAAGGCGCTTTACAAGCTCCGGCCGCTGGGTTGCAATGCCCCAATTACATTTGCCACTTTGACAGGTACGGCAGAGATGACAGCCCATAGCTAATAAGGCAGCAGTGGCAATATAGCAGGCATCAGCACCGAGGGCGATAGCTTTGATAACATCAGATGCATTTCGAATGCTTCCGCCGACGATTAACGAAACATTATTGCGTATTCCTTCATCACGGAGTCTTTGATCAACAGCAGCTAAAGCCAGCTCAATTGGAATGCCGACATTATCACGGATTCTTGTAGGTGCAGCTCCGGTTCCTCCACGGAACCCATCGATGGCAATGATGTCAGCACCGCTTCTTGCTATACCGCTGGCAATGGCAGCGATGTTGTGAACTGCAGCAACCTTTACGATAATCGACTTTTTGTATTCGGTAGCTTCTTTTAGTGAGTAAACAAGCTGGCGCAAGTCCTCAATAGAATAAATATCGTGGTGTGGAGCTGGGGAAATGGCATCAGAGCCCTCCGGTATCATTCTTGTGCGTGAAACATCGCCTACAATTTTTGTGCCCGGAAGATGACCACCAATACCCGGTTTGGCACCTTGTCCCATTTTTATTTCGATAGCAGCACCTGCTTTTAAATATTCTTCATGGACACCAAAACGTCCCGATGCAACTTGTACAATTGTATTTTTTCCGTAGCAGTAGAAATCCTCATGCAGACCACCCTCGCCGGTATTGTATAAAATTTCTGCAGCTGTAGCAGCGGAAGCTAAAGCTTTATGTGCATTATAGCTGATGGACCCATAGCTCATAGCGGAGAATAGTACCGGCATGGATAGTTCTAATTGGGGCGGTAGGTCACAACATAATTTACCATCGGCAGAACGTTCTATTTTTTCCGGCTTTTTTCCAAGAAAGACTTTGGTCTCCATTGGTTCCCGCAATGGATCAATGGAAGGGTTAGTAACCTGGGAAGCATTAATCAGAATCCTATCCCAATATACCGGAAGAGAATTTGGATTGCCCATGGAGGATAATAGTACGCCACCACTGGAAGCTTGTTTATAGATTTCTTTTATGGTACTGCCGGACCAGTTTGCATTTTCACGTAGAATACAGTCAGACTTAACTATTTTTAAAGCTCTTGTAGGGCAAAACGAAACACAGCGCTGGCAATTTACACACTTGGAGTCATCACATTGCATAAGCTTGTTTTCTTCATCAAAGAAGTGTACTTCGTTTGCACATTGATTCTCACAAAGTCTGCAGCGGGTACATTTTTTTTCATTTCTGATAACTTCATATTCTGGATAAATAAAATCAATGCTCATATGTATGTACCTTCTTTCACCTTAATAATGACAGGTTCACCACCGGCAGGAAAACGGATATTTCGGGCATTTGGTTCCATCGTGCGAATGGCAGATTCTTCACTGGCAATATATATTTTGTCGTCTTTTTCTCCGACGACCATGGAACGTAGCTTTAAGCGGTCATTTAATGCCATGAGGCCACCTTCAAATCCTAAGATAATAGAAAATGGTCCGGTGATTAGTAAGTTTGGAAACATGGTTCTTAAGTAGATGTGTTTTTTCTGATCTTCCATATCATTTTTTGTTTCGATGGTGCTCCAGAATGGAGCAGCAATAACACTGGCAGCTTCTTGAAGAGTAAGTCCCTGTACACGGAGAAGATAGTCCATAATATAGGTAATTACCTCTGTATCGGTCTGGAGGGTACATTTGTAGCCGAACATTTCAATAAAGCGGCGGTTGGCATCGTAGGAGGAAATTTCTCCGTTATGTACAACAGAATAGTCGAGTAAAGTGAATGGATGAGCACCTCCCCACCAGCCGGGAGTATTGGTAGGATACCGGCCATGTGCTGTCCAGGAATATCCTTCGTATTCCTCTAATTTATAGAAGACACCCACATCCTCAGGAAAACCAACAGCTTTAAAGGTTCCCATGTTCTTTCCACTGGAAAAAACATAAGCTCCTGAAAGTTCGGTATTTATTTTCATGACAGTTCTTGCAACAAATTCTTTTTCATCAAGCTGCATGGAGGTAAGAACAGATTTTAAAGGAGCAACAAAATATCTCCATATAATTGGTTCATTTGTAATGGAAGGTATTTTTCTGGTAGGAATGATTTCTGACTGAATGATTTCAAAACGTTCCTTAAGAAATGCTTCGCAATCTTTTCTTGTGGCTCGAGAATCAAAGAACATATGCAGGGCATAATAATCTTTGTATTCAGGGTATATGCCATAACCTGCAAAGCCGCCCCCCAATCCGTTGGAACGGTCATGCATTGGCTTCATGGAGTTGGTAATCATTTCACCGGACATACGATTTCCTTCTTTTGAAATAACAGCGGAAATTGCACATCCGGAAGGAATTCTGACTTGGCCTTCGAGTTTCATAAGGTTACCTTCCTTTCTGTAAATAAGAAAAGCAAAGGCATTCATTTTGAGGGCAGTTTTTTCTGCTCTTAAAATGAACACCTTTGCTCATCTGAGTTATTTTTACAACAAAATAATTGATTTGTCAACAAAAAAATCAGATTGTTTTAGTAAAAAAAGAGTCAGAGAAAAAATGAAAAAAAGGGATTGACATTTGTTTTTTCAGGGTGTATTATCACAGCCATAAAGGCAATGGAGTCTTTGAGGGTAATACCTTGAAGACCCATTGTCTTTTTTTATTCTGTTTCATTCAAATTAAAGGAGGACAAAAAGATGTCATATGTTGATGAAGTGATTGAACAAGTAGTAAAGCAGAATCCTGCAGAACCTGAATTTCACCAGGCAGTCAAAGAAGTACTGGAATCATTGCGTGTAGTTGTAGAGGCAAATGAGGAAAAATACAGAAAGAATGCATTGCTTGAACGATTAGTAAATCCGGAACGGCAGATTAAGTTCCGAGTTCCGTGGGTGGACGATAAGGGTCAGGTACGTGTCAACACAGGATATCGTGTACAGTTTAATAGTGCCATCGGTCCGTATAAGGGCGGCTTAAGACTGCATCCTTCCGTTAATTTGGGAATTATCAAGTTTTTAGGATTTGAACAGATTTTTAAGAATTCTCTCACCGGACTTTCTATCGGTGGTGGTAAAGGTGGTTCGGATTTTGATCCAAAGGGCAAGTCAGACCGTGAGGTCATGGCATTTTGTCAGAGCTTTATGACAGAACTTTGCAAGCATATCGGTGCAAATACTGACGTGCCTGCGGGGGATATTGGTACCGGAGCAAGAGAAATTGGTTATATGTTTGGTCAGTATAAGAGAATCAGAGAAGTATATGAAGGTGTACTTACCGGTAAGGGATTAAGCTACGGTGGTTCCCTGGCAAGAACAGAGGCAACAGGTTATGGGCTTTTGTACTTAACACAGGAATTATTAAGCATGAACGGTATTTCTCTGGAAGGAAAAGTGATTGCTGTTTCCGGTTCCGGTAATGTTGCCATTTATGCCATCGAAAAGGCACAGCAGTTAGGTGCGAAGGTGGTGACAGCAAGCGATTCCACAGGCTGGGTTTATGATCCGGAGGGAATTGATGTGGCCGCATTAAAGGAAATTAAGGAAGTAAACAGAGCAAGATTAACTGAATACAAGAAATATCGTCCAAATTCCGAATATCATGATGGACGTGGTGTGTGGTCTGTAAAGGTGGATATTGCTCTTCCGTGCGCAACACAGAATGAACTGACTTTAGAGGATGCAAAGCAGTTAGTGGCAAATGGCTGTATTGCAGTTTGCGAAGGTGCTAACATGCCGACCACGTTAGATGCTACGGAATATCTGCAAAAGAATGGCGTGATTTTTGCTCCGGGTAAGGCAGCCAATGCAGGTGGCGTGGCAACTTCTGCACTGGAAATGTCCCAGAACAGTGAGCGTTTAAGCTGGTCTTTCGCAGAAGTTGATGCAAAATTGAAAGATATCATGGTTAATATCTGCCATAATATGGCTAATGCTGCTGAGCGATATGGTGCAAAGGGTAATTATGTAGTTGGTGCTAACATTGCCGGATTTGAGAAGGTAGTGGATGCTATGGAAGCACAGGGTATTGTATAGAAAACATTGGATACGGTGAAAGACAAAGGCGTCTTTTATGCTGAAAAGCATGGAGGACGTCTTTTCTTTATAAAGATAAGAAACAAGGAGGATTCGCATATGAAAACGGTTTCTGATTATTTTGGATGTCTGGTATTTGATGACAGAGTGATGAAAGCAAATCTGCCGGCGAAGGTATACCAGTCTTTGAGAAAGACAATTGATGAAGGTGCAAAGATTGATATTAGTGTGGCAAATGCGGTAGCGTCTGCAATGAAGGATTGGGCGGTAGCAAACGGTGCGACACATTACACACACTGGTTTCAGCCTCTTACCGGAATAACGGCAGAAAAACATGACAGCTTTATTTCTCCGTCTCCGGATGGTGGAGTAATTATGGAGTTTTCAGGAAAGGAACTGATTAAAGGAGAACCGGATGCTTCTTCCTTTCCGTCCGGAGGTTTAAGAGCGACCTTTGAAGCGAGAGGATATACCGCATGGGATCCTACTTCTTATGCATTTATAAAAGGTAAGACCCTGTGTATTCCTACCGCTTTTTGCTCCTATGGTGGAGAAGCATTGGATAAGAAAACACCATTGCTTCGTTCTATGGAAGCACTGAATAAGCAGGCACTTCGTATATTACGTTTGTTTGGAAACGAAGATGTAAAGTGTGTTCGTACATCGGTGGGACCGGAGCAGGAATATTTTCTGATTGATAAGGAAATGTATGATCAGCGGCGGGATTTACGATTTACAGGTCGTACGTTGTTTGGTGCAAAGCCACCAAAGGGTCAGGAAATGGATGATCACTATTTTGGTGTGATTAAGCCAAGGGTAGCTGCCTTTATGGAGGAACTGAATGAGGAACTTTGGAAGCTGGGAATTCTCGCCAAAACAGAGCACAACGAGGTGGCTCCGGCACAGCATGAACTGGCTCCGATTTATACTACTACCAATATTGCAACGGATCATAATCAGTTGACTATGGAGATTATGCAGAGGGTAGCAGCAAAGCATGGTCTGGTATGTTTGCTTCATGAAAAGCCATTCGCCGGTGTAAACGGAAGCGGTAAACATAACAACTGGTCTATTTCGACGGATTCCGGAGTAAATCTGCTATCGCCAGGAGAAACACCATATGAAAATGCGCAGTTTTTATTGTTCTTATGTGCTGTGATTAAGGCAGTAGATGAGTATCAGGATTTGCTTCGAATTTCTGTTGCGACAGCCGGAAATGATCATCGTCTTGGTGCTAATGAAGCTCCGCCTGCTGTGGTGTCGATTTTCCTTGGAGATGAGCTGAATGCTGTTCTGGAGGCAATCGAAAACAATACACCATATTACGGAGCAGAGAAAACACAGATGAAGCTTGGTGTCAATGTACTGCCAAAGTTCAATCGTGATACCACGGATCGGAACCGTACTTCGCCATTTGCATTTACTGGAAATAAATTCGAGTTTCGTATGCTGGGTTCCTCCAATAGTATTGCCTGTGCCAATATTATGTTAAACAGTGCCGTGGCAGAAAGCTTGAAAATCTATGCAGACCGTCTGGAACAGGCAGAAAATTTTGAAGATGCCCTGCATGAGATGATTCGGAAAACCATTAAGGATCACAAAAATATTATTTTTAATGGAAATGGCTATGATGACACTTGGATTAAAGAAGCTACGGAACAGAGAGGCCTCTTGAATTATCGTACGACACCGGATTGTATGCCGCATTTGCTGGATAAAAAGAATGTGCAGATGCTGACATCCCATAAGGTATTCTCGGAGACAGAACTGAAATCCAGATGCGAGATTATGCTGGAAAATTACTGTAAGACCGTGACGATAGAAGCAAATACCATGGTGGATATGGCAAGAACGGAAATTGCTCCGGCAGTGGAATGCTATGTACAGGAATTGGCAAAGACAGTGGCAGCGAAGAGGGCAGTAGCTACAGATTTAACCTGCAGCTATGAAACTGGACTGATGAAAAAGTTATCGGTTCTGACTGACAGAATTGCCGATAAAACGGAAGAACTGGAGTCTGCATTGGTATATCTAAGTGAATTGGATGACACTATGGCGGCTGCAAATATGATCAGGGATGAGGTTCTGATTAGAATGAGCGAATTAAGACTGGCTTGTGATGAAGCGGAAACCTTAACTGCCAAGAAGTATTGGCCTTTCCCAACCTATGGTGATTTGTTGTTTGGTGTAAGATAAATAGACATGATTGGAGGTACTTGATATGGATGAAACAATGAGAGAATTAGTAATGGAAGCTGCCTCTGCCGAAGTATTTGGTGTGTGGTTTCTAATCGGTGCAGCACTGGTATTTTGGATGCAGGCAGGCTTTGCAATGGTGGAAGCAGGTTTTACCAGAGCGAAAAATACCGGAAACATTATTATGAAGAATCTGATGGATTTTTGTATTGGTACGGTTGTATTTATTTTAATAGGCTTTGGCTTATTGATGGGTGAAGACCTGTTTGGCTTTATTGGCAATCCGGGCTTTGATTTGTTTACATCTTATGCAGACTTTGATTTCTCAAGTTTTGTATTTAACCTTGTATTTTGTGCAACAACGGCTACGATTGTGTCAGGAGCTATGGCTGAGCGTACTAAATTCCTTTCTTACTGCATTTATTCAGCGGTGATTTCAGCTTTGATTTATCCAATTGAAGCACACTGGATCTGGGGCGGCGGTTGGCTTGCACAGATAGGATTTCATGATTTCGCAGGTTCCTGTGCAATACATATGGTAGGTGGTATTTCAGCGCTGATTGGTGCAAAGATTCTTGGACCACGTATCGGTAAGTTCAAGAGAGATAAGTCAGGTAAAGTGGTG
>JAFXFO010000003.1 GCA_017520425.1 Lachnospiraceae bacterium | reverse complement strand
TGGAAGTGCTTGATAAGGTTCCGATGGAAGATTTGAATTATGATACCATTCATGGATATCGCAACAGTCATCGTTCTTTAAAAGAGGGACATCCTTTTGAACGCCTGAGCGACCATGAGTATCTGAGAAGCATTGGTGCGGCTGCTATTTCTGATGAAGATGGAAAGTTGCATCCTACGGCAGCAGGTATGCTGATGTTTGGTGATGAGTACAACATTGTGCGCCACTTTCCGGAATATTTCTTGGATTACAGAGAAGAGTTGGACCCTACCACTCGTTGGAGTGATAGAGTGCAGTCAAGTTCTGGTGAATGGTCCGGAAATGTGTGCGACTTTTATTTTAGAGTTTATAACAAGATTATCAAAGACATTAAGGTGCCTTTCAAAATGGTTGGTGGTGAGCGTGTTGATGATACTCCGGTACACAAGGCACTTCGTGAGGCTTTGGCAAACTGTTTGATTAATGCAGATTATCACGGTTTGCGTGGTGTTGTTATCCGTAAGGAACCGGACAAGCTGGTTTTAGCAAATCCGGGTTATGTCAGAACGGGTAAAAAGCAGATGCGTCTTGGTGGCGAATCCGATCCCCGAAACAAGGCTCTTATGAAAATGTTTAATCTTATCAATATCGGTGAACGTGCCGGAAGTGGTGTGCCGAACATCTTTAATGTTTGGGCAGACGAAGGCTGGGAAGAACCGGTGATTGAGGAGAGATTTGACCCGGATAGAACGGTACTGTCGCTTTCGTTTTTGAAAAAAGTGTCGGAAAAAAGTGGCGAAAAAAAAGTGGCGAAAAAAAGTGGCGAAAAAAAAGTGACGAAAAAAACGCAAGAAAAATACGATGCAATTTTGAATTCTATGCAGCCTGATATGTGGTATAAGGCGTCTGAATTTGAAACTGTTGCTGGTGTTAAAGAGTCAAGAATTAAAGTGTTGCTTAAGGATATGTTGGAGCAAGGCTTGATTGAAAGTACTGGTAGTACCAAGGGGAAGATGTATAGGAAAACTAACGTGTAAGTTGGAGATGAATGAAAAATGGGAATTCTTAATGAGGAACAACGTAAAAAGTATGTTGAATTGCTTAAGACAAATGATATTGATAAAATTAAACAGTTTTTAATGGATAGCGTTGAAGAGGGTACATTGATATATAAGTATTGTCGTGGATTAGTAAGGGATTTTAATACCCTAAAAGAGGAAAAAATCTTTTTGTCTAATGCATACAATTTCAATGACCCATTTGATTGCGCATACTTGGTTAACAAAAGGAGTAAAAGAGCGTATTCAGAGGATGAAAGAGAGCTTGCGTTTCATGAATATCTGGAACAGGAAAAAGCAGATCAAGAATCAAAAAGAAGAACCAATGCAACATTTGTAGCTTGTTTTTCGGAACGGTGTGATTCTAGTGCTATGTGGGGGTATTATTCGGCAGATCATAAGGGGATGTGTATAGGATATGATTTGCGTGAATTAATTGATAAGTTTGGAATAATGCCTGTTATATATTCTGAGGATTTGCCTTTGCTTGAAGATGTTGAAGGGGAGCCCTTATATATATCGTTAGTTACAAAATCTGATGAGTGGAAACACGAAATGGAATGGAGAATTGTAAAATATGATAAAGGCAAAGAGGGTGCACCGGGAGTAAAAGTGGAAGAGATTTTACCCAAAGAAATTATTATAGGTAGCAAAGAAAAAGAGACATGTAAATTGAATGCAATTAGTAGAAAAAACAATGTAAAGTCTGACTTGTTATATTGTGACGTTGCACAATTGATTGACTGGGGGCGTCGAATAAAAAGTAGGAATAGAATCAGGATATATAGTTATGATTTGAGTCGTAGTAGTTATTCCATGATAAAAAAAGAATGGAAGGGTATCTATACATAAAAGGTAAGTCATGAAGGAGTATGTTTTCTTTTTGTAAATTCAATCTTAGATTATGCTAAAATGGCATTGAAAGTACTGGTAGTACGGAGGGAAAGAAGAATAAGAAAATATAAAAATGAAGAAGGGGTGCGAATATTATGGTGAAAAGTTCAATATTGGATGAGCTGGTAAAAGCAAATAGAATGCCTGTATTATTTGTTGGTTCGGGGATTTCTAAAAGGTATTTATTTGGTTATCCATCATGGGAAGAGTTGCTTGAGAAATCCTTTGAGAAATTCGAAACGGATCCGTTTCAGTATCAAAAGCATCTGGATGAGTGTAGACGTAAGAAGATGTCTGATTTTGACATGAATGTATACATGGGAACTTTAATTGAAGAGCAATTTAACGCTGCTTTTTATGACCGGAAAATTAAACTTGGAATTGGAAATAGTAAAAATCCAAGTTGGGTAAAAAGAGGGATATCTCCGTATAAGATGTATCTTGCTGACTTCTTTAAGAAGCAAAAGTTAAATAGGTCCCCTAAATTACAGGATGAACTTGTAAAATTTAGAGCACTGAAAAATAAAATATCGGCTATTATTACAACTAATTATGATACATTTTTAGAACAAGAAGTATTCAATAAAGATTTCCAAGTATATGTAAGACAACATGAGTTGTTCTCTGCTGATAGTTATAATATAGCTGAAATTTATAAAATCCATGGTAGTGCAACGGATGCAGAGTCTATTATTATAACTCAAGATGATTATGAACATTTTAGGGAATCTCGAAAACTTATTATTGCTAAAATGCTTACTTTGTTTGCGGAAGCTCCAATAATATTTATGGGATATTCTATGACGGATGAGGACGTTAGAGGCATTATAGAAGATTTCTTGGGGTGCTTGTCCGATGAGCAATTGGCAGATATACGTAAACATTTTATTTTTATCAGTTATAAAAAAGATGAGAAAGAACTTATAGAAATAGAGCGGACTATAGTGACCAAGAATGGAGTTGAAATACCATTTGTTGAAATTCAAACTGATAATTATGCAAAAGTATATGAAAAATTGGGACAGTTAACTCCGGGTATATCTCCAATAAGGGTGCGTGAAACTAGAAAAGTTGTTAAGACAATTGTTGACCAAAGTATGACTTCACAGGATGCGGAATCTATTATTGTGGGAATTGATGATCTCGAGAATATAGATTTGTCTACAAAACCGTTAGCCATAGCGATTGGATACAAAGATAATATTTTAAATAAATACGGTTATGGAAGATTTGAAGATAGTCAGATTTATGAAGATATTATCTATGACAATAAAAACTTTGATTCTGCAGCTATGTGTGATGAAAGATTAAGAGGAATTCCGATAAATAGATTACTTCCGGTCTATAAATATGTAAAAGGAAGAGAAATTTCGAAGGATAGCAAACTTTATATTTACATACAAGAACATAATTCAGTGGAAAAAATTATTGCTAACAATGTGGTCAAAAGTTTAAAAAATACGCCAGTTTTTGATACATATGATAAACTTGTCGAATATATGGATACAACAGCAAATTGTAGAAAGAGCGCAATGGCAGTATTGAAAAATATTGATATATTAAGCATAGAGCAATTGCGAAACGCGTGTAAATATTTGTTTGAAAAATATCCGAACGAATATGCATCGGAAACAAATACAAAAAGATGTATTATGTGTTTAGATTTTAAAGAAAATTACAAATAAAAAAAGAAATGCTAGTAAACCTTTCTTGGATAAACCAAGAACATTACTAGCTTTCTTTTTTGATATTAAAGAACATTTAATGTTCTATGTTCTCTTCTTATTATACGTCGCATTAAGTGATTTATTCACTTTTACATCGACTGAAATTATAATACATTTTTTCGCGCCGATTGTCAATGAAAAAATAAAAGTAGTAAGTGTGAATTTTTCTACCCCAAAAGATGTAAAATGGGGATAGAAAAAACAAAGTGACTATAAAATAGCGGGGAATTCCCCGCCGCTCGGTGGACCAGGGTCTTTCGACCAGCCCGAAATCAATCAAGATTGATTATTATATTGATATTGTAAGCAAAAGATATAAGAAAGTCAATTACCGGGAATAAAATAGTTGCTTTTCTTGTAAGGTAGAATATAATATGATTAACAGAACCCAACACGCCTCTCAACGATGCGGACCACGTTGGGTCATTTTGATTTTAGACTTGCATGTTCACATGCAAGCTGACGTGCAAGTTACATGCAAGTTCATGCATGATAAAGAAGTGTGAATGATTTAAGTAAAGATACACACAATCCCATTTCGTGTGTACTTTTACTTAAATGTGTATCACGCTGCGTATGGTGGCACTGGTGCCGAATGCAAAAAAGTATCACATGCATACTCTGATACACAAAAAGATGTATCACGCTCCCAATTTTATCAAAAATCCAGATTTACTTATGACGTTGCGCATGTTATATTAATCTTTGGTGGACGAGCGGGGCTGGATAGAAATAGAAGATCCTTTACCGGGATGTCAGCATGATGCCTTTTTACCTATTCGAATAAAAGGAAGAGAGAGCGGAAACCCGCAGTGGGGGCAGTATGAAATACTGGAAGATGGGGAGTGGAAAAAATACTATCCCGAAATATATGGTTGACAAATTGGACCACAAGTTGTAGTCTATACATAAGACTACAATTTGTGGTCTTTCTATTTAAACTATAGGAAACTGTGCGAGTACAGTGGAGGAAGTTAAGAAGAATTGCGAAGCAATTCTTGTAATTGTCGCCGCCGGATGACAATTTTTTTAAGGAGGCTAACTACATGGAAATTCAATTAGGTGTGATAGAAGCGCGTTACGCAGATATGATATGGGAGCATGAACCGGTCACATCATCGGAGCTGGTGAAGATGACGGCGGTAGAGTTTAACTGGAAGCGTACCACCGCACATAATGTGCTGCGTAGATTGATAGATAAGGGATTGTTTCAGAATGAAAACGGCTTGGTGACAGCTGTTGTTTCCAGAGAGGAATTTTATGCGAAACAAAGTAAGCAATACGTGGAGGATACTTTTGCAGGGTCCTTGCCTGCGTTCATTGCGGCTTTTACACAGGATTCGAAATTGACACCGGAGGAAGCGGATGCTATTCGCAGGATGATTGACCAGGCGGAGGAGAAGTAAGTATGGGAGCTATTTTCTTAAAGCTTTTAAATATGAGTATTACTGCAGGATGGTTGATTTTAGCGATACTGTGTGTGCGTTTGTTATTCCGCAAGATGCCCAAGTGGATGAATTGCCTGCTATGGGGTGTGGTGGCAGTCAGGCTACTGATTCCTTTTTCCATAGAGAGTATATATAGCCTACAGCCCAGTGCGGAGCCTATTCAGTCTCATACCGTGGTAAAAGGGGATATAGTGCCCTATGTGCCTTCCATAGAGAGTAATTTTACCGTAGTGAAGAATACAGTGAACCCTATTCTGGCGGACACCTTTGCCTATGAGGCAACCGAAAGCGTGGCTCCTCTACAGATATTTACAGAGGTTGCGGGTTATATATGGCTGGGTGGAATGTTAATCCTTCTCTGTTTTGCGGTAGGCAGCGTTATCAGATTACGCCTTAGCGTAAGGGAGTCCATACGTTATAAAGAGAAGGTATTTATCTGTGATGCGGTCAAATCCCCTTTTATTTTGGGCGTTATTAGACCAAGGATTTATCTTTCATCTTCTTTGGGTGAGGATGAGATGAAGCATATCTTAGCTCATGAGAACGCCCACCTGAGAAGAAAGGACCATCTGTGGAAGCCCTTTGGTTACCTGCTCTTAAGTGTTTATTGGTTTCATCCGCTCTGCTGGATTGCTTATATCCTGCTGTGCAAAGATATAGAGCTTGCCTGTGATGAAAAAGTAATTAAGGATATGGGTTTTGATGATAAAAAAGGATATTCCAGAGTGTTGTTATCATGCGCTACACAGAGACGTTTGGTTTCCGTATGTCCGTTAGCATTTGGGGAAGTGGGTGTGAAGGAAAGAGTGAAATCCGTATTGAACTATAAAAGGCCGGCATTTTGGATTACCATGATAGCCATTGTGGCAGGCATCGTCGTGGCAGTTTGCTTTCTGACCAATCCGGCCCGAGAGTACAGAATCAGAATAACGATTCCGGCAGGAAGCACAGAAGAAATAATTTATCAGGAAGATTTCTTCTATTCGGATGAGGAAATCTCCCCAAAAGGCAAGAAGATTATCCTTTCTTTAAGCGAGGGCATGGGAGATACAGAAGTTGTATTAAAACCAATCGAAGTCAAGGAAGAGAATGCCTATGAACCAACCTATATTACACAAGGTATGCCTGTAAAAATGGATGTGGAGAAGGGGGCATGGTTCAAGATTGGTGTGAACATGCAGAATCCTACCACGGAGGATATGGATGTATATGTAATGGTTCGTAACGTGGAGGTAAGGATTGCTGATCATGAGCCTATTGAAGAGGAGGAACTTGAGTTGCCGGAGGAAAAGCAGGACGATCCTATCGAGGAAAAGAAGAATGTCGGCAGGCAAGAAGCTCCTGAATGGATTACGGAAGAAATCAATGTAGAGAAAAGGGACGTAACTCATGACGGAGTGGCGGATTATATTGTGACTTCCATGACCTATGATCCTGCGTTCGTGGATGCAAATGCTTCGCTTTTGGATAGAATTGAAAACCACATAAGGTATGATTTGGTTCGGGTCAATGTATATGAAGGTCAGGAGCTTTCCGATACTTACAGTGAAGAAAACCTGCTTTGGAGCCATGATTTCTCCAGAGTCCACGTGGCAAACGGACAGTTAAGCATCGTGCAGTGGAAAGGTCAGGATTATTTGCTTTTGAGTAACCTTTGGGGAGGTCAGGGAACAGCCGGCTGGGATTATGAAGTATTCTCCTTCAATGCATCCGGAGAAAAGCAAGTGTTAGATAATAAATCAATACAGTTTGAAATGGGCGAAGGAAGTTCTGCAGAAGGCTATGAGGAATTTCAGCATTCCTTAGAGCGATACATCCCAAACGGAACACTCATCGTAGCCTGTGATATTGATATGAAGCGGCAGTTGGTCCGTACCGAAGGTACTTCCTATACGTCGCAGGATTATTACTGGGGAGCGTTTTTGAAGTATGATGATATGGGAGGGGATATGGACCAAGAATATAATGGTTTCCCGGTCAATACCTTGCCAAATGTGACCATGAACATGGAAAAATATAAATCATGGGAAGGAGAGCTTCTAATTAACAATGATACCGATAGTGAACTTGCTACCGGAGAATGGTACTGTATTCAGAAGAAGGTGGATGGTGCCTGGTACCGTATGGATGAGCGAACGGATGGAATATGGGAGAAGGTAGAATATCCTGTGCCGGATGGTAAGACAACCGTGTTGCAGACCAATTGGAAAGCATGGTACGGTGAATTACCGGCAGGAAAATACCGAATAGTAAAGGAGATATACACTTCGTCATCAGATAGATCGGCACCACAATATGTGGCAGCAGAGTTTGAGGTTTTAGTTAGTAATTAACACTCACCGATTGTGAAAACCGTATTGCCTTTTATAGGTATAAGCGTTATAATTACGTTGAAACATATCAGTTGAAATATTCAGAAAATTAGGCGAAAGGATTTGACAAGTATGCTTGCCAAATCCTTTTTAAAACGAGGATACATACATGAAAAATTGTTTGGCTTTTCTTAATAAACATAAGATGAAATTGGCTATGGTTTTGATCCTGGCTATTAGTTTATGTGCCATGATTTTTTTTGGACGTCAGAAGGAAGGTTACCATGTAGATGAGTTATACTCGTATGGACTTGCCAACAGTGAATATTTGCCCTTCATGCATTTTGGTGTCAGTGGCTATGATGTGAAGGATTGGATGAATGAATACGGAGCCGGAGAAAGCTTTGTGGATTTGTTTTCTAACTTGGCGAAGGATTTTCGCATTTTGAAGGAAAATAATTTTGATTTTTACAGTAGTGAAATTTATCAGGCGTATCGTGTTGCCCAGGCCAATAGTGCGGATACATATACCACCACTTGGGTACCCGGACAGGATTACGTAGATTATCTGGCTGTAAGTGAGAGTAATACCTTTAATTATGCATCTGTTTATTACAATCAGCGTGGAGATGTGCATCCACCGTTTTTCTATATGCTGTTACACACTATTTGTTCCTTTTTCGTAGGAGAATTTTCAAAGTGGTTCGGTTTGGCACTGAATATGCTTGTACTGACTCTGGCATTGATTGTGATTTATAAGATGAGCTCAGAGTATCTTTGCCCGAAGGGTCCGGCGATTATAATTGTAATCGGCTATGCCTTATCCTGCGGATTTATGACCACAGCCATGTTCATACGTATGTATGCATTGTTAACATTAATGACGTTATTATGTTGTTATGTACATCTGAAGATTTACGCAGCAGACTTTCGCTTTACGAGGAAGCTTGGTTTTGCCTTGTTTTTCAGTGTTTTGGGCGGATATTATACGCAATATTATTTTGTATTGTATGCGATGGTTATCGCGGGCATTATGCTGCTCACTATGTTGGCACATAAGAAGTATAATGCAGCTGTAAAGTATGTGCTGATTTTAGGCAGTTCCGCCGTGACAGGCATTCTTATTTGGCCTTTTTCCGTGAAGCATGTGTTTTCGGGTTACAGAGGAAGAGCCTCTTTGTCCATCCTGACCGGAGGTAATCTAAGCTTATATAAGGCAAAGATTATGTTTAGGAATATGGTAAGCCAAATGTTTGGCGGATATACAGTATTACTTGTGATTACATTGGCCGTTGCTGTCATTATATGTTTTGGTTTGGGCAAATTTCTGTGGAAAAAGCAGTTGCCCTATGCAAAGATAACGCTTTTGGTTTTGCCTGTGCTAATATATACCTGTTTGGTAGGACAGATATCACCATTTCTGTCAGAACGGTATATTATGTGCACCTATCCTTTCTGGTGTATTATATTTGTATGTGCGATATATTATTCGGTTGATTTTATGTGTAAAAATCCTGTATTACAGTCTGAAAAGTGGAAGAAGAGAGTGTGCAAATCAGAAGCAGTAATTTTGTTTGTGATAATTGGATTTTGGATTGGAACTGCTAATTATGTGGTTTGTGAACCGGGATACATATTTACGGGAGGGCAGGAAGCGTATGCCGTCCCGGAAGGTACGGACTGCGTATTTGTGATTCCTACCGGAAGCTATAATGAAAGTGCAGAAGATACTAATATACTTGCACAATGCGACCGTGTGGGAGTGGTTTACGCAAGTAATATTGAGGTTCTGGCAGAGGATTATACCTATGAATCTGGCAGATATTTGTTGGTAGAAATGATAAAGCATATGGATATTGAGGAAACATTATCTGAGGTGAAACAGGTATTGAATGTTAGCGAATTGCGGGAAATCAATAGAAGCCAGGGTGGAAATGTAGTTCGTATTTTGTTGGGAGAATAAAGATAGTATAGTTCTGTAGGATTAATACAAGGGACTTTGCAGGATTTCCTGCAAAGTCCTTTTATATACTTCTATTTTCTCACCTTTATAGCCAATGCGTGAGCATACATTCCTTCGGCTTCAGCCAGCTCTATGATGGAGTCTGCGTTTTCCTTTAAGGCATTCTCCGGATAGTGGATGACACTATAGCCACGCAGGAATTCTTGCACAGACATACCGGAAGAGAAACGTGCAGTACCACAGGTGGGGAGAATGTGGTTAGTACCGCAGAAGTAATCCCCTACCGGCTCGGTGCTGTAAGCGCCTACAAAGACGGCACCCGCATTGGTCAGTCCGGGAAGAAGGGCTTCCGCATCCTCGGCCAGGATTTCCGCGTGCTCGGGAGCCAGTTTATTTACCGCCACCACTGCTTCTTCCAGGGAATCCATCACAAAGATATCCCCATAGTTTTCAAAGGACTTGGCAGTGGCATCCACAAGACCATTTTCTGCACACAGACGGTTCACCTCGGCCTTGATAGCCTCAGCCTGTTCCCATGATGTGCAGAAGGTGGTGCTGGCTTCAAAGCCGGTACCGTGTTCTGCCTGGGACATCATATCCGCAGCAATAAAGGTAGGGTTTGCCTTTTCGTCGGCGATAATGGCGATCTCCGAAGGGCCTGCGATGGAGTCGATTTTTACTTCTCCAAATAGAAGCTTCTTGGCCATTTGGGTATAATTGTTGCCGGGGCCGGTGATGGCATCCACCTTTTTTACGGTCTCTGTGCCATATGCTACCGCAGCCAGTCCCTGGGAGCCGCAGATTTTATAGAAATTCTTTACACCCAAATAGTCGGCCACATACAGCAACCTCTCGTCAATGGAACCATCGGCCTTAGGCTTGGTAAGGATGTAAATATTGGGCACACCGGCTACCAGTGCAGGCACCAGGTTCATACAAAGGGTGGAAATCAAAGGCGCCATATTGCCGGGTACGGTTACGGCTACACTGTTTAGCGGCGTATATTTACGTTCCATAACTGCTCCGTTAGCATAGGTCTCCGTAAAGCCTTTGGGCAGCTGTCTTTTGTGAAACTGAAACAGATTGGCGCAGGCTTTTTGTACCGCAGCTTTAAAGGAATCCGTGACTTTTTCACGTGCTATTGCAAATTCTTCCTCCGTAACCATAAGGCCGATTTTGCCGATATCCACCCGGTCAAAGGTCTGCATATATTCATACAGCGCCTCATCGCCCCGTTCCTTCACATTTTTCAGTATCTCTTTTACGGTACGTTCCACCTCCTCGGGGATACTGCTTCCCCGGGCAAGCAGATTTTTATATCTTGGATTGTCATAGCTGAATTTACTGATGCTTATCATAATCATATCCTCCTTAATAGAATGTCAGGTCCGGTATATTTCTGTTTCGGAAACGTTTCCATGCATGCAGTGAAACAAAAATAAAAAACGCCTGTTAGGAAATTTTCCCTAACAAGCGTGGATCAGACCTTTCGTCTAATATCAAGGTTAGAATAACAGCAATGGAATATTCTGTCAAGAAGAATTTTACAAAATGGAAAAGTGTGTTAAAATACATTAAGAAGCTGAATGAATGCAGATAGGGAGATGAATACCATGAAAAATATATTCGGAACCGTGGACAATACTTACAATGAAATCAGGGAGAAGTCGCTATTACAGTGGCTGGAGGAGATGGAGCAGCATCCGGATGTGGCAGTCCGCGGGGGTGTGAAATTGGCCAGGGAATATGTGGATTATCTGAAGGAAGAGATAAAAAGTTTAGAGGAAGAAAATGAACTGAAGCTTCAGTATCTGAAAAAACTGAAGGAAAAATCAAAGCGAGTAGAATAGAAAAAATGATATTAGAAAGTGGATCGGAAAACGGTCCGCTTTTTTATTTCTTGGGATAATTAATGTTTTGATAAAAAGGGTTGACAGACGTACACCGTGATGATAATATAGAGGTGCACAAGTGTAAACCCGTAGAAACAAGTAATATTTTCATAGGGATAGTAAATAACATGAGGAGGAAGGTTATGAAACAGAAGGTATGGAAATCATATGCAGGAGTAGAGAGACCAAAGAAACGTTCCAATCTACGCATTAAGCTGGGAAGATGTTATTATGGTATGTTACGCAAATGGATTTGGTGGAAGATGGACCGGTGTTTTGCGAAAGAAAGGCAGGAGGAGCCCTTACCTTACCGTTATTATGTCCATAAGACCATTTTATTGCGTAAGCTAAAGGATGTGGATATGTGGCTACAGGAAAATAAGGTGATAAACTTAAAGATCGCCGCACAGTGTTTAGATGGTATCATGATTCGTCCCGGCGAAGTGTTTAGTTATTGGAAATTGATTGGAAAGCCTTCTGCCCGAAAAGGATATGTGGAGGGCATGATTTTAAAGAACGGGGGCTTTGAACCGGGAGTAGGTGGCGGATTATGTCAGTTATCCAATTTGATTTTCTGGATGACGGTACATACTCCATTGACGGTGGTGGAGCGACACCGACATGGATATGATGTATTTCCGGATTCCAACAGAACTCAGCCCTTTGGGAGTGGAGCTACCTGTTTTTACCCTCACGGAGACCTGATGATTCAAAATAATACGGAGGATACTTATCAATTGTTTGTGCATGTGGGTGAGGAGTATCTGGAGGGAGAATGGCGGGTCACCAGAGCACCACAGTATCGTTATGAGATTGTAGAGAGAAATCATGAAATGCGTAGTGAATTCTGGGGTGGATATACCCGTCACAATGAGCTGTACAAACAGCAGTATGATGGAGCCGGAATGCTCTTGGAGGAACACTGTATTGTGAAGAATTCTGCCATTATGATGTATTCACCCTTTTTGGAAGAAAACCTTTGTATGTAATGGGAAGAGAAGCGAGGAAAAGACACAAATCGGTTGTTTTTTCCTCGCTTTTATTATAGAATAAATACAGATGGAAATGAAGTGGTGATGACGGCAAAAATGATTGTGATAGCACTTGTGATTCTGGTTATTTTTGGGATTTTGAGAATGCTTAGGTCAATGTTTGTACCGGTTTAGTAGGAATATAAGGAGGTAGAAGAATGGGTTTTTTTGAATCATTTGGATTAGGTTTTGTTATTCTGGTAATCATTGCATTGGTGGTTAGTGCAGTGGGATTTTATAAGTATGTGTATTTTATATCCTTGGGCTATGGCTTCTCAGTTGCGGTGATGGGACTGGCAATGTTTATCATGTACTTCGGCGTATTGGATTGGAGTACTACATTGATGTGCATCCTGTTTTTAGTATATGGTTGTCGACTGGGCGGATACTTGCTGATTCGAGAGATTAAGAGTGCATCCTATCGCAGTACTATGAAAAAGGAGATTAAGGATGGCTCTACCATGAAAATGGTGGCAAAGATCAGCATTTGGACCAGCTGTGCTTTATTGTATGCGTTACAGGTATCACCTCTGTTGTTCAGATTAGAAGCGGCAAAAAGAGATGGCTTTGGCGATTTCGCGGATGCCAATATAGTGACGGTTATCGGTGCAGTAATCATGGCACTGGGTATTTTGTTGGAGTCCACTGCAGATATGCAGAAAAGTGCTGCCAAAAAGAAAAATCCCAACCGTTTCTGCGACAGTGGTTTGTATAAAATCGTAAGATGTCCTAATTACTTAGGCGAAGTATTGTTCTGGACCGGTGTATTCGTATCCGGTATCAATATCTACGCCAGCGTATGGCAGTGGATTGCAGCTGCATTCGGATATATTTGTATCGTTTACATTATGTTTGGCGGTGCCAGAAGACTGGAGCTTCGCCAGAACCGTAACTACGGTGAGGACCCGGAGTACCAGGCTTACGTGAAGAAAGTGCCTATCCTGATTCCCCTGGTGCCTTTGTACAGTGTAGCCAAGTATAAATGGCTGGTAGGCTAGTAACTCTGAGGGGGAGAAGATGAAATACATAGTAAAATGCTTTCATTGCGAAAAGAATTTTGAGGTAAAACGAGAGGAAAACGGTGCAGATTTTATATGCCCTGATTGCGGGAAAGTGAACAATATCAGGGATGTCATTGAGAGAATCGAAGAAGAAAAAACCATAGATCCTGATTTGCAGGCTATTAAGGATTTTGATATATCTGAGCATCCATTACTTAATGAACTAAGTGAGGAAGAATACATGAAGTTTGCCTTAGAAAACAAGGCAGTAAGGATTGTTTTAGGTATCATTCTTTTTATCATAATAGCAGTGGTAGTGTTTTTCGGGTATATAATCTATATAGCGGGTCGTTTATAGAACAAAGAAGAGAATGCTTTAAGGAGAGAATATGATATATGTAGTAAAATGTTATTCCTGTGAACAGGAATTTCAGGTAAAAAGAGGAGAAACCGGAGCGGATATGATATGTCCGGAGTGTGGTACTGCCAATAATATCAGGGATGTCATTGAGAGAATCGAAGAAGAAAAACCCATAGATCCGGACTTGCAGGCGATTAAGGATTTTGATATGTCCAAACATCCGGTGATTACTGACGAAACAACCATAAGTTTAGATGAACATGTGCAGTTTGCTTTTGAAATGGTTTTGGGCATTATTCTCTTTACTATTTTGGCGGGGGTAGCGCTTTTGGTGTATATTTGCTACTTGGCGAGTCGTTTTTAGAGATAAGGAAGGGAAGGATTTAAGGAGAGAATATGATATATGTAGTAAAATGTTATTCCTGTGAACAGGAATTTCAGGTAAAAAGAGGAGAAACCGGAGCGGATATGATATGTCCGGAGTGTGGTACTGCCAATAATATCCGGGATGTGATCGAACGTATCGAAGAGAAAAAGGAAGTGGACACGGAGTTGGAGGCTATTAAGCGGTTTGATATGTCCATGCATCCGGTGGTAGATGATTACTGGGAGAGAGAAAACAGAAGAAGAGAACAGCAATTTTGGGGGAAGGTAATCGGTTCAGCAGTGCTTTTGGTGGCATTGCTTATTCTACGAATTTTAAATTTATTTGGTGTTGTAAACTTCTGACAGGGTAAGATGCTGAGGAAGATAATGATATTCATTAAGAGAAGGTAAAATACAAAGGAGGTATTTGCAATGGAACAAAGATTAGAGCCCTTATTTACACCCTGGAAAATCGGTAATTGTGAAATCAAGAACCGTGTAGTTATGACTTCCATGGGTGGAACAAACCTTTTGGGCTGGATGGAAATCAACCACTTCGATAAGGCGGGGGCCGAATTTATTATGGAAGTGGCAAAGAACAACTGTGGTCTGGTACTGCCGGGCTGTCAGCCGGTGTACAACCCTATGTTGGGTCAGTGGTTGCACAGAAAGAGAGGCATGTATCGTAAGCTGAAGAAATGGATGCCCAAGTTTCATGAAACCGGTGCCAAGCTGTTTGTACAGCTGACTGCCGGATTTGGACGTTCCTTCACCATCGACCATCTGATGGAGACCTTATATACCAATAAGGCACTGAATGTATTGTCTAAGCCCATTATGAATCTGGACAAGATTACCGCTGCACCCAGTCCTTCCCCCAACCGTTGGTCGGATAAGGTGCCTTCCAGAGAGATGACTGTAGAAGAAATTCAGCAATTTATCACTGCTTTTGGTAAGACCGCGAAGCTACTTCAGAATGCGGGCGTGGATGGTGTGGAAATCCATGCAGTACATGAGGGCTATTTATTAGACCAGTTTACTTTGAAATATATCAACCAGCGTGAAGATGAATACGGCGGAAGCTTCGAGAACCGCTATCGTTTCGCTGTAGAAATCGTAAGAGAAATCAAGAGAGTCTGCGGAGAGGATTTCCCTGTTTCCCTGCGTTATAGTGTAGAGTCCAAGACCAAGGGCTTCCGTCAGGGTGCCCTTCCCGGAGAAGAGTACGTAGAAGTGGGCCGTGATATGGAAGAGTCCGAAAAGGCGGCAAAATATCTTCAGGATGCAGGTTATGATATGTTGAACTGTGATAACGGTACCTACGATGCATGGTACTGGGCACATCCCCCTATTTACATGCCTGAAAACTGTAACTTAGAGGATGTGGCACATATCCGTAAATTTGTAGATATCCCCGTGGTTTGTGCGGGACGTATGGACCCCAGAGTGGCAGCGGATGCCATTAAGGATGGTCGTATTGACGGTGCAGGCTTTGCACGTCCATTCCTGGCAGACCAGGAATGGGTGACCAAGCTGATGGAAGGCAGAGAAGAGGATATCCGTCCTTGTATCCTTTGTCATAACGGATGCTTTAATATGTGCCATTATAAGGGTGTTCCCAATGACCAGGATTTAAGTGATTCCCTGCATCTGGCACGTTGTGCGGTCAATGCGGAAACCATGCAGACAAATAAGCACAAAATTGTACCTACCACCAATCCCAGAAAGGTATATATCATCGGTGGCGGTATTGGTGGTATGGAAGCGGCACGAGTATTGAAGCTGCGTGGTCATGACCCTGTCATCTGTGAAAAGACCGGTGAACTGGGCGGTGCTTTCATAGCAGCCGGTGCGGAAAGCTATAAGGGTAAGCTGCGTGACTTGCTGGCTTGGTACAAGAAGCAGATGGTGGATTTAGACATCGAAGTACAGCTGAATAAAGAGGTAAAGGACGTGGCTGAATTTGCCGGCAGACCTGTTATTGTGGCTACCGGTTCCAAGGCAAGAGTACTGAAGAAGGTACCGGGACACGAGAAGATGGTGGAGGCTTGCGATTATTTGACAGGTACACCGGTTGGCGAAACGGTAGCTGTTATTGGTGGCGGTCTCACCGGTTGTGAAATCGCTTATGAGCTGGCACTGCAGGGTAAGAAGCCCATTATCGTGGAAATGAAGGACGATTTGGTCGCTCAGAAGGGTGTTTGTCTGGCAAACAGCTCTTATTTGAGAGAGTGGTTCGCATTACATAAGGTACCTGTATATCTGAATACCACCTTAAAGGAAGTACTGGATGACAGAATTCTTTGTAAGGATAAGAGCGGTATGGATATTAAGATTCACTGCGACAGTGTCATCAGCTCAGCAGGATATATTTCCAATCCTTTGGCGAAGAGGGGCAAGGATGTATATCTGGTAGGCGATTGTAAGGATATAGGCAACTTAAGAACCGTCATTTGGGGTGCTTATGAAGCAGCCATGAAGATTTAACGGAGGGAAAGAGGCGTGAATTTAACAAAAGAACAACAGGCCATATTGGATGGCGAAAAAGGCGATGTGCTGGCACGTATCATGAAAACATTAATCCGCTATGGTGAGCTTTTTGGAGCAGATGCTATGGTGCCTGTGACCAGCAAGTACAATCATTTGGTTACTTCTTTTGGATTGAAGGCATTAAAGCCCGTATATGAGCTGATGGATAAGCTGATTGAGGCAGGCAATCTTTCCACCCAGAAGTTTTCTGCAGACCCAAGACCCTTGGACTCTAACGTACCAAGTAATTTCTTACAGAACTTTATCTTTAAGAACTTTATGTATTCCAGACAGGAGGAGTATGAAGTACAGTTAAATCAGCTGGGGCTGATGGAAAAGGATGCATTTACCTGTACCTGCTATATGGATGAGGTGGGCAATACCCCTGCCATGGGCGAGGTGCTTTCCTGGTCCGAATCTTCTGCTGTAGTATATGCCAATTCCGTATTAGGTGCCAGATGTAACCGTAACTCCGGTATCATCGATTTGATGGGTTCCGTACTGGGTTATGTGCCCTATTTCGGGTTGCTTACCGATGAGGGCAGAAAGGCAAAATGGATTGTAAAGATTGAAACCACTAAGAAGCCGGAGGCACAGCTTTTAGGCTCAGCCATCGGTATGAAGGTCATGGAAGATGTGCCTTATATCGTAGGTTTGGATAAGTGGCTTGGCGGAGAGTTGAATGATGCCGCAAAGACTTATTTAAAGGACTTTGGTGCAGCGACTGCTTCCAACGGTGCGGTGGGCTTGTATCATGTGGAAAATATCACTCCCGAGGCTGTTCAGATGGGTGAAAGCCTGATTGAAGAGGGCGCACAGGTTTATGTGGTAGATGATGCAGAACTGGAAAGAGTGTATAAGAGCTATCCTGTGATTTGGAAGAACAAGGAAGCCAGACCTAAGCTTTGCTTCATGGGCTGTCCTCATATGAGTCTGGAGCAGCTGACTGATTGGACGGGGAAGATTCAGGAAGCATTAAAGGCAGAAGGAAAAACCAAGGTTTGTATTCCTACCGTATTTACAGCAGCACCCGCAGTGTTAAAGAAGTTTGAGGAAACACCCTATGCGGCTATCTTGAAGGAAACCGGAGTGATTACTTCTTACATCTGTCCTCTCATGTATATGAATAATCCGTTGAGTGAGAAGATGCCGGTTATCACCTCCAGCAATAAGCTGCGTACCTATACCAGCGCCAGATATTATACAGATGCTGAAATCTTAGAGCAGATTACCAAGGGAGGTGGCAAGTAATGAAAGAGTTTAAAGGAAGAATCGTAGCTCCCGGTACCGTATCTGCTCCCGCAGTGGTTTCTCACGGTGGCTTAAATACACTGGCTTCATTCCAGAAAGCATTACAGTTTGGTGATAAGAAGGCCACCTGCGGTGACCAGAACAATCCGGATCTTTACGGTAAGCAGATGGCCGGAAAGGCATTGTGTCTGCCCCGTACCATTGGTTCTACCACCGGAGGCTTGGTACTGTACTGTGCCTGCTCCATGAAGAGACAGCCTGCATGTATGCTGTTTTCCGAGCCCATTGATTCCCTGGCGGCAGCAGGTGCCGTGCTGGCAGATGTATGGTTGGATGAGGTAAGCATGCCGGTTATTGACAGCCTGGGCGAAGAGTTTTTGAACTATGTAAAGGATGACATGACCATCACCGTGAAGGAAGACGGAACGGTAGTGGTGGAGTAAAAATCCCGGGGAACGAAAGGTATTGATTATATACTTAGTGAAAAAACTTAATCAAAGACTATCATTTTCAGTAAAGATGTGGTAAAATATATGCGAGTCATGTGAATGTAGGGAGCATGTATCAGCATGATGAGGGATGAAGCATAGTACAAGGTAAAGATTAAGGGATTATTTATGATAAACACACGTATTATCGAAGCGCTGGATAACGCGTATATGACAATGAAGCAATATAATTATGATGCCTATAATCAGTTTCTTGGTTATTTGCTGACCGGAGATGTTGCTTATATCACCAGTAAGAATAATGCACGTATGAAGTTGTTGGAGTTTGACAGGGATGAAGTCCTGAAGCTTATGTTGGAAGTGTTTTATAACAGACAGCCTATGAGTGAGTATTCCGGCAATACCTATCAGGCTGCGAAGAATTTATTGTTTGTACTGCAAACCATGACAAGTGCGGGCTATGACCCGGTGAAACAGATTGTGGGATTTCTGGTAACGGATGACGTGAGTTATGTATCCGTGAAAAACGGGGCACGTAATAAGATTGCAGAAAATACAGTGAAGGAATATTGCGATGTGCTAATCAGAGCGTATATCAGTTCGAGAAGAGGAATGTATTAAAAATCAGGCTTTCGGGGAGTTTTCCGGAAGCCTTTTTGAAATAGCGTTTTAGGGTATAAGGAGGCGGTTTCATGAAGCGTTCGGAAATCAACAAAGCATTAAAAGAACTGGAGTCAATGTGTATCAAATATCATTGCTATTTGCCGCCCTTTTGTCATTTCACTCCTGAGGAGTGGCAGACAAAGGGTCACGAATACGATGAAGTTAGGGATTGCATGTTAGGCTGGGATATCACGGATTACGGTAGTAATGATTTTGATAAGTTTGGTTTTTCTTTGATAACCATCCGGAATGGAAACCGTGACATGCAGGAAAAGTATCCCAAGGTGTATGCGGAGAAAATTTTGTATCTGAAGGAAGGTCAGTATGCACCTAATCACTTCCATTGGTACAAGACCGAGGATATTATCAACAGAGGCGGCGGCAATGTATTGATTCGTGTCTACAATTCTTTGGAAAATGAGGAAATAGATTATGAGTCCGATGTAACCGTACATACGGACGGTCGTACTTATACCGTACCGGCGGGCACATTAATACGTTTGACTCCCGGTGAAAGTATTCATGTGCAGCAGTTTTTGTACCATGATTTTCAGGTAGAAGAAGGTACCGGACCGGTGCTTTTGGGAGAAGTCAGTCAGTGTAACGATGACAATACGGATAATCGATTCAATCCCCCTGTAGGCAGATTCCCGGAAATAGAAGAAGATGAACCTCCTTATCGTTTGCTTTGTAACGAATATCCTGCAGCAAAATAGTCCGGCAGAGGAGATGAAACCATGAAGAAATATGATGTAATAGCATTGGGAGAATTGCTGATAGACTTTACGGATAACGGTAACACTTCACAGGGTAACACCTTATTTGAGGCCAATCCCGGCGGGGCACCCTGTAATGTGTTGGCCATGTTGCAACGATTCGGACATAATACTGCTTTTATCGGTAAGGTGGGCGAAGATATTTTTGGATTCAGATTAAAGAAAGTGTTGGAAGCGGTGGGAATCGATACCGCCAATCTGATATTGGATAAGGATGTGCGAACCACCCTGGCCTTTGTACAAAATGATGAGACCGGTGACAGAAGCTTTTCCTTTTATCGTAGTCCCGGAGCGGACATGATGTTACAGCAGGAGGAAGTAAATGAGGAGATGATTCGGGCATCAAAACTCTTTCATTTCGGTACTCTGTCCATGACCCATGAGGGTGTGCGAGAAGCCACCATAAAAGCGCTTAAAGTGGCTAAGGAGAATGGGCTGCTTATATCCTTTGACCCGAATCTACGGGAGTCCTTATGGAATAGCCTGGAGCTGGCAAAGAAACAGGTGGCATATGGTTTGGGGTATTGTGACATTCTGAAGATTTCAGATAATGAAATCAGGTGGTTTACAGGAGAAGATGATTTTGATAAAGGGGCAAAGCTATTGCAGGATACCTATCAGATACCATTGATTCTTCTTTCCATGGGAAGGGACGGTAGCAGAGCTTATTACGAGAATATGCGTGTAGAGGTTTCCGGCTTCCTGCAGGAAGACACCATCGAAACCACCGGTGCAGGGGATACCTTTATGGGTTCCTGTTTGCATTTCCTGTTGGAGAAAGGATTGAAAGATTTAAGGGAAGAGGATTTAAGAGAAATGCTGACCTTTGCCAATGCGGCAGCATCCATTATTACCACGCGGAAAGGGGCATTAAAGGTTATGCCTACCGTGGATGAGGTAGAGACATTGATAAAAGAAAGAGTATAAAAATATGGCTATCTGCGACCGACATGAAAGACGGCAGCGCAGATAGCCATTTTTATTTGAATTATTTTTCTACCTTGAAACGGAAGACATTCCAGGAAATAGCCTTTACATTGCTTGTTACCTTGCCGTCAGCAAAGGTTGCAGAGGAATTTACCACGGACTGAATCGCGTCAGGGGTTTCAAAGTTATTAGCCTTGGTCAGATCATCGGTATGCATCTCCAAGTGCTCGATAAACTGTACGCCTTCAAAGCCTGATACATCCAATTCGATATCATTGGCATCCTGCCAGTTACGGTTGATGACAAAGATGGATAATTCGCCGGTCTCCTTGTCAAATGCAGCAGCAGTATCAATGAAGTCTACATTATCCTGCTCGTAGTACTGATTGGTATCATCTACGATATAGCTGGGGATATCATAGGTATCACAGTCCACGCTGGTCTGCAGAGCTGTGCCGCGACCATAACGCATCAGCTGGGTATAAGGAATGGCAGAAGCGGTGCTCCATACATGCTCCTTGTTACAGGAAGCCAATACATGTAAACCACCGGTCATACAGGCAATCTTAACACGGTCTGCGTGACGGATAAAGGTTAAAATGGTAGAAGCATTTACGATAGCCTGTAACATATCGCTGCCGCCTCTGAAGCCACGCTCCGGCATATTGTCGGGGTCGTAACGGGTATAACCGCGGTTTGGATCAAAATTGTAATGGGTCTTGTAATGTAAGTATTCTCCGCGACCGTAATGAAGTTCACCCGCAGGACGCATCATGGTAGCATACTCGTCAAAAGAAATCATCATTTTCTTAGGAGATTTCAGCTTGGCTGCCACATAATCACAGATGGCAATCTCGGTATTGATATAGTCTTCAAAGTAACGGGATGCACCTAAGTAAGTAGGAAGGTCATCCAACAAAACAGACTGATAATGGTGCATGGATATGTAATCCACGCTATGGTAGCATTCGGTAAGTGCGGTTAAATCCCACTCCGGATAGTGGAGCATATTGGGTGAGCAGGATACGCAGGCAACGGTTTCAATCTTAGGATCCACCCACTTCATCAGCTTAGAGGTTTCATTGGCCAACAGACCATAGCCTCTGGGGTCATTCTGGTATGATCCGATTTGCCAGTAACCATCTACTTCATTTCCCAAATACCATATTTTGACACCATAGGGATCCTCATGGCCGTATTCTTTACGAAGATCGGACCAATAAGTGCCGCCTTCATGGTTAGTGTATTCAATAATCTTTACCGCATCATTAATATCACCTGTACCCAGATTAATGGTGTACATGGGCTCGGTTTCGGTCATTTCAGACCACTGCAGATATTCATCATGTCCCACCTCATTGGTATAGTATTGGTGCCATGCCAGGTCCAAATGAGCTTTACGCTGCTCTTTGGGACCGATAGAATCCTTCCAGTCCCAGCCTGATACGAAATTACCGCCGGGCAGACGTACTGCCGGAAGGTCTGTAGCCTTAATGGCGTCGATAAAATCATGACGCAGACCCTTTTCGTCCGCGGTGGGATGCTTGGGATTAAACATACTTCCGTTTACCATATTTCCGATGGGCTCTAAGAATGCAGAATAAATTCTGGGTGATATTTCACCGATTTCATAGGCCGGATGCACGGTAACTTTTGCTTTTTTGGGCATCGTTAAATTCCTCCTTTAGTCAAACGTTTTACCTCGTATAAAATTATACCAAGTTTACAAAAATTGTGCAACATTTCCGTGTAAAATATAGAAAAGAGTGAATGGAACAGGAAGGGACTTGAAAATTATGTACAACAAATGGTAAAATGACTATATATGGGGATGGTTACTATCATAAGGAGGGTGAAACAATGGAGCACAAGAATATCGCGGTATTAATGACTTCTATGGATACCACAGACCAGTCAGATATTATGCGAGGTATTGAAGAATGGGCAAAATATAACGGATGCAATGTAGCAGTATTTTTGTGGTTTACAGGAGCTTTTGAAAAAGAGAAGCATAATCTGGGAGAAATCAATATTGTGAATCTTCCGGATTTGAATTTATTCGATGGAGTGATAGTAATCGCAAATGCCATGCATTTGGAATATAATAGAAATAAGATTGAAAAGCTGTTACTGAAGGTAAAGGTTCCTATTGTTTGCGTCGGATTTTCCTTAAGAGATTATCCCAGCGTGTTTATGGATGGCTATGAGGGAATGCGCGCTTTGGTAGAGCATATCGTAAAGGACCATGGGAAACGAAAGATAAATTTTGTGAAAGGAATCGAAGGAAATGCTGATGCAGATTCCAGATATCAGGCATATTTGGATGTGTTGACCGAGAATAAGATTCCCATAGTGCCGGAACGTATCAGTCAGGGAGATTTTTATATCACCGGCGGTGCTCTTGCGGCAAAAGAGATATTGTCTTCCCCATTGACTTTCCCGGAAGCAATTATTTGTGCCAATGATACTATGGCAATTACCATAGCAGATATTTTGATGGATAGAGGACACCGGATACCGGAAGATGTGATAGTAGCCGGATATGATTGCAGTCTGGAGGGACAGGTACACAGTCCTAAGATTACATCGGTGAGAACCAGAAGCAAAGAGCTGGGAGAGGCTGCTTGTAAGGTATTGCTGGACAAAATAAATGGTAAGGAAGTAAAGGATTGCACCTATCTGGCTGATGAGCTGATTGTGAATGAGAGTTGCGGCTGTCAAAGTAAATCATTCTCACAGGAACAAGAGTACCGAATCGGAGCTCTGGGTATGGAAAATGAGAGAAGAAAGCTTCTTCATCAAATGATTATGTTAGAAAAGCATATCATTGAGGGCAATACCTTTGAAGAATGGAAGGATTGTATCAAAGAGTTTATCAAGGCCATTAATCCTCCTGAGTTTTATGTTTGTGCAAATGAAGGATTTGTGGAAGATATATTTGAACTGGGTATGATGGAACAGGAAGACATGAGCATTGAGGAAAGACTGGCGTACTCCTGCAATGTGGATGTCATTATTGCGTATCAGAATGGTGTGTTTAAGAATCATGCATCCTTCGAATCCAAGCAGGCATTTGATGATTTGTTCCATGATACCGAGAGCGGAAAGCTGTATATTTTTTCTCCCCTGCACTATTTGGAAAGAAATTTCGGATACTTTGTATTTGTGGACAGTTCCTTCACGGTGGGTAATCAGTTATATGTAAGCTGGCTGATTAATATGGGTGATGCCATCGAGAATATCCGTAAGCAGAGTATGTTGCGGAATGCCATGAAGCGTTTGGATGATATGTATATCAGGGACTCTCTTACCGGTGTATACAATCGTTTTGGTATGGAGCGTTACTTCATGGAGTTGAAGAAAAAATGCCTGATGACTAATACATGTATGCAGATATCCTTTGTGGACGTGGATGGGTTGAAAAAGATTAATGACAGATGTGGACATGAAGAAGGCGATTTGATTATTAAGACTGCTGCTAAGATTCTTCAGAAAAAAGCAGGTAAGAGCTATGTAATCCGATATGGTGGTGATGAATTTGTCATTATGGGTATGGCAAAATCGGAGGAGGAAGTTGAAAACTATTGGAAACGCGTAGATGAAGAGATTGTGAAGTATAATACACGACACAAAAAGCTGGCAGATTTGTCCATAAGTTACGGTTATGATGTGTTTAAGATTGATGTGAATACCTTCTTGGAGGATTGCATCAGAGTGACAGATAAGAAAATGTATATGGACAAAAACAGAAAAAAGAAGCAGCGACAGGAATAATTCAAAAAAAGGCAAGGTTACCCCTTGCCTTTTTATTTGTATTGGAATAGAATAGTACGGTATGAAAAGAGAGATGATTTGAAGAAAAAGGTGGTAGAGTAGGATATGAATGTTTTGAAAAGTTTGTTTCAGCCCACGGATATGACGGAGGGTACACCCTGGAAAAAGATTGTTGTATTTACATTACCTATGCTGATTGGGAATATCGCACAGCAGTTATACAGTACAGTGGATACCATAGTAGTTGGAAAGTATGTGGGTGACAGTGCATTGTCAGCAGTAGGTGCGGCAGGACCTGTATTGAACCTGCTTCTGGTACTGTTTATCGGCATCAGTATGGGAGCCAGTATCATGGTGTCCCAGTATTTTGGAGCAAGACAGAGAGAGGAACTTTCCTACACGGTTGGAAATTGTATTGTTTTAACGGCAATAGCATCACTGATTGTTATGGCATTATCGGTATTGGTGACCAGACCTTTGTTGGAGATATTGGATACACCGACCGGTATTATTGACGGATGCGAAGTCTATTTGATGATTTTATTCCTTGGATGTGCAGGAAGTGCCTTTTATAATATTTTGAGTGGTATTTTGAGAGGTTTGGGAGATGCTTTTTGGGCATTGGTAGTTTTATTGGTATCCACTGCAATCAATATTGTGTTGGATTTAGTATTTGTGAAAGAATTTAATTTGGGTGTCAGTGGTGTGGCTTGGGCTACCATTATAGCACAGGCTGTTTCTGCCATACTTTGTTTTGTGAGACTGGCCACTTTGACTCAGCTTTTTGATTTGAAACCTAAGTATCTGGTATTAAGGAAAAAATACGCCATGACTGTAATTCGTTTAGGTTTACCTTCCGGTTTGACACAGGCTATTTTCTCAGTAGCCATGATTTCTGTACAGAAATTAACCAACAGCTTTGGAGAAATGTTTGTGGCAGTGAATATTATGATCATGCGTGTGGATGGTTTTGCGATGTTACCCAATTTCTCCTTTGGTACTGCCATGACTACATATACGGGACAGAACATTGGTGCCGGAAATATGGAGCGTGTGACCAAGGGGGCAAAACAGGGTACTATATTGGCAGTAGCTACTTCTGCCACATTGACAGCATTGATTTTAATATTTGGTAAATTCTTAATGGGTATGTTTACGGAAACTGCCGAACTGGTAGATTTGAGCAGAAAGATGATGAGTATTATAGCCTTGGGATATATTGCCATGGCAGTGACCCAGAGTTTATCCGGTATTATGCGTGGTGCCGGAGATACCGTGACCCCTATGTGGATTTCCGTATTAACCTCTGTTGTGATTCGTTTGCCCATTGCATATGGCTTAGTGTGGCTCACAAAGAGTGCAGAACATCCCAACGGCAGACAGGAGTGTATCTTTA
This sequence comes from Lachnospiraceae bacterium, assembly GCA_017520425.1. Lineage (GTDB taxonomy): Bacteria > Bacillota > Clostridia > Lachnospirales > Lachnospiraceae > Acetatifactor. The sequence goes on along the minus strand of JAFXFO010000003.1, from coordinate 45,878 downwards.
TTTCCCTGCTATGTGCCTGGTTGATAGGAGCTATTATCACCACTATTTTATATCTGCGTGGCGGATGGAAGAAGAAAGTAAGAATGTAACGAGTAAGTACCACCTTCGGTATAATCTGTGAATGGATTTCATAAATTATACCGGAGGTGTTTTTGTATGGATGATAAGAAGATAAATAAGAAGTTGCTGGCTATTTGTATCGCAATACCGTTAGTGGTCGGGGTGATTTCGGCATTACTCACAAAGGACAGCATGATGATTTTTCAGACGGTAAATAAGCCACCGCTTTCCCCGCCCGGGTGGTTGTTTCCGTTGGTGTGGACCATTCTTTATATCCTCATGGGAGTGGCATCCTATCTGGTATTAACAAGCGAAGGTATCATGGAGGAAAAGAGTCAGGCCATAAGTGTCTATTTTTATCAGTTGTTGGTGAACTTCCTTTGGTCCACCTGGTTTTTTAATTTGCAATGGTATGTTTTTGCCTTCTTCTGGCTGATATTATTGTGGGTGTTGATTTTTGTGACGTTGGTAAGGTTTTATAGGATTTCTAAGTCGGCAGGGTATCTTCTCGTACCCTATTTGCTATGGGTGACTTTTGCGGGATATTTGAATCTGGGGATTGCACTGTTAAATTGATTTTCGGAAAGAATGGTACGGAAGAGTTTGTTACATTGAAGTGTTGATTGCGATGCGTTATACTGAGTTTAGGTTAACCGAGAAATGAATAGTAGATAAATAATAAGTATTTACAGCAGGAGGAAAGAATATGAAAAATAGTGAATTTGTAACAAATTGGGTAATTGAACAGGTGAAGAAAAACTATGTTGATGATATAGCTTTAGTGGTTTCCCATACTACATTAAGAATAGAGGATAAGGAGGATGCAGTAAGTTTCTTTGTCCCCATTACGAAAAAAGGAAATGAGTTTGGAAGAACCTTTATATTAAACGGAGAAGGCTTTGATATCTGGGGTATTCCTTGGGAACGTTTGGAAGGCTTTGCAGAGTTGGAGGAGTATAATATTACGGTTTTGGCAGATGCAAAGGTACTATATGCAAGAAGTGACGAGGATTTAGAACGTTTTATTGGTCTGCAAAAGAAATTGCAGGAAAACATCAACAATAGGAAGAAGATGCATATGTGTGCGTTACAGGCATATGCTCAGGCAAAGAGTATTTATATGCAGATGCTGTTTGGAAAAGGTAGTGAAGTGAAGCTGGGAGCCGGCTATGTGCTGGATTATCTGGCACAGGCAATCGCTTTCAGTAATTGCAGATATTTCAAAAAGACGCAGACAAATCAGGTAGAAGAGTTAGAAACCATGGATAGAGTACCGGAAGGATTTGAAGAGAAGTACTTACAGGTTTTAAAGGAACGAAACGGGAAGGCACAGAAGGCGCTTTGCTATGAACTGATATGTGATGTACAGGTGTTTTTAGAAGGTATGTCGACCTATGATGAAGGAAAAGAGGAACAAAAAGAAAAGAATTTCCAGGATTTGGCAGATTGGTATGGTGAGCTTTCCTATACATGGCTTCGTATCCGTCATTATGCGTCTAAGCAGGATTACATAAAGGTTTATATGTGGGGAATTTATCTGCAGCATGAGTTGAATCAGGTTTGTGAAGATTTCGGATTGGAAAGGCTGGAATTAATGGATTATTATGAGGCAGACAATCTGAAAATGATTGCGAAACAGGCCGATTTGATTGAAGTTAAGATGCGACAGGTTATTGAAGCAGGTGGCGGTAAGATCCATGAGTATGCTACGGCGGAGGAATTTTTAGATGAAGTATAGGAATGCACAGGATATTCTGCCGGACAAGCTGCTCAAGGAACTTCAAAAGTATGCTGCCGGTGAGACATTGTATGTTCCCGGTACAGATGCCAAAAAGTCATGGGGAGAAGCTTCCGGTGCCCGTAGCTATTATAAGCAGCGGAATGAAGAGATTCGAAGGAAGTACAGAGAAGGAAGTACGATGGAGGACCTGGCGCAGGAGTATGGATTATCCGTTGATTCTATCCGGAAAATAGTATAAATACTTGACAAGAAGAGTTTTCTGTGTTACAGTCTATCAAAATTAGAAAAGAGGCTGTAATCATGCAAATAAATATTCAGTGTGTTCAACTGAATAGGGACGATGATAGGCAGCGCTTGTAGCTGGGAATAACTTCCGCAGGTACAAGCGCTATTCGTGTTGTACCTGTGTGAGATGTTTACAGTTTTAGAAGGGCAACAGAATTGCCTTATAAAGAAATGTAAGTAGGACCACATGGGTATATACTCGTGTGGTCTTTTTTGTGATGGCGACGAGGGAGCACCATCGTGCTTGCACGAGATGGTATTCGCCGACCGCTCATCAGAGCGAGATTCGCAGAGCGTATCTCGTCTCTGCGCGTTGCGAATGCCGCGACACCTCGCAACATCCGTTGCGAGGTTAATGATACAGTTTTTTTGTAGAAAGGACGTGATTATATGAGACATAAAGACGATGTCTTAATGGATAAAATGTTTCCGGTAAAGCTTTTTAGAATTTGTATAGAGGAAAAATAAAGGAGAATATCATTATGAACAATAGAAATATATTAGAAAATGAATTATTACAGGTAGAAGCAGAAGAATTGGTGCATCATATTGGAGAAGTGATAAGGATTCACGGCAGTATCTATAAGATTCGTAAGATGAGTGACTTTGCTTTTGTGCTGCTTCGGACCAAGCGTAGTGTGGTGCAGGGGGTATATAGTGCAGAGTGCAGTGAATTCCCTATGGAAAGTCTGACGGAAGAAAGCACCGTGATTTTTACGGCAAAGGTAGTGGCAGAGGAACGCTCTAAAGTGGGTTATGAGTTGCTGCTTTTAAAGGTAGAAATATTATCGATGCCTACGGAAAGCACTCCCATTGTCATCAATCAAAAGAAGGTGGATACCTCTATTGAGAATTTGCTGAATTTCCGCCCCATTACCCTTCGGAATGAAAAGGAAAGAGCCATATTCAAATTGCAGGAAGGGATAGGTAGGGCTTTTCGTGAGTTTTTATACGGGGAGAATTTTACAGAGGTACACACCCCTAAGATTGTGGCTGCCGGTGCAGAAGGCGGTGCTAATATATTTAAGCTGGACTATTTTGGAAAGGAAGCTTTTCTGGCACAGAGTCCGCAGTTTTACAAGCAAATGATGGTTGGTGTGTTTGAAAGAGTGTTTGAGATTGCACCGGTATTCCGGGCTGAAAAGCATGATACATCCAGACATCTGAATGAATATACCAGTGTGGACTTTGAGATGGGCTTTATCACCGGCTTCGAGGAAATCATGGACATGGAAGAGAGGATGTTAACCTTTATGCTTGCATATCTTCAGGAGCATTATTCCAAGGAATTGGAACTTCTAAAGGTACAACTTCCGGTGATCGAAAAGATACCGAGAGTACGCTTTTTGGAAGCAAAAGAAATGGTTTCCAAAGCTTACGGAAGGGAAATCAAGGACTATGAAGACTTTGAACCTGAGGAGGAGAAACTGTTAAGTGAACTGATTAAGAAACAATTTGGTAGTGAATTTGTATTTGTGACTCGTTATCCCAGTAAAAAGAGACCCTTTTATGCCATGGAATCTAAGGAAAATCCGGAAGAAACATTAAGCTTCGACTTACTGTTCCGCGGATTGGAAGTGACCACCGGTGGTCAGCGTATTCATGGATACGAGGAACAGGTGGCTAAGCTGAAGCGTTTAGGTATGACCGTTGAGTTGTTTGAAAGCTATCTGATGATGCATAAACATGGTATGCCTCCTCATGGTGGCATGGGCTTAGGGCTGGAGCGACTGACCGCAAAGCTTTTGGGCTTTGAGAATGTCAGATATGCCACCCTGTTTCCCAGGGATATAAATCGCCTGACTCCCTAAGTCGGGCACATATTTAGCAGTTATAAACAATAAAAGTGCCCGGATGAATTCCGGGCACAGTTCATTATACAGTATATCAAATAATGAATTACAAGTCTATACATTTTTCGGAAAAGAACCTAAAATTTTTATATAAAATATGAAAGAGAGGTGCATAGACAATATGGAGAGACCTATTAGGAACGCAGCAAAGGCATTGATTATGAAAGATGGAAAAATGCTTGTAATCCGAATTAAGGATAATGATGAAGAGTGGTATATTATGCCCGGAGGAGGACAAGAGGGAGAAGAACTTCTCATTGATGCGGTTTGTAGAGAAGTAGCAGAGGAAATGGCAATGGAAGTAATTCCGAAAGAACTGGTATTTGTGATAGAAGGGATTCATGGGGAAGCATTTCATAGGGTGGATTTGGTTTTCTTGTGTGAATATATCAGAGAAATTCCGAATGCAGTATTGCATAGAGATACAAATCAAATAGGATATGCCTGGATAGATATTCATAATCTAAATCATTCCAAACTTTATCCATCTAAGCTACGCAGGCAAATTATGAACCTATATGAAGGTAAGCCCTATAAAGTATATTTAGGTAATGAAGAGGTAGGTGACCCGGAATGTTTAGAGTAGAAGAATATATGAGTGAACTAATTGCTTCATTGAAAAATATATTTAGTGATAGATTAATATACGTGGGTTTGCAAGGTAGTTATTTGCGCATGGAAGCTACAGAGAACAGCGATTTAGATGTTATGGTAATTTTGAAGGAGCTTTCTTTACAGGATATGAAGCTTTATAGAGAAATTATTATGCAAATGCAGGACTATGAAAAATCTTGTGGGTTCATATGTGGCATGGACGAATTCAATGCATGGAACCCTCTTGAGTTGTGTCATCTTTTGCATAGCACGAAGGACTATTACGGAAATCTGGCGGTGTTGATTCCTGAATACAGCAAAGAGGACGTTTCTAATTTTATTAAGTTAAGTGTTGGTAATCTTTATCATGAAATATGTCATAGATATATACATGCTGATAGAGAGACAAACTATCAGAAGCTTCCGCTAACGTACAAAGGCGTATTCTTTATATTGCAGAATATGTATTACCTGAAAACAGGAGTGTTCTGCGTAACCAAAAGGGAATTAATATCCTTACTGGAAAGCCGGGATAAGGATATTATGGAAATATCCTTAAAGATATCCGAAACGGAAGAATATGATTTTGATAAGGTGCTTAGTAAATTATTATTATGGTGCAGAAGTGTTTTGGTTGAGCTGAAGCATGAATAATGAAAGAACATCTTGACAAAAGGCAGGTACCGCCCTACAATTATTTTATCGAGTAATCTAAAGTAACGTGCAATCGGCACATTCGCGGCAAATCAGCCATTTTACTCTTTAAAATAATTGAAGTGGCGGGTTTGTTTTTGTTATTTTCTATTCCCATGGCAAATTCGTCCGAAAGGAGGTTTTTTCATGGGAGAAATCAATAATATCGTCTGTGATTATTTGGGACTGCCCGGATATTATGCAGATTTTTGGAACGGTACGGTGTTTCGCGGAAAGCGGAAGATTAAAATCTGGCAGCTGCAAAGGCATGATCGGGAGTACTACAAGCCTAAGAATAAAAAAGGCAGGACCGGCAATGTGTATAGGGATGTGCAGATGTATTGTAAGGGGAAGAAAGATGTGCTGCTTGGCGTAGAGGTCATGGCTACTCTGGACTATACCATACCGGTGAAGGTGATGGACTACAATGTGCAGGAGTTGCAACGACAGATAAAGGATATCCGGCAGAAAAATCGGGAAGAAAAGAAAGACAGAGCAGGTGTTTATTTGTATGGTTTCCGGAAGACGGATAAGCTGCTTCCTGTTTATACCATAGGATTGTATTGTGGGGAAGAGACTTACGATGGTCCGCAGGGAATCCTGGATATGATGGATGTGGAGGAGCTTGGGAAAGATTTTAGAAAGCTTCTAAAAGATTATCGGATACGAATATATAACCTAAAAGATTTACAGGAAGAGAATTACGAGACCAGCCTACGTGAAATCATAGCCATATTTAAGCGTAGTGAGGATCGGGAGGCTATGAAACAGTACTATCTGGAACATAAAGAACGATTTAAAACGCTGGATGAGATATCCATAGATACCATGGGTGTTTTGATTGGGAAGAAGAGTTTAAAATTGTTTCCGCAGGAAGAAGGAGGATTGGATATGTGTAAGGCATTTGAAGATGAAAGAGAAGAAGGAAGAGAAGAAGGCATACTGGTAACATTATGTAGTCTGGTAAAGGATGGATTGTTGAAATTGGAAGATGCTGCAAAACGAGCAAATATGTCGGAGGAAATGTTTTGCAGAAAAATGCAGGAGATGCCGTAGGCATCATCGCTTTTTCACATTTTTCGCCAAAAGTTCTCCATAATTCTCAGCATAGATAGCACGATATTTGGAGAAATCAACCTGACAATTATAGCCAAGAAGTTCCATTTCTACACCAAAAAGAAGTACATCGATGTTCAGAGGGACCATGCGGTTGCACAGATAAAATTCTTTTCGGCGGGTACGTTCTTTCCGATTGGGAGCATCAGGGGTGCAACTTTCGATTTCGATAAGAAGCCCTTTGGGAGCATAGTGCTTCTGCATGCTGCGAAGAACACGGGAGCCGATACCATGTCCACGCATACGAGGAGAAATGGCATAATAATCCAGTAAGATGGTATCTTTACTGTTGATGGTAATGGCCAGGCCGGCAAAGTATCCTTTGTAAGATAAATACCAGACATCGGCATTACCTTTTCGATAGGTGGAAAGAATTCGTGAAAATGGCTTCTTTTCACACTTGGGGAAGGATTTATGATAAAGAATATATATCTGAATCCATTGTAATAAGTTTTGGGGTTTATGTGCTTTCATGGTTGTTCTTCCTTTTTGATTTTTATATTTTTATTTTACATTCAGGAAAGAAATGCGTCAAATGTTTATAAGAATTTTACTTGCGAAAATGCAAATGAAAATAGTATAATAGAAGTAGCCCTATGGGGCATATATGATGTAATTTCAGGAGGAATCAGATATGGCAAACAAGTATGCAGGAACCAAGACAGAAAAGAATCTGTGGGAAGCATTTGCAGGAGAATCTCAGGCAAGAAATAAGTATACCTACTTTGCATCCGTAGCAAAGAAGGCTGGCTATGAACAGATTGCAGAGTTGTTTTTAAAAACTGCGGACAATGAAAAGGAACATGCGAAGCTGTGGTTTAAGGAATTGGGTGAGTTGGGCGATACAGCTACCAATTTACAGCATGCAGCTGAGGGTGAAAATTTTGAATGGACTGATATGTATGACAGAATGGCTCGTGATGCAGAGGAAGAAGGCTTTACCGAGCTGGCTGCAAAATTCCGTGGAGTAGCGGCTATTGAAAAGAGTCATGAAGAAAGATATCGTGCATTATTAAACAATGTGGAAACCAGGCAGGTATTTGAAAAGAGTGGCGTACAGGTTTGGGAATGCCGTAACTGCGGTCATATCGTAGTGAGTGTGGCAGCACCGGAAGTTTGTCCTGTATGTAATCATCCCCAGGCTTATTTCGAAGTAAGAAAAGAAAACTACTAAGTAAATTAGGAAGCGGCCATCTTTTGAAGATGGCCGCTTTAGTAATATCTGGAAATTTGTTATAATAGCAAGTGCGAATATTAAGCGGATTCGGAAACATAATAGTAAGAAAGTGTTAGAAAAATATAACTGTAGGAAATAAACGAGAGGATAAGACAGATGGAAAAGAAATGGTGGCATAAACAAATTGCATATCAGATTTATCCTAAGAGTTTTCAGGATACCAATGGAGACGGGATAGGTGATTTGAGGGGGATTATCCAACATTTGGACTATTTACAGGAGCTGGGTATCGGTATATTATGGATATCGCCGGTATATGTATCGCCCTGTGCGGACCAAGGATATGATATTGCGGATTATTATCAGATAGACCCTATGTTTGGCACCATGGAGGATATGGAAGAACTGCTGAAGGAAGCCAAGAAGCGGGACATCATAGTGCTGATGGATTTGGTGGTAAATCATTGCTCCGATGAACATGAGTGGTTTAAAAAGGCTTGTGAAGATCCGGAAGGAGAGTATGGTAAGTATTTCTATTTTGCAAAAAAAGAAAACGGAAAGCTTCCCTGTAACTGGCGTTCCTATTTCGGAGGCTCCGTGTGGGAACCATTGCCCGGAACGGATTGGTATTATTATCACTCCTTCCATAAGAAGCAACCGGACTTAAATTGGGAGAATCCCAAGGTGAGACAGGACATCTATAAAATGATGAACTGGTGGTTGGAAAAGGGCCTGGGCGGATATCGTGTAGATGCCATTATCAATATTAAGAAACCCCTACCGTTTTGTGATTTTCCGGCGGATAGAACGGACGGTACCTGCGACATGAGTGTGGTAGTAAACCATGCAAAGGGCGTGGGTGAATTCTTAGGAGAAATGAGGGATGAAACCTTCAAAAAATACAATGCCTTTTCCGTAGGAGAAGTGTTTAATGAAAAGGAAGAAGAGCTGCCTGATTTTATGGGGGAGAATGGGTATTTTTCTACCATGTTTGATTTCAGCCAGACCAATGAAGGCAAGTCTCCCAAGGGTTGGTATGATAGTAGAATCCCTACGGTGGACGAGTATAAAAACTGTTGCTTCAACAGTGCCCGAAAAGCAAAAGGAATCGGTATGTACTCTAACATTATAGAGAATCATGACGAGCCCAGGGGTGTCAGCTACTATCTGCCTAAAGCCGGCAGAAATGACAAGGGAAAGAAGCTTTTAGCTACCATGTATTTCCTGTTAAAGGGGATTCCTTTTATTTATCAGGGGCAGGAGCTTGGTATGGAGAATATGACCTTTGCGGATATTTCTCAGATAGATGATATCAGCAGCATTGCAGAATATGAAGAATGTCTGCGGGTGGGGTTGTCCAAGGAGGAGGCTATGAAGGTCGTTAGCCAGTACTCCAGAGATAATGCACGAACTCCTTTCCAGTGGGATGACACAGAACATGCAGGTTTCACCACAGGAAAGCCTTGGCTGGCAGTTAATCCAAACTATACCCGTATCAATGCCAAGGAACAGGAGGACAATCCGGATAGTGTGTTGCAGTATTATCGAAAGCTTTCACATTTGCGAAGAAATCCGGAATATGAGGATGCTTTGGTTTATGGAGAGGTGGAACCCTATATGGAAGAGGAGCCGGGATTCATGGCTTATTACAGGCGGGGAGAAAAGCAGGATTTTCTGATAGCGGGTAACTTTACAGAAGAAGAAAAGAGTATTTTAATTAACGATACAAAAGAGACGGAAGTCATTTTATCAAATGATCAGATTGATTGGAAGGATGAGAAACTGGTAATCAAACCCTTCCAGGTGGTTGTTGTAAGATGTCAAAAGGGGAACTGATAAAGTTCCCCCTTCTCTTGGTATCGTTTTTTTATTGGAAAACATCTGCCCGGAAGGATATTGCAAGGTGAGGAAAGGATAGATATGAAAGCAGGAAGATTAGGGAAAATACTTAGTATGGCTGTGGCAATGTCCTTGTTGGCAGGATGCGGTAATGCAGCAGAAAAGCAGCAGGAAGAAGCGGGAAGTGTGTATTATATGAATTTTAAACCGGAAGTGGCTTCTGTTTGGGAAGAGATTGCGGATGTGTATGAGCAGGAAACCGGTGTTAAAGTGAAAGTGGTGACTGCGGCGGGAGGAAATTATGAATCCACCCTGAAATCGGAAATCGTAAAGAAGGATGCCCCCACGCTGTTTCAAGTGAATGGTCCTGTCGGTTATCAGGCATGGAAGGACTACTGTGCGGATTTGTCGGATACACAGCTTTATCAGGCTTTAAGTGATAAGGACCTGGCGATAAAGGGTGCGGACGGAGGCGTTTACGGTATCCCCTATACAATGGAGGGCTACGGTATTATTTATAACAGAGAAATTATGGAGCGTTACTTTGCAACGGAGGGTGCCAAAGCAGGTTCTATGGAAGAAATCGGGAATTTTGAAACTTTGAAGGCAGTGGCAGAGGATATGCAGTCCAAGAAAGAGCAACTGGGGATAAAGGGGGTATTTGCATCCACATCCCTTCAGCCCGGAGAGGATTGGAGATGGCATACCCATTTGGCTAACCTGCCGGTATATGCGGAGTATCAGGAAAACGGTGTATCCGATGCAGAGGAATTAAGTTTTGTTTTTCAAGAGAATTTTAAGAACATCTTTGATTTATATTTGAAGAATTCCACTACAGAAACCAAAATGCTGGGAAGCAAAGGGGTGAATGATTCTATGGCTGAATTTGCACTGGGGCAGTGTGCCATGGTACAAAACGGCAACTGGGCATGGGGACAAATTGCTGAGGTAAACGGCAATGTAGTAAAGGCAGAAAACATCGGCTTCCTGCCCATATATATGGGCTTTGAGAGAGAAGAGAATCAAGGCCTTTGTGTGGGAACGGAGAATTATTTCTGTATCAATTCCCAGGCTTCAGAAGCGGACAGAAAAGCTACGGAGGATTTTGTTTATTGGTTAATCAGTTCTGAAACCGGTAAGGATTATATGGTAAATAAGCTTATGAATGTGGCACCGTTTACCACCTTTACAGAGGAGGAGAAGCCGGCAGATCCTTTGGCCAAGTCCATGTTGGAGATCATGGAAAGCGGCAAAGTATCCATTCCCTGGATTTTTACCACTTTTCCCAGTCAGACCTTTAAGGAGGCCTTTGGGGGGGCATTGTTAGAGTATGCCCAGGGTACCATGTCGTGGGATAAGGTAGTTAAGCTTATGCAGGAGCAATGGAAGGCTGAGAAAGAAATGCTGATGCAGTAGAGTGGAGGAAATGCTGAATGGAACGAACCATGAAAAAATATTTTCCACTCTTTGTAATGCCCACTTTAATGGCTTTTTTCATCGCTTTTGTGATTCCCTTTCTGATGGGGCTGTATCTGTCCTTTTGTAAGTTTACTACAGTCACCAATGCAAAATTTGTGGGCCTGGACAATTATGTAAAGGCATTTTCCAATAAAGGCTTTCTGAGTGCCCTTGGTTTTACGGTGCTGTTTGCCATGGTGGCCGTTGTGACCATTAATGTGTTCGGATTCCTTCTGGCGCTGCTTTTGACAAGGCAGATTCCCGGTAGAAATCTGTTTCGAACTGTATTCTTTATGCCAAATCTGATAGGGGGCATTGTATTGGGCTATATCTGGCAGGCCATGATTAATGGGGTGTTGTCAGGCTTTGGAGTGACGATGCTGATGGATGCCAAGTATGGTTATTGGGGATTAATACTTTTGATGAACTGGCAGATGATAGGGTATATTATGGTGATTTATATTGCAGGTCTTCAGAATGTATCCGGGGATGTATTGGAGGCTGCAAAGATTGACGGGGCGGGAAAGCTACAGGCGCTATTTCGTGTTACCCTGCCTATGATGATGTCCTCCATCACCATATGTCTCTTTTTAACCATCTCCAATTCCTTTAAGATGTTTGACCAGAATTTGGCACTGACGGGAGGAGGTCCTTCCGGCAAAACCACCATGCTGGCATTGGATATTTATAAGACCTTTTATGATAAAGTGGGCTTTGAAGGAGTAGGACAGGCAAAGGCAGTTTTGTTTTTCCTGATTGTAGCAGGTATTGCCATGGTGCAGCTGTTCATCACCAGACATAGGGAGGTGGAAAGCTGATGAGAAAGAAATCTTTATCAAATACAATCCTGTTTTTGGTGCTTAGTATATTGGCAGTTCTGTTTGTTACACCTATTTTCTTCGTGGGGATGAACTCTTTTAAGGGAAGATTTTTTATCAGTGACAGACCTTTTGCATTCCCACAGGGTGAATTGTTTGCGGGATTTGAGAATTATATTAACGGTGTGGAACGGGCGGAGTTCTTTTCTGCCTTTGGATGGAGTACATTCATTACTGTCTTTTCTGTTTTGGTAATCATTCTTTGTACTTCCATGACCGCCTGGTATATTACCCGGGTGAAGACGAAAAGCTCGGAGTTTCTATATTTCGCCTTTGTGTTTTCCATGGTAGTACCCTTTCAGATGATTATGTTTACCATGTCCAAGCTGGCAGATTCCCTGAATCTGAATAACCCTTTAGGAATGCTGGTATTGTATTTGGGATTTGGTGCAGGTTTGTCGGTTTTTATGTTTTGCGGATTTGTAAAGGGGATTCCTTTGGAAATAGAAGAGGCTGCACTGATGGATGGTTGCAGTCCGGTGAAAACTTATTTTCGGATTGTGCTTCCTATATTGAAGCCCACGGCCATAACTGTGGCAATCTTAAATGCCATGTGGATTTGGAATGATTACCTGCTCCCCTACCTGGTCATTGGAGTAGGGACTCCCTATAAGACCATACCGGTGGCGGTACAGTATCTGATGGGTTCCTACGGAGCTAAAGATTACGGTGCACTGATGGCCCTGTTGGTACTGTCTGTTATCCCTATAGTGGTACTTTATCTGTTCTGCCAGAAATACATTATTGAAGGCGTGGTGGCAGGTGCAGTAAAGGGCTAGGCAATATTGCCTTAGCCCTTTTCAAATCCAATCAGTATTCCGCCGTTTTCGGCATAGAAGCTGCATAAGCCGCGTAAGGGGTAGAGTTCTACGTGGGTGGTAGGATACGCAGCCAGCACCATATCTTTGAACTGCTGGGCTACGGTTTCATTTAATACATGACCGATACGAAGCTTGCCGCCTGCAAAATTATGATCTTTCAGCATGCTGATTAAAGTGGGTAGTGCTCTCTTTTCGCCCCGGCTTTTATAAAGCTGTTCCAAAGTGCCCTGTGCACTGGCGCGTCCCAGAATACGGATGCCCAGGATGCCTACGGCACTTGCCACCAAGTGGCTGACACGGCCGTTGTTGGCCAGATTGCGTACAGAAGCAAGACTGAAAATCAGACCGGTATGCTCCTTGTACTCCATGATGCAGGTACAGATTTCATCATAGTCCTTGCCTTCAGTAATATATTCCTGAAGCTTTTCAATAAGCAGCTTCAATTCCGGTCCTGCAGAAAGAGAGTCGATTACAAAAACCTTGCGGTCCGGATATTGCTCCTCATAATTTTGCTTTGCCACCATAGCAGAGTTGTAGCTGCCAGACAATCCGCTGGTAATGGTTACACAAAAAATATACTTGGCATCGCCAAAGGCTTCTATCCAATCACCAACGCCGGGACAGGCAGTGGTGGTTTTTTCTGTATTGGAAAGTAAATCCTGTACCATGCCGGTCACATCCAGGTCCGCATTATCAATATATTCCTTGCGGGTGGTACGGATAATGAGGGGAGCAGAGGCGTAGGGCACCTCCGGGATGGAAAGTACATCGGCTGAAGAATCAGCCACTATTTTGACTTCTGATATATTCATGATAAACTCCTTTATTTGTCAATGATGGAAAAAATAAGTATCGTTTTCTTTTTCATAAAGTATCATATAACGTTTTGAATGGCGCGTCAAGTAGTTTTGAAAACTATGTGGAAGAAAATGGTGACAAACTGCTCGATAGATATAGAATGTTCAAGAAATAGAAAAATATACCAAAAAACAAAAAGAATTTGCGGAATTTCTTTGCAGTTACGTCAAAGGTATATTATACTAATAGAGAAAGAGAGAAAGGGAAGATACCAATGATTATTTACCTTATTCGTCATGGTGTGACGGAACTGAATAAGAAGAGATGCCTTCAGGGGCGGAGTGATATTGAGTTAAATGATTATGGCAGAGAACTGGCACGAAAAACGGCTGAGGGAATCAAGGATGTAAAATTAGATATGATTTTTACATCTCCCTTAAAGCGTGCGGCGGAAACTGCCGAAATTATAAAAGGAGACCGCAATATACCGATTATCCCGGAAGAAAGAATCATAGAAATCAGTTTTGGCGACTATGAGGGTCTTTCCTTCGGAGAGGAGACCTATAATATTCCTGACCCTGATTTCATGAATTTCTTTAAAGCACCGGAGATGTATAATATTCCGCCGAAAGGTGAGAGCTTCCAAGAGGTGATAAAGCGTACCGGTGAATTTTTGAAGGAACTCAGTCAGAATGAGGATTATCAGGACAAGACGATCTTGTTATCCACGCATGGATGTGCACTAAAAGCGCTATTGGCAAATATCAAAGGAACACCCTTGCCGGAATTTTGGGGAGAGGGCGTACATAAGAATTGCGCGGTATCCATGGTAGAATATACGGATGGAGAGTATTATCTGTTGGAAGAGGGAAAAGTGTATTATTCATAAGAACCTGCAAAGGGGGATGAAGCATGGAAGAAATGGATAAGCTGTTGGAGGATTTACAAAGAGTCAGTGTGGATTTGAATAATCAATTATCCAAGTATGAAGCATTGATGTACCATACGGAGCAGGCCAACGAGAAGCTGGACAAATACACGGAGAGCAATCGTGAAAAGGTGGACCGGCTTTGTATTCGTGTGGAAAAAAGGCTGGAGGATATCCATCAGTATGTAGAATCCATGTTTAAAGAGACGGGGGACCTGATGGAACAGTATACCCGGGATTCCGCCGCCTTGAATCAAGAAGAAAGAGAGGCTTTTTCCAAGGCGCTTTTAGAAGGTCTGAAGAAGTATAGGGAAGAGTTTCTGGGGGATGTTACCAAGCTTACGGAGGCAGCCAGAGAAACTAACGAAGAGATGGTGACTCAGGTTCATGGCTTGCGGGTGGTGATAAACGGATGTCTGGAGGCTATCAATCATACTATCGGAAGTATTAATGACAGATATGTGAGCATTTTTGAAGAGTTTTCCGGACGGGTGAGTCGACTAAATCAGGAGGAGAGGACACAGTTTATCAAGGAACTGTCCCAAACTCTGGAGCAATACAAAAAAGATTACGGTATTTGTGATGAGTTATTGAAGGATAGTCATAAAACCAATCAGGAGTTGACCCGCCTGACTCTGCAAAATGTGGAGCGGGTACAAGAAGTCCGTGAAACGATTGAAAACAGTCTGGGTAAGACAGAAAGCTTAATGAAATATATTCAGAAGGCTTACGAGGAAGGCTTTTCGGATTTTGCGAAGGATGTAACCGCGCTGAATGATAGGGAGAAAGAAAAGTTTGTAGTTACCATTCGCAGTGTGTTGGAGGATTACCGTTTTACCTTTGGGAACGAAATAGAAGGTAAGTCCCGAGAAATGAATACGCTTTTTCAGAATACCCTGGCAGGAATTTGCAGTACCTTTGTGCTTAGAAATCAGGAGTATCAGAAGATTCTGGAGAAAACCAGGGAGAGTAATGAAGCCTTTCACAAGGAGTTGGAAGAAAGCCTGACCCAGATTCAGGGTTTGGTAAACAGTCTGCTGTTTCGTGAGAAAACTATCAAGGAGGCATTGGGCTTTCTGAAGGAGGATTATAAGAACACGGTATGGCAGTATGTGCAGGAAATCGAGCAAAGTAATGCTGTGGACCGTGAGAGATTTATTCAGGAGGTTATTCAAAGTACCAATGCAGGTACGGAGAAGTTTATGCGCCAACTGGAGAACTTTAAGGGAGAAAGAAACAGCTATCTGCAACAAATGGAACAGTTACTGCAGGAGGAGCGACGGGACCGGGAAAGTATGCTGAACCGTCAGGCAGAGAGTATCAATTTGCTTAAGAGGGAGCAGGAAGTTTTAAAAAGACAGTTGCAAACAAAGCAGGAAGCGTTGAACCGGTATCAGGTGATTACAGGAACCGTAACCATGGTATTTATGGCTATCTGCTTGTTGCTGTTATTGTATATGATAGAGCCGGGGATATTTGCTGCTGTATGTGTATTAATGGTATTAGCAGCCGGTGTGGCAATCACCCTGTACCGCAAGCAGATTATCAAGTGGCTTGAACAGAAAAAAAGTAGTAAAAAGAAAAAAGAATTTCATCGAAAGGATGAGAACGAGAGGTAAAAAATGAGCTATAAGTACGAAACACATATGCATACGCTGGAAGGAAGTGCCTGCGGACGAAGCACCGGACAGGAAATGGTGCGGGCTTATAAGGATGCCGGCTATACGGGCGTATTTGTGACAGACCATTTCTTTAACGGCAATTGTGCAGTGGACAGAAGTTTGAGCTGGGAAGAAAAGGTGGAGCTTTTCTGCAAGGGATATGAGCATGCCAAGGAAGAAGGAGACAAAATCGGTTTGGAGGTATTCTTTGGATTTGAGTATTGTGTGGATGCAGCGGATTTTTTGGTTTACAATTTGAGTAAAGAGTGGCTGCTACAGTACCCCGATATTGACAAATGGGAGCCCAGAAAAGCGTTTGCACAGATTCATGCAGATGGAGGTTTTATCGTACATGCTCATCCTTTTAGAGAGAGAGATTATATCAATCATATCCATCTGTTTCCCAGGGATGTGGATGGTGTGGAAATCATCAATGGAGGGCAGTTGGAGTATCCGCTGATGAATGAGCGTGCCAAGCTGTATGCCATGATGTATGAGTTGCCGGTGACCTGTGGCTCCGACAGTCATTTCGCTGGAAGATTGCCCGGATGCGGTGTGGAGACTGCAACAAAAATAGAAAGGCCCCTGGATTATCTTGAACTTTTGCGGACCGGGGATTTAGGCTTGTTGGTGGAAGAAAAGGTACAGGAATAAATAAGGGAGTAAGGAATACATATGAAGAAGGATTTAGGCGGTCAGTGGAAACTGAAAATATTGGGTGATAATGTATTTGGTATCTCAGAAGAATGGATGCCGGCACAAGTGCCGGGCTCTGTTTACAGTGCCCTTTTGGCGCTGGATAAGATGCCGGACCCGCATTATAGGGACAATGAGCTGCAGGCAGTGAAGCTCATGGAGAATGATTTTGTATATGAGACTTCTTTTCAGGCGGAACCGGAGTTGCTTGCAGCGGATGCGCTGTTTTTGTGCTTTGACGGTATCGATACCCTGGCAGATATTTATCTGAATGATACTTTGCTGGGACATACGGAAAATATGCATCGTGCCTGGGAGTTTGATATAAAGAGTCTGGCCAAGTTGGGAGAAAATCAGCTTCGGGTGGTAATCTATTCTCCTACCAAATACATAAAAGAAGAGAATGAAAAAGTATATACCGGTGGTGTCAGCGAGGCTATGGCCGGATACCCCCATCTTAGAAAAGCCCATTGCATGTTTGGTTGGGACTGGGGTCCCAGATTGCCTGATGCAGGTCTGTTTCGTCCGGTGTATCTGAAGGCTGTGAATGTGGCAGAAATCGATGGTGTTTATGTAAAGCAGCAGTTTGAAGGTATGAGCATTTCAAAGATACAGACGGATGCGGAGGGCAGGAAATATGTGGCTGTTCGGGCGGATAGTGTATACTTACGCTTTCAGATTGATGTAAAGAAATATGGTGTGCCGGAAGAGGTGCAAGCCTTTGTGAAGGTGGAAGCACCGGACGGACAGGTGTATGAACAGGAGGGGGATGGTGCAGTATATATTGCAAATCCTCAGCTTTGGTGGCCTAATGGCTATGGCAAGCAGCCTCTTTATACTGTGAAGGTTGAACTGTTAAATTCGGAAGGTAAGGTAATCGATATCTGGAAGCGTCGCATCGGTTTGCGTACCATGACCATGAATACGGGGGCTGACCAGTGGGGTGAGAAATTCTGTCATCAGGTCAATGGTGTGGATGTGTTTGCCATGGGAGCGGATTATATTCCCGAGGATAATTTATTGTCGCGAGTGACTTACGACAGAACCAGAAGCCTGTTGGAAGATGCAGCAGGGGCTAACCATAACTGCATCCGTGTATGGGGTGGTGGCTACTATCCGGAAGATTTCTTTTACGATATCTGTGATGAACTGGGCCTCATGGTATGGCAGGACTTTATGTTCTCCTGTTCTTCCTATGAATTGGATGAGGATTTTGAAGAGAATATAAAGGAAGAGGTGCGTCAGAATGTCCGTCGAATCCGTCATCATGCCTGCTTAGGCCTGTGGTGTGGTAATAACGAGATGGAGGACCAGGTGATTAATCGTTCCTGGAGTCCTTCCCAAAAACAGGTTTATGACTATATTAAGATATTTGAGTTTATCATCCCGAAGGTGGTAAAGGAAGAGGATCCCCATACCTTTTATTGGCCATCATCTCCTTCTTCCGGCGGTAATTTCAATGAGCCCCAGGCAGAGAACAGCGGAGATGCCCATTACTGGGATGTATGGCATGGAAATAAACCTTTTACGGAGTACAGGAAGTTTGCCTTCCGTTATTTATCAGAGTTTGGTTTCCAGTCCTATCCCTGTTTAAAGACGGTGGAAGCTTTTACGGAGGAAAAGGATCGGAATATTTTCTCCCGAGTGATGGAAATGCATCAGAGAAACGCAGCGGCTAACGGTAAGATTTTGAACTATCTGTCTGCTATGTATCAGTATCCGAAAGATTTTGACAGTTTATTATATGCTTCCCAACTTTTGCAGGCAGATGCCATACGCTATGGTGTGGAGCATTTCAGACGTCACAGAGGACAGTGCATGGGTACTGTGGTGTGGCAGTTAAACGATATCTGGCCGGTGGCTTCCTGGGCAAGTATTGATTACTTTGGCAGATGGAAGGCACTTCACTATGCGGAGAAGAGAATGTTTGCACCGGTGATGATTTCCTGCAGGGAAGTAGGTGAGCTTTCCGAGAGACCTTTCTGTATCGCAGAGCCGGCGCCTATTGAGAAGTCAGCCACCCTTTGCGTAACGAATGAAACCTTTGAGTCGGTTGAAGGTGTTGTTCGTTGGAGCTTGCGGGATGCCTATGGAGAAATCGTAGAGCAGGGCACTGAAAATGTAATGGTAGATCCGTTAAGTGCGTTATGGTTAAAGAAGCTGGATTTCTCAGAATATGATGAGTTGAAGTATTATTTTAGTTACAGCTTTGAGGTGTATGGTCAAGAGATTTCAAGCGGAACCAGCCTTTTTACACCTCCCAAGCATTTTGAGTTTGTGGATCCGGAGCTGGAGCTTACCCGTGATGGAGATAAGCTGACGGTGAAGGCAAAGCATTTTGCCCGCTTCGTAGAAATAGAAGGCGTGGACGGAGATGTGAGACTTTCCGACAACTTCTTTGACATGAATCCCGGAGAAAGATGCGTGCAGATTTTGGAAGGGGATGCGAAGGAGTTTAGAGTAAGAAGTGTCTATGAGATTGTGCATTAGGATGTGCTAAACGGTTATGATTTTGCGCGTTCAGCTGAAGGAAGGATGGTCTGTTTGGCTGAAAAGTGCCCTGAAGTATCAAAAAGTACAGAATTGATTATTTGGTACCACTTTTTTGAGGAAAAGTGGTACTATTTGTAAGTGAATGAAGCTATAGATACGAAAAGTGTTGAAAACATCCCCCAAGAGGGCGTGGAATTGCTAAAAAGGGATACCAAAATGTAAAAAAATATGATATAGACCGAGTAGGACTAGACAGAGCGCGTTTGGGAGATGTGAAAAAGGAATTGTGCGGGAAATATCGGGAAGGATAGTAATCATGGCTGTTTGTAAAAAAGGAAGACGAAAGATAAATGTTGATAATAGAGAATATATTTGGTATGTGAATTTGGATGATGACAGTCCTTATCATATGCTTCATATTCTATCCGAAGACAAAGCATTAATACTGGCATGTCCCATAGAAGCTGAAGTGGCATATGTTATTAGCAAGGGAAGGGTGTTTCAGAATAAAAGAACAACCGGTATCTGGAACCGGTACTTATTGCCATTTTCTGTTCCGGAAGCTATTGTACCGTCCTTTGTAGCACAAGTAATCGTTTGGGCAACGAAGGAGACAGGTGCGGAACGCATTGATATAAACAGATATGGGAAGCGAAACTTTTTGTAACGAAGCAGTATAGGGTGCCGGGAGTTGAAAAATGTTGCGGCAACCAATAGTTGCCGTATAGTTGGTGGTATGCAACCGAAGAAATTGTTATAATTTTGGTATCAATTCTAGGGAGGTTGGTGTAGGATGAATCAAAATCAATTAGGAGAGAACATAGCAAAGTTCCGAAAGGCAAAGGGGCTATCTCAGGAAAAGGTTGCAGAAGTATTGGAAGTCAGCCGTCAGGCTGTGACGAAATGGGAGAGTAATATTTCCAGACCCAGTTCGGATAATCTGCTTAGATTGGCTGAGTTTCTGGAGGTAAGCGTTGATATTCTGTTGGGAAAGGCTGAATGCGATGACATCAGTAAGTCGGAAAGTGTGGAGATAGGTATAGCACCGTGGATTTTTATCGGAATTTCCACAGTATGTTTTATTTCCTATATCATTATAAGTAACTTGTTGAATACATTCAGCTTTGGGACATTGGTCTGTATGTTTATCATATGGATTCCCATACAGCTATTTTTACATGTTTATTTTTCCAGTGCCATTAAGCAAAATTCATACACCGGCATTGCCGGATTTAGTGAGAAAATAAAGTATCATTATCCTGAAGTGAAAAAACTTCTGGTGCAGATGGATTTACATATCGGTATGTCATCGACAGTGTATCTTTTTTTGATGTGCGTATTAGGATGTGCAAAGCTAAGGATTCCATGGATGAATGCGTTGGTGTTCATTGTGTATATTCTGAATTTTATAGCAATTATATTGGTGAACAATTATCAGTTTATAGACAAAATATATTGTGACGAAGTGGATAAAAAGCGGTCTGAGAAAGGCATTCCTATCACTATTATTTATTTTGTACTGATATTGTTGGGGATGGGAATGACCATATTGATATATGAAGTAAAAGGCATCGAAAACAATACCCTTCCTGCCATGAAAGTAGCAGGAACTCTTATGGCAGGATTATTGTTTGCCACCATTGGTTTCTTTGTAGAAAATCATAATGTGAATAAGTGGAATCCGGATAAGGAGTCTTATAAAGTCAATAAAGTGAGTATCGTGAGTTTCTTGTTGTGTTTGGTATTTTACGTATTGATGTGTGTAGTGTAAGTGTATAAGAACATAAAAAACAACAGAATTTATCCGATTCCCCCTAAATTCTCCAAACAGGGGATGTAGATTCAAACGCAAAAAGGATATTCTTTCATTACAAAGTGAATGGAGGTAAGTAAAATGAACCAATTAGTAACAGGAAAATTCATAGCACAAAAAAGAAAAGAGAAAAATCTGACTCAGGAACAGCTTGCTGAAAAGCTGGGGGTGTCCAATAAGACCATCTCTAAATGGGAAACCGGCAAATGCATGCCGGACTATGCGATTGTAAAAAGTTTATGTGAAGAATTGGAAATTACAGTGGCGGAGTTGATGGACGGAGAAGTGAATGAGGAAAAAAGCATGCGTGCTTATGATGAGGATCAGATTGTGGATTTGTTAAGACGAACACAGGAACTGGAAAAGCAGAAAAACATGATGTTGGGAATGCTGCTTATCGTAATGGGGATTGCTTTGCAGGCACTTTCTTATAATGTAGGTGGTTCCGCATTTAGGGATTTTATTTCGGGACTTATATTGGGATTGTCCATAGGAGAAATGCTTGTGGGTATTTATGTGGTGGCAAGAAGTATGGTATCCAGATAGATTTTGAAAACATGGGTATAAAGCAAGGAGCAGTGAATGTACATTCGCTGCTCCTTTCGTATAAACAAACTTATTTCTGTTCTCCAACCCATCTTCCGGAAGCACCGCAAGGCAGTACCAGTCCGTTACCGCTGACAGGTAAGCCGATTTCGTTTGCTTCCACATGGCCGCCGAAACGCTTTACGATGGCGGTATTCATCATATAGGAAAGCACTGCGGGCTGTAAGCCTGTGGTGTAGGAGTTAATCAGGAAGAAAAGGGCATCATCGGCCAGAATCTGTGTGGTCAACTCGATAAAGGGCCAGATGCTTTCTTCGATTTTCCAGATTTCACCCTTGGGACCTCTGCCATAGGAAGGAGGATCCATGATGATACCGTCATATTTATTGCCGCGGCGGATTTCCCGCTCTACGAATTTCACACAGTCATCTACCAGCCAACGAATGGGTGCATCACCCAGTCCGGAGGACACTGCATTTTCCTTAGCCCAGCCAACCATACCCTTGGAGGCATCCACGTGGGTAACCGTAGCACCGGCTTTGGCCGCAGAAAGAGTGGCACCACCGGTGTAGGCAAAAAGGTTCAATACCTTAACCGGCTTGTCCGCAGGCCGGTTTGCTTTCGCCTCCCGTATCAAGGAAGAGAACCAGTCCCAGTTGGTAGCCTGTTCGGGGAAAAGTCCGGTATGCTTAAAACTGAAGGGCTTTAAATGGAAGGTCAGCTGATTGTCAGCTACTCCTGTAGTGCCGCCCAGCTCGTAGCCGATGGTCCATTCATTGGGGAGATTGAAAAACTCCCATTCACCGCCGCCCTTAGCACTGCGGTGATAATGACCGTTCTTTTTCTTCCAGCCCTTATGGTCATGTGGGGTATTCCAGATGACCTGAGGGTCGGGACGTACCAGATTGTACTGACCCCAGCGTTCCAGCTTTTCGCCGTTTGATGTATCTAAAACTTCATAATCTTTCCAATTATTTGCAATCCACATAATGTTTAGCCTTTCTTACTATAAAGTAACTATCTTTCAAATGCAAACCCGATAAGGGAATGCAAAATCACTTTGGGTACAGTATACAATAGATTGGCAAAGAGTGCCAGTGTAAAATAATATTAATTGTTATTTGAATAGTTTGTAGGTTTTTGTGAAAAAGGCTTGCTTTTTATCTGAGAGTCCGATACAATCTAAAATATGTTAGCTCTTTAACGTGATACAGAAGCGATTTTCTAAAGTGCCACTTAAGAGAAATAAGAAGGATACATAAAGAGAGTAAATTTATGTAAGCAAGGAGGAATTTATGGGTAACAATTTTGCAGAAATACTTGCCTTTGCCTTATACTTGGTTTTGGTATTGACAGTAGGTATTGTATTCTTTGTTAAGGGACGTAAGTCTGCAGGCGGTGATAAGGATTACTTCCTGGGCGGACGTCAGATGAACGGATGGGTAGCTGCATTATCGGCAGGTGCATCCGATATGAGTGCGTGGGTACTTATGGGACTTCCCGGTTCTATCTATTTATATGGTATGGGACAGGTTTGGATTTCCGTAGGTTTGTTGATCGGTACGATTTTGGCATGGGTATTTGTGGCTCCAGGACTTCGCCGTTTTTCTATTAAGGCGGATGATGCCATTACCATTCCCCAGTACCTGACCAGAAGATTTAAGGTAGATAATCCTGCACTTCAGATTGTCAGTGCGATTATCTTTATCGTGGCTTATTGTGTATATGCAGCTTCCAGTATTGTGGCATGTGGCGATTTGTTCAATACCATTTTCGGTTGGGATAAGACAGTAGCTATGGTTGGTGCGACCTGTATTATCTTGTTGTATACCTTCCTGGGTGGTTTTAATGCAGTTTGCTGGACAGACTTTTTCCAGGGTATGCTGATGCTGGCAGCACTGATGGCAGCTCCTATTGTGGCAGTGTGCGTTATGAATGCGGCAGATTTTGCACCTATGGCAGCAGTGGTAACTCCTGACAATTATTACAATATTTTATCCAGCGGAAAGTTTGATTGGGGTAGCATTTCTGATATCTTAAGCGGACTTGGCTGGGGACTTGGTTATTTTGGTATGCCTCATATTTTGGTACGTTATATGTCTATCAAGTCTGAGAAGGAAATGAAGAAGTCTCAGAGAGTCGGTATTGCATGGACCACCATTATTCTGGCTATGGCATCCGTAGTTGGTCTGGTAGGACATAAGTTTGTGGGAACCTATCTTGCAGAAGGTTCACAGAGTATGATTTTTGTAACAATGGTTCGTCAGTTGTTCCCTGCATTTATCGCAGGTTTGCTGTTGTCTGCAATTTTGGCAGCATCCATGAGTACTGCAGATTCACAGCTTCTGCTTTCAACTTCTGCATTTACTTCTGACGTATATAAGCCTATCTTCCGTAAGAAGGCATCTGACAAAGAGATTACATGGGCAGGACGTATCATGGTAGCGGTTATTGCAGTGATTGCACTTATGATTGCAATGAATCCTAACTGTAAGGGTATTATGGCGTTGGTAGAATGTGCATGGGCAGCATTTGGTGCAGCATTTGGTCCGGTTATTCTGTTGTCTTTGTATTGGAAGAGATTCACTTACAAGGGTGCTTTGGCCGGTATCATCGTAGGTTTTGGTGTGGATGCACTTTGGTATGCATTCCTTTCAACCTCTACCGGCTTGTATGAAATCATTCCCGGATTTATCTGTGGTGCGATTGCTGCTGTAGTGGTATCCTTGATTGATAAGAAGCCTTCAGAGGAAGTTTTGGCTCTTTTTGAAGAAGGAAAGAAGACTGAGTAAGAATTGTTTGAAAAGTTGATTGGAGATTTGTAATTGAAAATGATACAAAAGGCTGCACCCGTTTTTGTGACGGGTGCAGCAATACTTTGGGGTATTTTAGTAATCTTTATAAAGAATTTGAGCAGTGCCGGTCTGGAAAGCATGGAAATCGTAACTCTGCGGGTATATGGTGCGTCTTTGCTTCTGGTGATGGGACTTCTTTTGTATAATAAGAAGTTGTTGAAAATCAAACTGAAGGATGCCTGGTGTTTTTTGGGTACAGGCGTAGTCAGTATTGTGTTTTTCAGTTACTGCTATTTTAAGAATGTGACCGTTTCTTCTGTGGCAGTTTCTTCTATACTAATGTACACTTCCCCTATTTGGGTGACTCTTTTTGCGAGACTTGTATTTAGAGAAAAGATAAGAAAACGTAAGCTGGTGGCACTGGTTATGGCTTTTGCGGGTTGTGTTTTGGTAAGCGGTATTACAGGCGGTGTAGGCCGGGTGAGTGCTGAGGGCTTGCTTCTGGGATTGGGAAGCGGTATCGGATATGGATTGTACAGTATCTTTGGTCGGATTGCATTGGAGAAAGGGTATCATCCCATGACTGTATCAGCCTATACCTTTTTGTTTGCCTGTGTAGGTGTGTTGCCCTTTGTTAAACCGGCGGAGATTTGGACGAAGATGAATGCGGCACCGGGACTTTGGGGCTGGGCCCTGTGCATGGTACTGTTTTCTACCTGTATGTCCTTTACCTTATATACCATAGGTCTGAAATATATGGAAGCCGGACGGGCGGCAGTGCTTGCCACCTTGGAGCCTATAGTGACCACATTGGTGGGAGTTGTAGTTTATAAAGAAATGCTAAGCTTGGTTATGATATTGGGTATTGTAATGGTGCTGGGAGCATCAATATTAATAAGTAAAGAAAATTGAAGTGTTTAAAATTAAACAGGGACAAGTGATTAGCTTGTCCCTGTAGTGCGTTTATATGTGATAAATTCTGTGATTAACTTTCAATATCCTGGTCTGCAGCAACAGCAGAAACTACGGAAGAAATAACTGCGATAACAACGGCGATAATGATAACTAATAATCCGCCTGCTAATAAAATAAACATGGAATACAATCTCCTTTCGAAATTACTTCTTATAGTATAGTGCAAAATGAAAGGAATAGCAAGTTGATTTTTGATAAAGAAGATTGTACTAAAAAAAATACAATCCATAAACAAAAAATGTCTTGAAATCTGTGCAAGGCTCATGTATACTAATCCTTGCTGTGGCATGATAGCGATGAAGCGTGAGGTTGCTGCCAAGGGCAAATGCCTAATGGCAGGTTTTCCGTGGAGCGAATGTCAAGTTAGGAAACTGACGACAAGTCACTGTACAGAAACTTAAGTCTACCGTAGAGTAGAAACGGCGTGAGAGGTTAGAGGCTAACCTCGTTGTGGAAGGGTGCGCTTCACAGGTGCGAGATACCCTGATACACACGGAAGAGTGTACAGTCACCGCTTGTCGTACTTAAATGTAAAAGTGCGAAAAGGAGGCGACTTTTTTTATGGCAAGTCAAGTAATGAGAATCACATTGAAGGCTTATGATCATCAGTTAGTTGATGCATCTGCTAAGAAGATTATCGAAACAGTTAAGAAGAATGGTTCACAGGTGAGCGGACCCGTGCCTCTTCCTACCAAGAAGGAAGTAGTTACCATTCTGAGAGCAGTACACAAGTACAAAGACTCCAGAGAACAGTTCGAGCAGAGAACTCACAAGAGACTGATTGACATCATTACCCCTACCCAGAAGACTGTAGATGCGCTGCAGCGTCTCGAAATGCCTGCTGGTGTTTACATTGACATCAAAATGAAGACTAAGTAATCCTGTGTCAAACTTATATCTTCTTATTGATAGTAACTAATAACAGTCCTCTACTAGTATGGACGCGCATGGTTCGCGCCCCGCTGTAGAACAACAAGGAGGAAACATGAAGAAAGCAATTTTAGCAACAAAAGTCGGAATGACTCAAATCTTCAACGAAGACGGTGTGTTAGTTCCTGTTACCGTACTTCAGGCCGGCCCTTGTGTAGTAACCCAGGTTAAGACAGTAGAAAACGATGGTTACAGCGCAGTTCAGGTTGGTTTCGTAGAAAAGAAAGACAGAATTGTTAACAAGGATGCAAGTGGTAAGAAGGAAGTTATCCACAGACATGGCGTTAACAAGGCTTTGCAGGGCCACTTCAAGAAGGCCGGCACAACCTCTAAGAGATATGTAAGAGAGTTCAAGTTCGAAAACGCTGAGGAATATACCTTAGGTGCAGAGATTAAGGCTGACATCTTCGCAGCTGGCGATAAGATTGATGCTTCTGCCATTTCAAAGGGTAAAGGATTCCAGGGTGCAATCAAGAGACTTGGTCAGCATAGAGGACCTATGAAGCATGGTTCTAAGTTCCATCGTCATCAGGGTTCCAATGGTGCATGTTCATCTCCCAGCCGTGTATTCAAGGGCAAGGGAATGCCTGGTCATATGGGTTGTGTAAAGGTAACTGTTCAGAACCTTGAAGTTGTAAGAGTAGACGCTGAAAAGAATCTGCTTTTGGTAAAGGGTGCAGTTCCCGGACCTAAGAAGGCTTTAGTAACCATCAAAGAAACCGTTAAGGTTGAAGCATAGTTTAGGGCGAAAGGAGGACCAATCAGATGGCAAACGTATCTGTTTTTAATATGGAAGGCAAGGAAGTTGGTACAATCGAACTGAATGATGCTGTATTTGGTGTTGAGGTTAACGAGCACTTAGTACACATGGCAGTTGTACAGCAGCTTGCAAATAATCGTCAGGGAACTCAGAAGGCAAAGACTCGCTCTGAAGTATCCGGTGGCGGAAGAAAACCTTGGAGACAGAAGGGAACCGGTCATGCAAGACAGGGTTCAACCAGATCTCCTCAGTGGACCGGTGGTGGTGTTGTATTCGCTCCCGTTCCCAGAGATTACTCTTTCAAGTTAAATAAGAAAGAGAAGAGAGCAGCACTCAAGTCTGCTTTAACCAGCAAGGTACAGGACGCTAAGTTAATCGTTGTTGATGAACTCAAGTTTGACGAAATCAAGACCAAGAACTTTGCAACTGTAATGAGCAACTTAAACGTAAACAAGGGTCTTGTTGTTATTGCTGAGAATGATGCAAACGTTGTTCTTTCTGCAAGAAACATGGCTGATGTAAATACAACCTTAGTTAACACCATGAATGTATATGATGTTATGAAGGCTAACACAGTAGTTCTTACTAAGGACGCTGTTGCAAAAATCGAGGAGGTGTACGCATAATGGCAGATATCAAGTACTATGACGTAATCCTCAAACCGGTTATTACTGAAAAGAGTATGGCTGGCATGGGCGAAAAGAAGTATACATTTTTAGTTCATACCGAGGCTACCAAGTCTCAGATTAAGGAAGCTGTTGAGAAGATGTTCGAAGGCACCAAGGTTGCAAGTGTTAACACTATGAACATGGATGGCAAGAACAAGAGACGTGGTATGGTTTATGGCAAGACTGCTAAGACCAAGAAGGCTATCGTTAAGTTAACCGCAGACAGCAAGGATATCGAAATCTTCGCTGGTCTCTAATTGAGGAAAAAAGCGAGCGCCTCGTGGCGAGCTTTTAGACGATACTGACCGGCTTGGCCGGGCAGGTTCCTTAACACTATGCGGCGTATGATTAGATGTCGCGATAATAAATCAAAAATAAAGGAGAAATAACAATGGGTATTAAGACATACAATCCCTATACACCGTCCAGACGTAATATGACCGGTTCTGATTTCTCTGAGATTACCAAGGTAACTCCCGAGAAGAGCCTTTGTGTATCTCTCAAGAAGAATGCTGGTCGTAACAATCAGGGTAAAATCACTGTTAGACATCGTGGAGGCGGTTCCAGAAGAAAGTACAGAATCATCGATTTCAAGAGAAATAAAGATGGTATTCCTGCAACTGTAATCGGTATCGAATACGATCCTAACAGAACTGCAAACATCGCATTGATCTGCTACGCAGACGGCGAGAAAGCATATATCATCGCTCCCGAAGGCTTGACTGACGGAATGAAGGTTATGAACGGAGCAACCGCAGAAGTAAGAGTGGGTAACTGCTTACCTTTATCTGAAATCCCTGTAGGTACTCAGGTACACAATATCGAATTATATCCCGGTAAGGGTGGTCAGCTGGTTCGTTCCGCTGGTAACAGCGCACAGCTGATGGCTAAGGAAGGTAAGTATGCAACTCTTCGTCTTCCTTCCGGCGAAATGAGAATGGTACCGATTATCTGTCGTGCAACTATTGGTGTTGTAGGTAACGTTGATCACAGCCTCATCAATATTGGTAAAGCAGGACGTAAGCGTCACATGGGTATCCGCCCTACAGTACGTGGTTCTGTTATGAACCCTAATGACCATCCTCATGGTGGTGGTGAAGGTAAGTGTGGTATCGGTCGTCCCGGTCCCAGCACTCCTTGGGGCAAGCCTGCACTTGGTCTTAAGACACGTAAGAAAAAGAAAGCTTCTAACAAGCTTATCGTAAGAAGACGTGACGGTAGAGCAATCAAATAATTGAGGAGGAAAGACAATGGCTAGATCACTTAAAAAAGGACCTTTCGCTGATGCGAGCTTGGTAAAGAAAGTAGATGCTATGAACGAATCCGGACAGAAGGCTGTAATCAAGACCTGGTCCCGCCGTTCTACAATATTCCCTACCTTCGTTGGACACACCTTTGCTGTACATGATGGTAGAAAGCACGTGCCTGTATATGTTACCGAAGATATGGTTGGCCACAAGCTTGGTGAGTTTGTTGCTACCAGAACCTATAGAGGTCACGGAAACGACGAGAAGAAGTCTAAAGTTAGATAATTCTCACAGAAAATTGTATTTTATTAAAAACAATCTTCAGGCGGAAGTAACTTTCGCTTGAAGATTGCTGTGAGTTGTGTTATGATACTCACGGCTCAGTGGAAAGCATGACACAATAAATTTCCCGGAGATTTTGAAAGGAGGACTTGACCTATGGCTAAAGGACATAGAAGTCAAATTAAGAGAGAGAGAAACGCTCAGAAAGATACAAGACCTTCAGCTAAGTTATCTTATGCTAGAGTTTCTGTTCAGAAGGCTTGTTTCGTATTAGATGCAATCAGAGGTAAGGACGTAGCGTCTGCACTGGCTCTTCTTGAGTACAATCCCAGATATGCATCAAGCATTATTAAGAAGTTATTAGAATCAGCAATCGCAAATGCTGAGAACAATAATGGTATGAATACCGAAAACCTTTATGTTGCAGAATGTTATGCAAATAAGGGACCGACAATGAAGAGAGTTAGACCTAGAGCACAGGGTAGAGCTTACAGAATCGAGAAGAGAATGAGCCACATTACCATCGTGCTTGATGAGAAATAGGAGGAAAGAAAATGGGACAGAAAGTTAATCCTCACGGCCTTAGAGTCGGTGTTATTAAAGATTGGGATTCTAAGTGGTACGCTGATGCAGAGTTTTCTGAATACTTAGTAGAAGACTACAACATCAGAAAGTATCTTAAGAAGAAATTATACAATGCCGGTGTTTCTAAGATTGAAATCGAAAGAGCATCTGACAGAGTTAAAGTTATCATCTATACCGCTAAGCCCGGTGTTGTAATCGGTAAGGGTGGTGCAGAAATCGAAGTTACCAAGAAGGAACTTGCAAAGATTTCTGACAAGAAGATTTTAGTAGACATTAAGGAAATCAAGAGACCTGATAAGGATGCACAGCTGGTTGCAGAAAACATCGCTCTTCAGTTGGAGAACCGTGTTTCTTTCAGACGTGCTATGAAGTCTTGCATGGGCAGAACCATGAAGTCCGGCGCTCTTGGTATCAAGACCGCTTGTTCCGGTCGTCTTGGTGGAGCTGATATGGCTCGTACCGAGTTCTATAGCGAAGGTACTATTCCTCTTCAGACCTTAAGAGCAGATATCGATTACGGATTTGCTGAGGCTGATACCACTTATGGTAAGGTGGGAGTAAAAGTTTGGATTTATAAAGGCGAAGTTCTTCCTAAGAAAGGAAACAACGCAGAAGGAGGCGAGCAATAATGTTAATGCCTAAGAGAGTTAAACGTCGTAAACAGTTCCGTGGTTCTATGGCTGGTAAAGCTATGAGAGGTAACACCCTTTCATACGGTGAATTCGGTCTTGTAGCTACAGAACCCTGCTGGATTCGTTCTAACCAGATCGAAGCAGCTCGTATTGCGCTTACCCGTTATACAAAGCGTACAGGTAAAGTTTGGATCAAGATTTTCCCTGATAAACCAGTAACATCAAAGCCTGCAGAAACTCGTATGGGTTCCGGTAAAGGTACCTTAGAATACTGGGTAGCAGTTGTAAAGCCCGGACGTGTAATGTTCGAAATCGCTGGCGTTCCTGAAGAAGCAGCTCGCGAAGCATTACGTCTTGCTATGCACAAGCTTCCTTGTAAGTGCAAAATCGTTTCTAAGGCAGATTTGGAAGGCGGTGTACAATAATGAAATCTAGTAAATTTGTTGAAGAATTAAAGAACAAGTCTGAAGCAGAATTAGCTCAGGAACTTGTAGCAGCAAAGAAAGAACTTTTCAATTTGAGATTCCAGAACGCTACCAACCAGTTGGATAACACAGCAAGAATCAAGGAAGTAAGAAAGAATATTGCTCGTATCCAGACTGTAATCACTGAAAAAGCAAGAGCTTAATCGTAGCGGACGAAGAAAGGAGATTCAATCGTGGAAAGAAATTTAAGAAAAACACGTACCGGTAAGGTAGTGAGTAATAAGATGGATAAGACTATCGTTGTTGCAATCGAAAATCACGTAAAGCATCCTCTTTACGGCAAGGTTGTAAAGGAAACTTACAAGCTTAAGGCACATGATGAAAACAATGAATGCAACATTGGTGATACCGTTAAAGTTATGGAAACAAGACCTCTCTCTAAGGACAAGAGATGGAGACTTGTGGAAATCGTAGAAAAGGTTAAATAATCTGCGGATAATTTGGAAGGAGAATTAACATGATTCAGCAAGAGAGTAGACTTAAGGTTGCTGATAACACCGGTGCTAAAGAATTACTTTGCATTCGTGTTATGGGTGGCTCTACAAGAAGATATGCACAGATCGGCGATATTATCGTTGCTTCCGTTAAAGATGCAACACCCGGCGGTGTTGTAAAGAAGGGTGACGTAGTTAAGGCTGTTGTTGTTCGTTCTGTAAAAGGTGCTCGTCGTAAAGACGGTTCTTATATTAAATTTGATGAAAATGCTGCTGTAATTATCAAAGATGACAAGACTCCTAGAGGAACCCGTATCTTTGGACCTGTAGCAAGAGAGCTTCGTGAGAAACAGTTTATGAAGATTGTTTCATTAGCTCCCGAAGTATTATAAGGAGGTGCCACATGTCAGCATTAAAGATTAAGAAGGGTGATAACGTAAAGGTTATCGCTGGTAAAGACAAAGGTAAAGAAGGAAAAGTACTTTCCGTTGATGTAAAGAATGGTAAGGTTATGGTAGAAGGCGTTAACATGATTACTAAGCATGCAAAGCCCTCTCAGGCTAATCCTAACGGCGGAATTGTTCAGAAAGAAGCAACTATCGACATTTCAAACGTTATGCTCGTTGTTGGCGGCAAAGCTACCAGAGTTGGTTTTGAAGTAAAGGATGGCAAGAAGGTTCGTGTTGCTAAGGCAACCGGCGCTGTAATTGATTAATCTGAGGAAGGAGGCAATTAGACAGTGAGCGCAAGACTTAAAGATTTTTACAATGAACAGATCATTGACGCAATGACTAAGAAGTTTGGATATAAAAACATAATGGAAGTTCCGAAGCTTGACAAGATCGTTATCAACATGGGCGTTGGCGAAGCAAAGGATAACGCTAAGGTGTTAGAGAACGCAGTTAAGGATATGGAAACCATTACCGGACAGAAGGCTGTTCTTACCAAGGCTAAGAATTCAGTTGCTAACTTCAAGATTCGTGAAGGTATGGCAATCGGATGTAAGACAACTCTTCGTGGTGAGAAGATGTATGAATTCCTTGATCGTCTGGTAAACTTAGCATTACCTCGTGTACGTGACTTTAGAGGTGTAAACCCTAATGCATTTGATGGTAGAGGTAACTATGCTCTGGGTATCAAAGAGCAGATTATCTTCCCTGAAATCGAGTACGATAAGATTGACAAGACCAGAGGTATGGATATCATTTTCGTAACAACTGCTAAGACAGACGAAGAAGCACGTGAATTATTGACATTATTCAATATGCCATTCGCTAAATAATAAGGAGGTAAATTCTCATGGCTAAGACAGCAATGAAGTTAAAACAGCAGCGTAAACCTAAGTTCTCTACTCAGGCTTATACTCGTTGTAATATTTGTGGTCGTCCACATTCAGTTTTAAGAAAATACGGAATTTGCAGACTTTGCTTCCGTGATTTAGCATACAAGGGACAGATTCCCGGCGTTAAGAAAGCTAGTTGGTAAGGAGGAGATAAAATCATGACTCATAGCGATCCTATTGCAGATATGCTTACAAGAATCCGTAATGCAAATACTGCAAAGCATGATACAGTAGATGTTCCTGCTTCTAAGATGAAGTTAGCAATTGCTGAAATTCTTTTAGAAGAAGGTTTCATTAAGAAATTTGATGTTGTAGAAGATGGAAGCTTTAAGACAATTCATATTACCTTAAAGTACGGCGCAGATAAGAATGACAAGATTATCTCTGGTATTAAGAGAATTTCTAAGCCGGGTCTTCGTGTATACGCTGGCAAAGAAGATATGCCTAAGGTACTTGGCGGTCTTGGTATTGCTATCGTTTCTACAAACCAGGGAGTAATCACCGATAAGAAGGCTCGTGAGCTTGGTGTTGGTGGTGAAGTGCTCGCATTTGTGTGGTAATAGCAATAAAAACAAGCACGAGCGTAGCGATGTATTTGTTTTTATGCGCCCACACAGCGAGAAAACAAGTAGCAGCATAAGCTGCGCATGTGCGAAGCACATGGTTTTCGAGCCGTTGTGCATATAACTATAAACTTATATTCAATATAGGAGGTACGGGCATGTCACGTATAGGAAGAATGCCAATCGCGATTCCTGCAGGCGTAACTGTAGAAATTGCAGAAAATAACAAAGTGACTGTAAAAGGTCCTAAGGGAACATTATCAAGAGTATTGGTTCCTGAGATGGAAATCAAGGTAGAAGGTGCAGAAATCACTGTTACCAGACCTAATGATTTGAAGAGAATGAAGTCTCTTCATGGTTTAACCAGAACCTTAATCAACAACATGGTTGTTGGTGTAACTGCTGGTTATGAGAAGAAGTTGGAAGTAAACGGTGTAGGTTACAAGGCAGCTAAGGCTGGTAAGAAGCTTACATTATCTCTCGGATATTCTCATCCTGTTGAGATGGAAGATCCTGAAGGTATCGAATCCGTTGTTGAAGGAAACGTAATTACCGTTAAGGGTATTGACAAAGAAAAAGTTGGCCAATATGCAGCTGAAATCAGAGATAAGAGAAGACCTGAACCTTACAAGGGCAAGGGTATCAAGTATGCTGATGAAGTTATCAGACGTAAAGTTGGTAAGACTGGTAAGAAATAATAGATAAGGAGAGTGTGAAAATGGTTAGTAAGGAATCTAGACAGAAAGTTCGTGTTAAAAAGCACATGAAAATTCGTAACCGTTTTAGCGGTACCGCTGAAAGACCTCGTCTTGCAGTGTTCAGAAGTAATAATCATATGTATGCTCAAATTATCGACGATACAGTTGGAAATACTTTAGTAGCTGCTTCTACCGTAGAAAAGGAAGTTAAGGCAGAACTTGAGAAGACCAATAACGTTGATGCAGCAGCATATTTAGGAACCGTAATCGCTAAAAGAGCAATCGAAAAGGGTATTAAGGAAGTTGTATTTGATAGAGGCGGCTTCATTTACCAGGGTAAGATCGCAGCATTAGCTGATGCAGCCAGAGAAGCTGGCTTGGAATTCTAGGAAAGGAAGTATAAACTATGAGACATACAATCGTAGATGCAAGCCAGTTAGAGTTAAGCGATAAGGTCGTTGCTTTAAAGAGAGTTACCAAAACCGTTAAGGGTGGTCGTAACATGCGTTTCACTGCTTTGGTAGTAGTTGGTGATGGCAACGGTCATGTTGGAGCAGGACTTGGTAAGGCAGTAGAAATCCCTGAAGCTATCCGTAAGGGAAAAGAAGATGCTATGAAGCATATCGTAACTATCGCAATGGATGACAATAAGTCTATTACACATGATTTCATCGGTAAGTATGGTTCAGCGAACGTTCTTTTAAAGAAGGCTCCTGAAGGTACCGGTATCATCGCAGGTGGTCCTGCACGTATCGTGTGTGAACTTGCTGGTATTAAGAATATTCGTACCAAATCTTTGGGTTCAAACAATAAGCAGAACGTAGTTCTTGCAACCATCGCTGGTTTAAGCCAGTTAAAGAATCCTGAAGATGTAGCAAGAAATCGTGGAAAATCTGTAGAAGAGATTATGGCTTAATTGCGAATCAGAGAGGAGAATCACAATGGCAGAAAAGATGTTGAAAATCACTTTGGTTAAGTCCACCATTGGTGCTGTACCGAAGAACAGAGCAACAGTTGAATCTATGGGACTTAGAAAGTTAAACAAGTCCGTTATCCTTCCTGACAATGCAGCTACAAGAGGTCAGATTCGTCAGGTTGCACATTTAGTAAAAGTAGAAGAAGTTTAATCAGATAAGGAGGTGTCACAATGGAATTATCCAACTTAAGACCCGCAGAAGGCTCTAAGCAGAGCGATAATTTTAGAAGAGGTCGTGGACACGGTTCAGGTAACGGTAAGACCGCTGGTAAGGGACATAAGGGACAGAAGGCTCGTTCCGGAGCACCCAGACTTGGTT
The DNA here is from genome assembly GCA_017520425.1 of Lachnospiraceae bacterium. Classification (GTDB taxonomy): domain Bacteria; phylum Bacillota; class Clostridia; order Lachnospirales; family Lachnospiraceae; genus Acetatifactor. The sequence goes on along the minus strand of JAFXFO010000003.1, from coordinate 10,737 downwards.
TCGAAGGTGGTCAGATGCCTTTATACAGACGTCTTCCTAAGAGAGGTTTCAAGAACAGAAACACTAAGGAAATCGTTGCAATTAATTTATCAGCATTGGAATGCTTCGATAACGACGCAACAGTTGATGTTAACGCATTGATTGAAGCTGGTATCGTTAAGAACCCCAGAGATGGTGTTAAGATACTCGGAAACGGAGAATTAACCAAGAAGCTTAATGTTAAGGCTGATGCTTTCAGTGCATCTGCAAAAGAAAAGATTGAAGCTTTAGGTGGAAGTGCTGAGGTGATGTAATATGCTTACAACACTCAAGAATGCATTTAAAATCAAAGATATCAGAAGTAAGATTTTATTTACCCTGGCAATGGTGGTTGTGGTTCGTTTGGGATCACAGCTTCCGGTACCGGGAGTAAACAGAAATTATTTTGCTCAGTGGTTTGCAGCACAGACAGGCGATGCATTTAATTTCTTTGATGCAATTACCGGTGGTTCATTCCTGAACATGTCCATATTTGCATTAAATATCAGTCCTTATATTACTTCTTCCATTATTATGCAGCTTTTGACAATTGCGATTCCGTTTTTGGAGGAAATGCAGAAAGATGGAGAGGATGGACGTAAGAAGATTGCTTCTTTGACCAGATATGTTACCGTAATTCTTTCGCTGATTCAGGCAACCGCTATGACTATCGGTTTCGGTAATCAGGGACTTTTGGTAAAGTATAATGCATTAAATGTTATAACATGTATTGCAGCTTTAGTAGCAGGTGCAATGTTTGTTATGTGGATTGGTGAGACAATCACTGAAAAGGGTATTGGAAATGGTATTTCCATCGTTTTGGTTATCAATATTATTTCCAGATTGCCTCAGGATTTGTCACAGCTGTTTAAGCAGTTTGTAATAGGAAAGGCTCCTGCAACAGCAATCCTTGGAGCAGTAGTAATCCTTGCTGTTATCATTTTGATGGTAGTATTGGTTATTATCCTGAATGCAGGTGTTCGTAAGATTCCTGTACAGTATGCAAAGAAAATGCAGGGAAGAAAGATGGTGGGTGGTCAGACCTCCAACATTCCTTTGAAGATAAACACCGCAGGTGTTATTCCTGTTATTTTCGCAATGTCAATTATGCAGACACCGCTTATTATTTCCAGCTTTGTTGGTAATAGTGGTACCGGTGTTTGGGCAGAGATTTTGAATTACTTAAATCAGCAGAATTGGTGTGATCCGAAGCAGATTAAGTATAGTGCAGGTTTAGTGGTTTACATGCTGTTGGTTATCTTCTTTGCTTATTTCTATACATCTGTTACCTTCAATCCTATGTTGGTTGCAGACAATTTGAAGAAGCAGGGTGGATTTATCCCCGGTATCAGACCCGGAAAGCCTACCACAGAATACTTAAATAAGGTATTAAAGTACATTATTTTCATCGGTGCTGTCGGTTTGCTTATTATCTGCGTATTACCTTTCGTATTTTCCGGTGTGTTTAACGCAAATGTTTCCTTTGGCGGAACAAGCTTAATCATTATCGTTAGCGTTGTACTTGAGACTGTAAAGCAGCTTGAGTCACAGATGTTAGTAAGAAATTACAAGGGATTTTTGAATGATTAATTAAATGAAAAGAGAATGCTGTTATGAGCATTCTCTTTTTAAATGTAAAAATGACTAAATAATCAGAAAAAAATTGGTGGTTTTGATATTGCAATCTTTTTGATTTGAAGTTAAAATGTAAATGTTATGTTGAAAAGTATGCGCAAAATTAGGGAGACTATTTTGCGGGCGTACATAGAATAGACAAATAGCGGAGGTTGTTATGAAGATTATTATGTTAGGTGCACCCGGTGCAGGAAAAGGAACCCAGGCAAAGATGATTGCAGAAAAGTATGCAATTCCTCATGTGTCCACCGGAGATATTTTTAGAGCAAATATCAAGAACGGAACAGAGCTTGGTATGGAAGCTAAGAAGTATATGGACCAGGGACAGTTGGTTCCCGATGAATTGACCGTAAAGATTTTACTTGACCGTGTGGCTCAGGATGACTGTCAGAACGGTTATGTATTGGACGGTTTCCCCAGAACCATTCCTCAGGCAAAGGTTTTGGATGATGCATTGAATAAGTTGAATGAAAAAATCGACTTTGCAATCAATGTGGATGTTCCGGATGAGAACATTGTAAGAAGAATGTCAGGAAGAAGAGCTTGTGTAGGTTGCGGCGGTACCTATCATATTGAGCATGTTCCCCCTAAGAAAGAGGGTATTTGTGATGTATGCGGTCAGGAATTAATTCTTCGTGATGATGATAAGCCTGAAACAGTACTGAATCGTTTGAAAGTATATCACGATCAGACTCAGCCGTTAATCGACTTCTATACCGAAAAGGGTGTATTGAAGGAAGTGGACGGAACAGTGGATATGGCTGATGTATTTGCTGCTATCGTAGCAATTCTGGGTTAATCCCCGGAAATTGACCGGAAAGGAAGCAATTATGGGCATATCAATAAAGTCAGAAAGAGAAATAGAGCTCATGAGGGAGTCGTGCAGGCTTCTTACCATTGTACACAAGGAGATGGAGGAGGCCATCCGCCCGGGTATGTCAACTATGGATATTGATATTCTGGGGGATAAGACCATCCGTAAACTGGGATGTATTCCTAATTTCAAGAATTATCACGGCTATCCCGCATCCATCTGTGTATCAGTTAATGACGAAGTGGTACACGGAATTCCCAATAAGAAGAGGATTTTGCAGGAAGGTGATATCGTAAGTCTGGATGCCGGATTGATTTATAAGGGATTCCACTCAGATGCAGCAAGAACTCACGGAGTAGGCGAAATCAGCCCTGAGGCAAAGAAACTGATTGAAGTTACGAAGCAGAGCTTTTTTGAAGGTATAAAGATGGCAAAAGAAGGAAATCATTTACATGATATATCCAATGCCATTGATGCTTATGTACGGCAGTTCGGATACGGTATCGTGCGGGAGATGGTAGGTCACGGTATTGGTACCAAGTTGCATGAGGATCCGCAGATTCCGAATTTTGCACAGCTCAGAAGAGGACCCAAGTTACGTGCCGGTATGACATTAGCCATAGAGCCTATGATCAATATGGGACGCGCTGATGTGGAGTGGCTGGATGATGACTGGACGGTTGTGACCGAGGATGGTTCTTTATCAGCACATTATGAGAATACTGTGTTGATTACGGACGGAGAACCTGAAATCCTTACCTTATACTAAAGACAGACCTGTATTAGGAAGGAAGGTCGAAACTCATGAAGGATTGGATTGGTAAATTTGCAGTATCAAAGGCCGGTCACGATCAAGGGAAATGTTATGTAATAGCGGATGCGGATGAAAGATTCTGTTACTTGTGTGACGGACAATTCCATACCATGCAAAAATGCAAGAAGAAATCCATAAAGCATTTATCCCTGTGTAATGCCATGGTGCCGGATGAGATGTATGAACGGTTGCTGAAGAAAGAAAAAGTATTTGATCATGAAATCAAATATGTCATAAAAATGCAGGATAAGAGAAAGGAGGAAGGATATGTCCAAAAGTGATGTAATTGAGATTGAAGGAACTGTAGTTGAGAAGTTACCCAATACCATGTTTCAGGTAGAATTGGAAAATGGTCATCGTGTACTTGCACATATTAGCGGAAAGCTTCGTCAGAACTTTATTCGAATTTTACCCGGGGATAAGGTGACCCTGGAGCTGTCACCTTATGATTTGTCAAAGGGCAGAATTATTTGGAGAGATAAGTAAGGACGGACTGTAATCAGGTGATTTCTTTAAAAGGACTCCATGTAACAACGTTACGTGGAGTCACTGTATGAAAAAACTTGAAAATCAAGAAAAAACATGTACATAACCACTTGCATTTGCAAAAATGCTGTGTTATAATGTAAAACGGTCTTTTTTGAAAGGAGGGTTTAACATGAAGGTTAGATCATCAGTAAAACCAATTTGCGAAAAATGCAAAATCATTAAAAGAAAAGGACGTATTAGAGTTATCTGTGAAAATCCGAAACACAAACAGAGACAGGGATAATCATTAATTTGAATGGGTGTGGGAAACCACATGGATTCAAGTAGTGAGTTCTTGTCTAAAAATTATGTGCGGCTGAAACAGTATTTTTGAAAAGTCCTTTCTTATTAGAAGGTACTGTTTATCATAATTGTGGAATTAGAGCTTACGGATGATTACTTCTTGATACCAAGGCGAATGGTTCTCCGAGAGAGTGCTGAACAAAGAAACATTTAGACCGGAATGAAGGTCGTCTTGGATGAATCGGAACAGATTTAACGTCCGATTGGGTGAGAACCCCAATCAATTAGTAACTATTAAATGCCCGACTAACAGACCAATGGGGCATAAGTGAAACAAAGAGTTTCACAAAAAGAAAATGGAGGAAACGTAAATGGCTCGTATCGCAGGTGTTGACTTACCTAGAGAAAAACGTATTGAAATCGGTTTAACTTACATCTATGGTATTGGTAGAGTAAGTGCAACCAAGATTTTAGCAGAAGCAGGTGTAAATCCTGATACTCGTGTCAGAGACATTACTGACGATGAAGTAAAGAAGATTACCGAAGCAATTGAAACTTTGGGAATTATGACCGAAGGTGATTTGAGAAGAGAAATCGCTCTTAACATCAAGAGACTTCAGGAAATCGGTTGCTATCGTGGTATCCGTCATCGTAAGGGTCTTCCTGTACGTGGACAGAAGACAAAGACAAATGCTAGAACTCGTAAGGGTCCTAAGAGAACTGTTGCTAATAAGAAGAAATAGAAAACATCTGCAGAAAAACAAGCAGTTGCATAGCAACTATTTGTTTTTACCTGATGTTTTCACGAGAGAATCACTAAGTGCGTAAGCACTTCAAATGCGAAGCATTTGGATTCTCGAGTTAGTAACCAATTATTTAAGAAGAAAGAAAGTAGGTTAGTTTAAAATGGCAAAGAAAGTTGCAAAGAAAGTAACAAAGAAGCGTGTCAAGAAAAACGTTGAACGTGGACAGGCACATATTCAGGCATCTTTTAACAATACTATTGTTACCTTAACAGATGCTGAAGGTAATGCTCTTAGCTGGGCAAGTGCCGGTGGTCTTGGTTTTAGAGGTTCAAGGAAATCTACTCCATATGCTGCTCAGATGGCAGCCGAAACAGCTACTAAAGCTGCTTTGATCCATGGACTGAAGACCGTTGACGTTTTTGTAAAGGGTCCTGGTTCAGGACGTGAAGCTGCAATCAGAGCATTAGCTGCTTGCGGTCTTGAAGTTTTAAGTATTCGTGACGTAACACCCGTTCCTCATAACGGATGTCGTCCTCCTAAGCGTCGTCGCGTTTAGTCAAGGAGGAACGAAAACAAGCGACAGCAAAGCTGGCATTTGTTTTCGACCGACGCAGACACGAGAAAATTGGGAGGCACGAAGTGCCTGCGCTGCGTAGTAGCGTGATTTTCGAGTATGTCGCTTAGCAATTGTAACTAATAATGTTGGAAGAAGGTGCCAATAGCACGTAAACGAGCTTAGGCATTGTAAACATCTAAAAAGGAGATAAGAAAAATGGCAGTTAATAGAGTTCCCGTACTGAAGAGATGTAGAACATTAGGCCTTGAGCCTATGGTATTGGGTTATGACAAGAAGTCTAACAGAACCAATGCAAGAGCAGGTAAGAAGGTAAGTGAATATGGCCTTCAGTTAAGAGAAAAGCAGAAAGCAAAGTTTATCTATGGTGTATTAGAGAAGCCTTTCAGAAACTACTATGAGAAGGCTGACAGAATGAAAGGTATGACCGGTGAAAACCTTATGATCATGCTGGAAACCAGATTAGATAACGTAATTTTCAGAATGAACTTTGCAAGAACCAGAAGAGAAGCAAGACAGATCGTAGATCACAAGCATGTTTTGGTAAACGGTAAGCAGGTAAACATTCCTTCTTACTTAATCAAGGCTGGCGATGTTATCGAAATCAGAGAGAAGTCTAAGTCTTTACAGAGATACAAGGATATCATCGAAGTGACCGGTGGCAGACTTGTTCCTGAATGGATGGACGTAGATATGGAAAACTTAAAGGGTACCATCAAGAATCTTCCTACCAGAGAGATGATTGATGTTCCTGTAGATGAAATGCTTATCGTCGAGTTGTATTCTAAATAATTAATATAACAGGTTCGTAAAGGAGGGTATTTGCAGTGTTCGATTTTGAAAGACCAAATATTGAGGTAGTTGAAATCTCAGAAGATAAGAAGTACGGAAAATTCGTAGTTGAGCCTTTGGAAAGAGGTTATGGTATCACACTTGGTAACTCTCTCAGAAGAATCATGCTTTCATCATTACCGGGTGCAGCAGTAAGCCAGGTAAAGATTGAAGGTGTAGAACATGAATTCAGCTCTATTCCCGGAGTAAAAGAGGATGTAACAGAAATCATCATGAACATCAAGAGCCTTGCTATTAAGAACAGTAGCGAGACCAACGAAGCTAAGACCGCATACATTGAGTATGAAGGAGAAGGCGTTGTTCGTGCATCTGACATTCAGGTAGACCAGGATATAGAGATTCTCAACCCGGATACCGTGATTGCTACCTTAAGTGGCAAGAACACAAAGCTTTACATGGAGCTGACCATTACTAAGGGCAGAGGTTATGTAAGTGCTGATAAGAACAAGCGCGAAGATTTACCCATCGGAGTAATTGCAATTGATTCTATCTACACACCTGTAGAAAGAGTTAACGTAACAGTACAGAATACCCGTGTAGGCCAGATTACTGATTATGATAAATTAACACTTGACGTTCATACCAATGGAACCTTAGTTCCGGATGAAGCTGTTAGTTTAGCAGCAAAGGTACTTAGCGAGCACTTGAGTCTGTTCATCAACCTTTCTGAAAATGCAAAGAATGCAGAAGTTATGGTTGAGAAAGAAGACGACGAGAAGGAAAAAGTATTAGAGATGAGTATCGACGAATTAGAGTTATCTGTTCGTTCCTACAACTGCTTGAAGAGAGCAGGTATCAATACTGTAGAAGAGTTAACCAATAAAACTTCAGAAGATATGATGAAAGTTCGTAACTTAGGACGTAAATCTTTGGAAGAAGTATTAGCAAAATTAAAAGAGTTGGGACTTCAGTTGAATCCCAGCGAGGACTAAACATAAGAGCCACCCTTTGTAAATCCAAAGAGTGAATGGGTGGTTTCTCTAAATGGACACTATTATGCAGCGAAAGCTGTGCACATGCATTCGGTAAGTAAGTCCAAAGAGCATAGCCGGATGTACCATGAACGGAGAAAGGAATAAATCATGGCAAAGTATAGAAAGCTTGGCAGAACATCTGCACAGAGAAAAGCATTATTAAGAAACCAGGTAACTGCATTATTAAACAACGGTAAGATTGTTACCACCGAAGCAAAGGCTAAGGAAGTAGCTAAGATTGCTGAAGGTTTAATCGCATTGGCAGTTAAGGAAAAAGACAACTTCGAAATGACTAAGGTTCAGGCTAAGGTTCCTGTAAAGGACAAAGATGGCAAGAGAGTAAAGGAAGTTGTTGATGGCAAGAAGGTAACTAAGTTCGAAACCATCGAAAAGGAAATCAAGAAGGATCTTCCTTCCAGATTACATGCTCGTCGTCAGATGTTAAAGGTATTATATCCCGTAGTGGAAGTTCCCGCTGAAGCAGCTGGAAAGAAGAAAAATACCAAGGAAGTTGACTTAGTAGCTAAGTTGTTTGACGAAATCGCACCTAAGTATGCAGACCGTAAGGGTGGTTACACCAGAATCATCAAGATTGGTCAGCGTAAGGGTGACGCAGCTATGGAAGTTGTACTTGAGTTAGTTTAATTTATGATTTCAAAAAGCAGGTTTGAGATATTCAGACCTGCTTTTTTGATACTTAAAGGCAGATAATAAAGCAATCGTGCAGGATTTCACATATTTATAGGAGGAATCGTAGCAAATTCCGCACTTGTATTTCCCTAGAGATTCAGATATGATAATTATGATACAAAAAATAACGCTTTATGGGAAAGAGGGATAACCATGGAAGAGAGAAAATACAGATATGATGCCTTTATCAGCTACCGGCATACAGAACTGGATAAGTTTGTAGCAGAGAAACTGATTAAGCAGTTAGAGGCTTATAAGCTACCGAGAAGTGTTGCTAAGAAGCTTAAGGGTAAGAAAACAAAGCTTGAAAGAGTATTCCGAGATAGGGAAGAACTTCCTTTAACCAATAACCTGGAAGAACCCATAGTGGAAGCTTTGCAGAGCAGCGAATGGTTGATTGTAATTTGTTCCCCCAGATTGCCGGAATCCATGTGGTGTAAAAAGGAAATTGAAACCTTTATTTCTCTGCGAGGAAGAGAGCATGTACTTGCAGTATTGATTGAAGGAGAGCCTGCAGAGTCATTTCCGGAGGAGCTTTTATACAAAAATGTAGAGGTAAAAGCAGCTGATGGTACCATTGAGATAGTGAAGGAGCCTGTAGAGCCCCTAGCGGCCGATTTTAGAGGCAAAAACGGCAAGGATAAGAAAGGCGTGGCTAAAGCCATGAAAACCGAAATTTTGAGGGTTTTAGCGGCTATATTCGGTGTGGCTTATGATGATTTGCGTCAGCGCCACAGAGAACGCAGAATGCGTCGTATTGTGACAGCCTCTCTTTTGATTGGTGTGGGATGTCTGGCCTTTGGTGTATACAGTGCCATGACTGCTATGCGCATTAAGGAGCAGAAGGAGCAGATAGAGGTGCAGTCCGAACAGATTTTGGAACAGTCGAAGGAAATCCAGGCCAAGTCTGACGAGATTCAGAAGCAAAATGTGGAAATTACCAAACAGAATGAAGAGTTGGCATATCGCCAAGCGTTAGCCTTGGCAGAGCTGGCTACCGGTTATTATGAGGCGGGAGATAACAAGAGTGCCATTAAGACCGCGGTAGAAGCGCTGACAGAAAGCGACGGTATCAAGTTACCCTATACGCCGGAAGCGCAGTATATTTTAACGGACAGTTTGCGAGCTTATGATACGGGAGCTGTATATAAAGCGGGATATCAATATGAGATGTCCGGCAGAATAGAATATATGAATGTATCACCGAATGGAAATGTAGTGGCTTTAGTGGATTCCACAGGGGCTTTAACGCTCTTTGATTTAGAAAAAAGAGAAGAAGTTGCAACAGTGATTCGTCGTGATAATTCGTATAGCAGCGATTGGGCAGAAGCTTTTCTGGAAGGGAACCGCTTTGCTTTTATTGATGAGGACAAAAACGTATCCGTTTATAGTATAGAAGAGAAGAAAGTTACGGAAAAGATAGAAAGTGATTATGTATTAGGCCTTCATTCGGACAAGCAAGGAAAATATCTGCTCGTGGAGGGATGGAATAAGTGTTTTGATGTATATGCGGCAGATACTTTACAACGAATATCGACCATCGAAAAGCCTGAAAATCAGGGATATGGCAATTCTACGTTTGTATTTACGGACGGTATATTAGCAGATTCTTATTATTACGAAGATGAAGAAGGAAGAACAGAATATACTCTGTATTTTTGGAATATTGAGAGCGGCCAGCTTCTTTCCACCTGCAATATAGGGGAAAAGAATTTGAAGGCCATTCAAATCAGAGACGGAGTGGCATATACACTGCTGGCTCATTATCAAAATACATATATGGATTGCGATACCTATGTAACAGCTATTTCTATGGAAAGTGGCGAGATTCTTTGGGAAAACAAACTACAGGGATTGTATCCTCATGACCTTCGTTTGCCGGGTATCTTAGATGGTACTCAGCTTATTTGTACCACCACCGGTAGTGCAAGACTAATCGATATGGAGACGGGAGAAATCAGCTTGGTTACCACCTTAGAGTCTAATGCTATAAACGTATATACATTTACCGACAGCGAGAACTACTTATTACTGTTGGAAAACGGTGGTATGGCAGTGGTTAGCCGGGAGTTTATGGGCTGCTATGATATGAGTGCCCGTTTGGAATGTAAATCCCTTAAGAATTCTTATGCATTCCATACGGTATACGGTATGGTTATTCAGGCAGCAAAAGATAATAAATTCATTGTTTATACCGCGGAATGCGGACCTGATGTAAAAGAAATTGCCGAAGAAGTGGAATATCCGGAAGTAGTGGAGAAGCTATACGGTGCCAATGCTTCAGAAACAGCCCTTTCATACGGCTTGGAAAGACCGGAATACATTTATAAGATGTATCATAGTGAAGATGGTAAGTATTGTATTGTACATTATTGGGATAATGATTTGGTAATCTATGATGTGTCCGGGAAAAAGGTTCTGAATACCATTGAAGGTGCAAACAGTACAGACTGGTATCTGGGTACGGATGCTTCAGGATATACTTATTTGCTGGGCTATGAAGGCTGTTATGTGTTAGATAAGGATATGAAGCCTATTGCTTGGATTGCTGATGTGAGAAAGGTGGATTTAGAAAAACGTATGGTTTATATGGTAGATGGCGGTGAGAAGTATGAAGCTCCGGTATATACCTTGGAAGAATTGTTGGAAATTGCAAAAGAGAAATAGAAATATAAATCGGCATGGTCTTTTGGCCATGCCGGTTTTTTGATTATGGGCTTTAGCCTGGTTGAGTGCGTAGCTACGAGTTTCTCCGAAAGAGAAACGACGTACGCACGAAACATACAACCACCCGCTATGCGGGTGCGCAGTGTTTGTTATACAAAAAAATCACCTTTCCGTTATAATGA